>DATDNT010000019.1:0-35277 GCA_036518135.1 Gaiellaceae bacterium | reverse complement strand
GACCCGCGCCTGAAGCCGATCCTCGGCGGCTCCTACGGCATCTCGATCTATCAGGAGCAGTCGATGGAGATCGCGAAGGCGATCGCCGGCTTCACGCCCGCAGAGGCCGACGATCTCCGCAAGGCGATCGGCAAGAAGATCCATTCGCTGATGGCCTCGCTGAAGAACAAGTTCATCGAGGGGTGCATCAAGAACGACACGTCGGAGCAGGTCGCGCGCCAGCTGTGGGACGACATCGAAAAGGCGCAGGACTACTCGTTCAACAAGTCGCATGCCGCGTGTTACGCGCTGATCGCGTACCAGACGGCGTGGCTGCGCGCGAACCACCCGTGCGAGTACATGGCGGCGCTGATCAGCTCGGTGATGTCGACGAAGGACCGCGTGCCGTTCTACGTCAACACCTGCCACGAGCTCGGGATCGAGGTGCTGCCGCCCGACGTGAACGAGTCGATGACCGACTTCGCGGTCGTCGGCGGCAAGATCCGCTTCGGCCTGAACGCCGTGAAGGGCGTGGGGGAGAGCGCGTGCCGCGCGATCATCGCCGCGCGCGAGGAGGGGCCGTTCGAGTCGATCTGGGACTTCGCCGAGCGCGTCGACCCGTCCGTCTCGAACAAGCGCGTGATGGAGGCGCTCGTCAAGTGCGGCGCCGTCCCCGGCTCGCGCAAGGGAAACCTCGAGGTACTCGAACAGGCGGTCGCGTGGGGGCAGAAGCAGCAGGCGGACCGGCTCGCCGGGCAAGGCTCGATCTTCGACCTTGCACCCGTCGAGGAGGAGAAGCCGAAGCACCACCCGACGACGCCGACCGAGGAGTACGAGAAGAACGAGCTCCTGCGCCTCGAGAAGGAGGTGCTCGGCCTCTACGTCTCCGAGCATCCGCTGTCGGGGATCCGCGAGCAGCTGCGGCGGAAATCGGACGCGACGATCGGTGAGCTCGACCGGCGCCGCGACGGCGAGGTCGTGACCGTCGGCGGCATCGTCGCCGGGCTCCGGCACATGACGACGAAGCGCGGCGACCAGATGGTCTTCCTGCGGCTCGAGGACGTGACCGGCGGCGTCGAGACGGTCGTCTTCAACACGACGTACGACAAGTCGCGCGAGCTCTGCACCGCCGACCGGATCCTGATCGTCAAGGGCCGGATCGACCGCAAGGAGGGCGAGACGAAGCTGGTCGCGCTCGAGCTCGCGGCGTTCGAGGCGGTGCCCGAGATGCGCGAGGTGCGGCTGAAGATCGATGCGACGAAGGCGCGGGCGGGGACGATCAAGGAGCTCGCGCAGCTGATCAGGGACTTCCCGGGCGAGTCGCCGGTGTACGCGGACCTGCTGACGTCGCACGGCAGGAAGACCTACGCGTTCGGGCCGCAGTTCAAGGTGAAGCCGGCGCCGGACTTCTATGCCGAGGTCAAGATGCTGCTCGGCGAGTCCGCGGTTGCATAGCGCGGCTACACGCGCTCGGCCCGCGTCGCCCAGGCGCGAGCGGCCAGCCTGAACTCTCCCTCCGGCTCGCCGAGCTGGCGACGTAGCTCCGCGCGGGCGGCGTCGACGGCGTCCCCCTCGAGGCCCTCCGCCCAGCTTCCAGCAGGGCCGATGCCGCCACGGAGGGCGTTCCAGAACTCGTCGAACCCCGTGTAGCTCGACTCGATCTCGAGCAAGTCGGTCGTCACGTCGCCGAAGCCGTCGCCGAATAGCGACTCGATCGACTCGCGCGTTCGATACATCACCCGCCCTTCCGGCATCGGGCCGCCGCTCGACAGCGCTTGCTGTGTCCGCCGCACGGCGGCGAGCATCTCCATCCCGTCGCCGTCCCACATGCAGACGGCGACGGTCCCGCCCGCCCGGACGATCCGCCGCATCTCGGCGACGCCTGCAGCTGCGTCGGCCATGAACGCGATCACGAGCTGTGCGACCGCTGCGTCGAACGACTCGTCCTGCCACGGCAGCTTCTCCGCAGGGGCGTCGTGGACGTCGACCGCCGGGAGCCGCTCCCGCAGGGAGGCGACGAACCCCGCGCTCGGCTCGGCGGCGGCGACGGTCGCTCCGCGGCGAACGAGCTCGAGTGTGAGTGCGCCGGTCCCCGCACCTACGTCCGCGACGCGCATGCCGTGCCGGATCCCTGCGAAGTCGGCGAATGGCGCCGCGAGCCGCGTCGAGTAGCGGCCCATGAAGGAGTCGTACGCAGTGTCGGACTCGAACAACGTGGAGGATTCAACCGCGCCCGTGTGCGAACATACGTTCGTGGCGATCCTGCACGCCGACCTGGACGCGTTCTTCGCCAGCGTCGAGCAGCGGGACGACCGACGCCTCCGCGGGCGGCCGATCATCGTGGGGGGCGGCGTCGTCCTGGCCGCGAGCTACGAGGCGAAGCGCACGGGCGTCGACAGCGCGATGGGGCTCACCCGCGCGCGCAAGCTCTGCCCGAACGCGATCGTCGTCCCGCCGCGCTTCGACGCGTACGTCGAGGCATCGCGGCGCGTCTTCGCGATCTTCGAAGACATGGCGCCGGTGGTCGAAGGGCTCTCGCTCGACGAGGCGTTCCTCGACGTCTCCGGCATGGAGCGCAGCGTCGGGACGCCGCTCGCGATCGCGACGCGACTGAGGCAAAGAGTCAGAGAAGAGGTCGGGCTCCCGATCACCGTCGGGATCGCGCGCACGAAGTTCCTGGCGAAAGTCGCCTCCGGCGTGGCGAAGCCGGACGGGCTGCTGGAGGTTCCACGAGACACGGAGCTCGCGTTCCTCCACCCGCTCGCCGTCGAGCGCCTCTGGGGCGTCGGCCCGGTTACGGCCAGACGGCTGCACGCGCTCGGGATCGACACCGTCGGCGACATCGCGCGCCTGTCGGAAGACGTGCTCACGCACATCGCCGGTCACGCGCAAGGCAGAAAGCTCCACGCGCTCTCGCACAACCGCGACCCGCGCCGCGTCGAGCACCGCAAACGCAGGCGCAGTATCGGCGCGCAGCGCGCGCGAGGGCGCCGCCCGTGGACGCCCGAGGAGCTCGATGCCGACCTGATCTCGCTCGTCGACCGCGTGACGCGGCGGATGCGCGGCGCGAACCGTGTCGGCCGCACCGTCATCCTCCGGCTCCGTTTCGACGACTTCGCCCGCGCCACCCGCTCGCGCACGCTCCCCGACGCGACCGCGAGCACGCACGCGATCCTCGGGGCCGCGCGCGGGCTGCTGCACGAGACGATGCCGCTGCTCGAAGAGCGCGGCGTCACGCTCGTCGGCATCTCCGTCACGAACCTCGAGAATGCGAACGCGATCCAGCTCACGATCCCGTTCGACGCCCGCCGGCTCGCAGAGCTCGACGCGGCGGTGGACGCCGTCCGCGACCGCTTCGGCAAGAGAGCCCTCACCCGCGGCGTCCTCGTCGGCCGCCGCGCCGACCTCGAGATGCCGCAGTTACCGGACTGAACCGAAGACGCCCCGATCGGCCAGGCGCGTGCACGGGACTACGGGCGTAAGAAGTCCGTTAAATCGTCGAATCCCCCGGCATGGGGACATCCGGTCGGTACGTTGATACCGAAGAAAGGCCAAGGAGACGAGGAACCGAATGCCAACTGCGGAATCCAACATCAGGCCGACCGAGCAGGAGCTCGTCGAGCGTTGGCGGGCGCAGGAGCTCGAGCGGGCCGGATTCCCCGAGGATCTGGCAGCCGAGTTCGCCGTTCGCAACGACGTCGATCTTCACCGCGCCATCGCGATGGTCGCCGCCGGCTGCGCGCCCGAGCTCGCGGCCGACATCCTGCGGTAGCCGACGCGACCGGGCAGAATCTGCCCGTGCTCGGCTACATCCCCTCGCCGCATACCGGCGTGGTCCACCTCGGGCCGCTCCAGCTCCACATGTACGGCGTCACCCTCCTGGTGGCGATCCTCCTCTGCATCTGGCTGACCGGCCGACGCTGGGTCGCGCTCGGCGGCGACTGGGATCTCGTGACGCGCGTCGCCGTCTGGGGTGTCGGCTTCGGCGTCGTCGGCGCGCGCGCCTACCACGACCTCACGTCCTGGAACGAGGTGCCCACGCCGAAGTGGCAGGGCATCTTCGAGGTGTGGAAGGGCGGCCTCGGCATCTGGGGCGGAATCTTCCTCGGCACGCTTGCGGGCGCCTGGGTCATTCGCCGCGCGGGCGCGTCGGTCGCGCTCTTCATGGACGCCGCGGCGCCGGGCCTCCTGCTCGCGCAGGGCGTCGGCCGCATCGGCAACTGGTGGAACCAGGAGCTCTACGGGAAGCCGACGACACTTCCGTGGGCGCTCAAGATCGACCCGGCGCACCTGCCGCTCGACCCGAAGTACAACGCCTACACGACCTTCCACCCGACCTTCCTGTACGAGCTGATCTGGGACCTGATCGGCGTGGCCGTCCTCATCTACGTCGGCAAGCGGTTCCGGATCAACCCGCCGAGCCTCTTCGCGCTCTACGTTGCGTGGTACTGCTTCGGCCGCTTCTTCGAGGAGCTCCTCCGGATCGACCCGGCGCATCACATCGCGGGCCTGCGCCTGAACGCCTGGGTCAGCGCGATTCTCTTCGTGCTCGCGGCCGCGTACTTCGTGCTCCACCAGCGCGGCCCGCGGCGGCGCCACACCGCCCGTCCGAAGGAGCCGCGGAAGCCCGAGCATGCGATGGCGATCCCGAAAGGCCGCGTCCGGTAGCGGCAGTACGCTGCCCCGCACATGCCGGTGGCCGTCCGTGAACTCGAGCTGGACCTCGACGCCTTCGAGGGGCCGTTCGACCTTCTGCTCTCGCTCGTTCTGCGCGAGGAGCTGCCGCTCCGCGAGGTCGACCTGGCCGAGATCGTCGTCAGCTTCGTCGACCATCTCGAGCAGAAGGGCGAGCTCGACCTCGACGCCTGCGGCGAGTTCCTGATCCTGATCAGCGCGCTCCTCGAGCTGAAGGCGCGCGCGATGTTCCCCGAGGAGGAGGCCGAGCTCGCCGAGCTCGAGCCCGAAGAGGCCGCCGAAGAGCTCGCGCGGCGGCTCGCCGAGTACCGCCGCGCGAAGGAAGCCGCCGAGTTCCTGCGCGACCGGCTGCACGAGCGCCGCCACCTGCACTTCCGGCTCGGCCCGGCGCCGCTCGCGCCGAAGCCCGAGCGGAAGCTCGCGCCCCAGAACCCGGACAGGCTCGCCGCGGCGCTGCGCGCGCTGTCGGTCGAGCCGCCGGCGCCGTCGACGGCGCACATGGCGCTTCGGTTCCCGCCGACCTCGCAGTTCCTCGACCGCTGGCGCTCGCTCCTGCGGAAGCGCTCGCGGTTCGACTTCGACCAGGAGGTGGAGGGGCTGTCGCGCGTCGAGGTCGCCGTCGCCTTCCTGGCGCTCCTCGAGCTGCGCAAGCAGAACGAGATCGCGATCGCGCAGGCCGCGCCGTTCGCGCCGATAAGGATTTCCCGCGCCGACGCCGAAAGGAGTCTCTCTTGGAACACAGTCTCCGCCTGATCACGACCGAGGCAACGCCCGCGCAGGAGCTCGCGCGGACGCTGGAGGCCCTGCTCGTCGTCGCGTCGCAGCCGCTGCCGGTGGAGGAGATGGCCGGCGCCGCGGAGTGCGAGCCGGCGCAGGTCGAGGAGGCGCTCGAGATCCTGCAGGAGCGCTTCGCCGAAGGCCGTAGCGGGATCGTCGTCGAGAACGTCGCCGGCGGGTGGGCGTTCCGCGCGTCGGCCGACGCGTCCGACGCTTGCGCGCGCCTCTTCGAGAAGCCGGCGGAGAAGGGGCTCTCGCAGGCGGCGCTCGAGACGCTCGCGATCATCGCGTATCTCGGGCCGGTGTCACGGCCGGAGATCGCGCGCATCCGCGGCGTCAACGTCGACGGCGTCGTGTCTGGATTGGTCGAGCGGGGGCTGATCGCCGAGGGTGGCCGGGAGAACGAGTTCGGCGCGATCCGCTATCGGACGACGCAGCTCTTCGAGCGCATCTTCGGGCTCGAGTCGCTGGCGGCGCTGCCGCGCGTCGACGACCTCGGCGCCGACGTGACCGAGATCCGCGAGCGGCTCGAAGCGGTCGCAGAGAAGCGCCCGGCCTAGCCGCTTCGCACCGACAAGCCCTGCGCGTTCAGCTGCCGCGTCAGGACGTCGGCGGGCTTTTCGCCGACGGTGTACGTCGCGCAGATCTGGCCGCGCGGCGCGTCGGTGAGACAGATCCGACCGGCCGTCGACGCGGGCGCCACATCCGTGTCGCGCCACCTGACGTCGACGACGTTCGCCGGCGGCGCCTGCGGCAGGCGGATCGGCGCAGCGTGGCCTTGGTGGAGGAGGAACATGGCCGCGCCGGAGATCGCGGCCGCCGCGACCACGAGTGCCGCCGCGCGGGGCGTCCGCCGCGGCGTAGCCGTCTTCGTCGCGACGTAGTCGTCCCACTCGTCGTGCGAGAACTTGCCCCAGTCGCGGTCCTGCCACCCCACCGCGACTCGGGATCGGCAAGGGCGTCTGACACCTTGAAGATGTCGGACACCTGTTCGAGCTACTCCGGCTGGAAGAGCGCGAGCGTGTTCCCGTCCGGATCCTTGAACCACGCCGACCGGCCGACGCCCGCGGTCGTCGCGACGTGGTCGACCGTCTTCAGCATCGGGAAGTCGTAGTCCTCGAAGACGGCGCCGCGCGCCTCGAGCTCGCGCACGTCGCGCTCGACGTCGTCCGTCCAGAACCGCACCTGCGTGTGGTCGGCCTTGTTCTCGGCCGGGCGGCCGTACACGAGCAGCGACGTGCCGTCGCCACAGTCGAACAGCAGGTGGTTCGGGATCGTCTCGGGCGAGAGCGTGAGCCCCACGACGTCCTCGTAGAACGCGCGACTGCGGTCGAGGTCGGCGGAGGCGACGACGGCGGACACGCGCTGCACCGCCGGACCATCTCACGCCGCTACGCTCGCGTCCATGGACGTGACGGACGCAACGTTCGAGAAGGACGTGATCGAGCGGAGCCACGACGAGCCGGTCGTCGTCGACTTCTGGGCCGACTGGTGCGGGCCGTGCAAGGCACTGACGCCGGTCCTCGAAGAGGCCACCGCGAACGCCGGGGTGACGCTCGCGAAGGTCGACACCGACGCGAACCAGCAGCTCGCGCAGCAGTACGACATCCGCGGCATCCCGGCCGTGAAGGCGTTCCGGAACGGCCACGTCGTCGCGGAGTTCGTCGGCGCGCAGCCGAAGGCGCGCGTCGAGGCGTTCCTCGCCGAGCTGACGAAGCCGCCCGTCGCCGAGCAGACCGACGACCCCGAGCTGAAAGCAGCGCTCGAAGCGAAGGACTACGAGCGCGCGTTCGAGATCCTGCTCGCGCGCCTCGACCGGGAGACCATGGTTGCGCTCTTCCAGGAGCTGGGCCACGAGCATCCGCTCGTCATGCAGTACCGCCGTCGCCTCGCGGCGGCTATCTACTGATGACGTAATCCCGCGCCCGCGCTTCCTTTTCAGTATGAGCGCGACGCTGCACTACGACCTGGCGGCCTCGACGCCGCTCGACCTTCACGACGCGATCCTCGCGGCGCTCGAGGCGCTCGACACCGAGGAGATCGACGTCCTCAACATCGCGATCAAGACGCCGGATGCGACCATCTCCGTCGGCCTCAACGACGGGATCACCTTCATCTCCTCGACCGAGCCCAAGCGTGCGAGCACGCGCCACGCGATCCAGCGCGTCGTCGACTCGGTCGGCGCCGCATGCTGACGCTCTGGCAGGCGGAGTGGTGCCGGCAGAGCGCCGAGGTACGCGAACGGCTTACGGAACTCGGCGTCGACGTCATGCTGCGGCAGGTCGCCGCGGAGCCGCGCAAGCGCTACGAGCTCCTCTCCCGTTTCGACGAGACGAGCGTCCCGATCCTCGAGCTGGGCAACGGGCACCACATCGCGGGCGCCGACCCGATCGTCGCCTGGCTCGACGAGCACTACGAGGAGCGCGACGACGCGCTCCTGCACCGGAACCGCGCCGAGCGCGCCAGGGAGTTTGCAGTCGCAGCCGCTCGGTAGACCGAGCGGCATGCAGATCTACTACGGCGCAGGACACGAGATGTACAAGCCGAGCGAGCTGCTCGAGCACGCGCAGCTCGCCGCGAAGGCCGGCTTCGAGGGGATCGGCTGCAGCGACCACCTCCAGCCCTGGTGGGAGCCGGGTGAGTCCGGCCACGCGTGGCCCTGGCTCGGCGCGGTCGGCGCGACGACCGACGGCGTCGCGATCGGCACCGCCGTCACGCCCGCCGTCGCGCGCTACCACCCGGTGCTCGTCGCGCAGGGCTTCGCGACGCTCGAGGAGATGTTCCCCGGCCGCGTCTTCCTCGGCTACGGCTCCGGCGAGAGCCTCAACGAGAGCCCCGTCGGCTTCGACTGGCCGTCCGGCGACGAGCAGCTCGAGATGATGGACGAGGCGCTCGACATGATCCGCCGCCTCTGGAGCGGCGAGACGATCTCGTCGGGCTCGAAGCACTTCAAGACGAAGGACGCGAAGCTGCACACGCTCCCGTCGAGCCCGCCGAAGCTCTACGTCTCCGCGTTCCACGAGGGCGCTGCCGAGGTCGCCGCGAAGCATGCGGACGGCCTGTGGACGCTCGGCGACCCGGAGCAGGCGCCGAAGCTGATCGACACCTACCGGAAGGCCGGCGGCAAGGGCGAGATCATCCTGCAGGCGATGTTCTCGTACGGGCCGTCGGACGACGAGGCGCTCGAAGCCGCACGCCCGTGGAAGGGCACGCAGCCCGACGAGTTCTACGTCGACGACTGGCACGAGCCCCAGAGGATGTACGAGCACGCCGAGCAGCAGGTCTCCGACGAAGAGTTCAAGGAAGGCGGGATCATCTCCGCCGACCCGGAGCAGCACGTGGAGGGCCTGAGCGAGCTGAAGGAGATCGGCGCGACGATCGTCGCTGCGATGAACTGCTCGGGGAAGTACGCTCGGGACGCGATCCGCGTCTACGGCGAACAGGTGCTCCCGAAGCTCACGTGAAAGCGGTCTGGTTCGAACGGCACGGCGGGCCCGAGGTGCTAGAGGTGCGTGACGTCGCGGACCCGGAGCCGGCTGCGAACGAGCTGCTCGTCGACATCGAGGCGATCGGCGTCAACTACCGCGACGTCTACGAGCGCGAGCGCGACGACTACGGGACGGCTCCGCCGGCGATCATCGGCGCCGAGGCGGGCGGCATCGCAGCCGACGCGCGCCGGCTCGTCTGGTCGCGCATCCCCGGGAGCTACGCCGAACGCGTCGCCGTCGACCCGGCCAAGGCATTCGAGATCCCGGACGGCGTCGACACCGAGACCGCCGTCGCCGCGTGCATGCAGGGAATGACGGCGCACTACCTCGCGCACGACAGCTACCCGATTCAGCCCGGCGACCGCGTGCTCGTGCACGCGGCGGCCGGCGGCGTCGGCAACCTGCTCGTGCAGATCGCGAAGCTGCGCGGCGCCTACGTCATCGCGACGGCGTCGACGGACGAGAAGCGCGAGCTCGCCAAGGACGCGGGCGCCGACGAGGTGCGCGGCTACGACGAGATCGAGGATGCGAACGTGATCGCCGTCTACGACGGTGTGGGCAGAACGACCTTCGCGGCCGGACTCGACGCGCTCGCCCCGACGGGACGGATGATCCTCTACGGCGCGGCGAGCGGCGAGCCCGATCCGATCGACGCGCGTGTCCTCTCGGCGAAGGGCTCGCTGTACGTTCAGCGGCCGACGCTCGCGAACTATTCGACCCCGCAGCGCGCGGCGGCCGTGTTCGCGCTGATCCGGGCCGGCGACCTCGCGATCAGGATCGGCGCGCGGTACCCGCTCTCCGACGCGCGGCGCGCCCACGAGGATCTCGAGGCGCGCCGCACGGTCGGCAAGCTGCTGCTCGTCCCCTAGGCCGCTTCCGCCAGCGCGACCGTCTCCTCCGGCATGGCCGCAGGCGCAACGGCGGCGCGCGGGCGGAGCAGGACTGCCGTGACGACGAGAGCGCCCACCGTCAGCCCGAACAGCGCGAGGAACGCATCGTGGTAGCCGCCTCCCGACGTCGCGATCGTCGTCACGACGGCGAGCCCGAGCGCGCCGCCGACCTGGCGCGACGTGTTCGAGATGCCGGACGCGATCCCGGCGTCGGCCGGGGCGACCCCGGCGAGCGACGCGATCGTCACCGGCACCCACGAGAGCGCCATCCCCAGCCCGAGGAGCAGGAACGACGGGAGCAGATCCGCCGCGTAGTGCCCGTGCGCAGGCAGGCGGAGGAGCCATGCGAGCGCGACGAGGATCAGCGACAGCCCCGTCGCGAGCACCCGCCGTGCGCCGAACCTGCTCGTCAGCGACCCGGCGAAGTTCGAGACCACGGCGATCGTGAGCGCGATCGCGAGGAAGGCGACGCCGTTCTGCGCCGCCGAGTAGTGCAGCACCTGCTGCAGGTACAGCGCGAGCAGGAAGAACGTCGAGAACGCGACCGAGGCGAGCACTGCGGTCACCGCGTTGCCCGCCGCGAGCGTCCGCACTCGGAAGATCCCGAGCGGCATCAGCGGCGCCGCCGCCGCCCGCTCGATTCCGACGAACAGCGCGAACAGGCCGGCCGACGCGGCGAACGCCGCGGACGTCCAGCCGGAGCCCCAGCCGTGCTCCGCCGACGACGTGATCGCGTACACGAACAGCATCAGCGACGCAGTCACCGTCACCGCACCGGCGACGTCGAAGTGGCGGGGCGCCGCGAACTGCCGCGCCTCGGTGACGAGCCGCGGGGTGAGCGCGATGATCGCGAGCCCGAACGGGACGTTGATCAGGAAGATCCACGGCCAGCTCGTGTACGACGTGAGCACGCCGCCGAGCAGCACGCCCGCGGCGCCGCCGCTGCCGGACGCGGCGCCCCAGATCGCGATCGCGCGGCTCCGGCCGTTCCCCTCGGGGAACGCCGTCATCAGGAGCGAGAGCCCCGCGGGCGCGAACAGCGCACCGCCGAAGCCCTCGAGCGCGCGGAAGGCGATCAGGCTGCCGGACGACCAGGCGAGGCCGCAGAGCGCGGAGCCGAGGACGAAGACGCCGACGCCGATCGAGAAGACGCGGCGGCGACCGTAGAGGTCGGCGAGGCGGCCGCCGAGGAGCAGGAAGCCGCCGAAGACGATGGCGTACGAGGTGATCACCCACTGGAGGCCGCCCTCCGAGAAGTGGAGGGACCGCTTGAGGGCGTCCAGCGCGACGTTCACGATGGAGACGTCCAGGACGACCATGAACTGGGCGATCACGATCAGGGCAAGTGCGCCGTAGCGCCGGTCAATGGAGGTAAAGCTCATCGATCTCCTTCTACAATCGTTGACTAAGTAAACGATAGCAGATGATCACAGTTGAACGCGCTACACTTGTCCTGAGATGGTGATCGAGCAGCTGGCACGGATTCCGAAGGAGCTCATGGAGAGCCCCTCGTTCCTGCTGAAGCGGCTCGGCGTGATGGCCAAGGACCGCGCCGCCGACGCCTACGAGGGCACGGGCTCGCGTCCGCTCTGTTACGGCGTCCTCGCCGTGCTGGACGAAGGCGCCCGCGAGACGCAGTCGACGATCGCAGACGCGCTCGGGTGGGACCGCAGCTACCTCGTCGGCGTCCTCGACGAGCTCGAGGAGGCGGGGTACGTCGAGCGCCGCCGCGATCCGGACGACCGCCGGCGGCACGTCGTGACGATGACGCCCGCGGGCAGGAAGGAGCTCGCACGCCTGCGTGCGATCGTGGCGCGGGTGGACGCCGAGCTCTTCGAGTCGCTGACGGCGGCGGAGCGGAAGACGCTCCAGGCGCTGCTGACGAAGGTCGCCGCCGCGCAGGATCCTCGCTTCTCCGGCTGATGCGCCTGAACGCGTGGCTCGCGCGCGCGGGCGTCGCGTCCCGCCGGAAGTCGGACGAGCTGATCAAGGCCGGGCGCGTCACCGTGAACGGGGCGCCGGGCGAGCTCAACACCTTCGTGCAGGCGACCGACGACGTTCGCCTCGACGGGAAGCCGCTCGCGAAGCAGAAGGTCGCGTACGTCCTGCTGAACAAGCCGGCGGGCGTCGTCACGACGGCGAGCGACCCGCAGGGACGGAGGACGGTCGTCGACCTCGTCGACCATCCGTCGCGCGTCGTGCCGGTCGGCCGGCTGGACGCCGACACGACGGGCGCGCTGCTCCTCACGAACGACGGCGACCTCGCGCACCGGCTCGCGCATCCGCGGTACGAGGTCGACAAGGTGTACGAGGTCGAGACGTGGAAGCAGCCGACCGACGCCGAGCTGCAGCGGCTGCGCGAGGGCGTCGAGCTCGACGACGGGCCGACGCGGCCCGCGCAGGTGCGGCGGATCGACGGCGCGCGTATCGAGCTCGTGATCCACGAGGGTCGGAACCGGCAGGTGAAGCGCATGCTGGAGGCGGTGGGCCACCGTGTCAGGCGGCTCCACCGCTCCCGCTACGCGAACCTCACCGTCGACGACCTCGAGCCCGGCGAATGGCGCGAGCTACGGGCTGACGAAGCCCATGCGCTCGTACATCCGGCGCAGCGTCGGCGCTGACTCCTCACGCGCCTTGTCGGCGCCGAGGCGCAGCAGCCGCCGCAGCTCTCCTTCGTCCGAGCGGAGCTCCTCGTACCGCTCACGGACCGGGCGAAAGAGCTCGACGACCGCCTCGCCGACGTCCTTCTTGAGGTCGCCGTAGCCGCGCCCGTCGTACGACGCCTCGACGTCGCCGATCGAGCGGCCGGACGCGACCGACAGGATCTCGATCAGGTTCGAGACGCCGGGCTTCTCGTCGGGGAGGTAGCGCACGTCGCGCCCTGAGTCGGTCACCGCCGTCTTGAACTTCTTCAGGATCACGTCGGGCGGATCGAGGATCAGCACGCGGCCCTGCTCGCTCGAGGTCGTCGTCGACATCTTCTTCGTCGGCTCCTGCAGGTCCATGATCCGCGCCCCCACGTCCGGGTAGACGCCCTCCGGCACCTTGAACGTGTCGCCGAAACGCGAGTTGAACCGTTGCGCGACGTCGCGTGCGAGCTCGAGGTGCTGGCGCTGGTCGTCGCCGATCGGGACGATGTCGGTCTGGTAGAGGAGGATGTCCGCCGCCATCAGCACCGGGTAAGTGAAGAGGCCGGCGGAGACGAAATCGCGTCCTTCGCCCTTGTCCTTGAACTGCGTCATGCGGCCGAGTTGCCCGAACCCGGTGACGGCGGACAGCAGCCACGCGCCCTCGGAGTGCGCCGTCACGTGCGACTGGCAGAAGAGCACCGAGCGGTCGGGCGAGAGCCCGACGGCGAAGAGGAGCGCCGCCAGGTCGAGCGTCCGGTCGTGCAGGTCCTGCGGGTCGTACTCGACCGTGATCGAGTGCAGGTCGACGATGCAGAAGAACGCTTCGCCCGGGTTCTCGTCCTGGGTCCGGACGTAGTTCCGCATCGCGCCGATGTAGTTGCCGATCGTCTTCGCACCCGTCGATTGGATGCCGGAGAACACACGCATGGTTCAGGTCACCTCGCTGGAAGTCGTGGTCGCGCGCCGGGGTGAGTCAGCGGACGAGGCGTCCTAGCGCAGGGCTCCGCCTCGCCCGCGGCGCCACGACCACCGAAAGCTGGAGGCGGAGATCATCACTGGCACCATAGAGGAAATGGCGGTCACTCCTGCAACCTGGCGCCCGGATTCGTGGCGCGAGCGGCGTGCGCTGCAGCAGCCGGAGTGGCCCGACGCGGGCGAGGCGGGCGCCGTCCTCGACCGGCTGAAGGCGAGCCCGCCGCTCGTCTTCGCGGGCGAGGCCCGCGCGCTCAGGGAGCAGCTCGCGAAGGCGATCGACCGGCGCGCGTTCCTGCTCCAGGCCGGCGACTGCGTCGAGTCGTTCAACGAGCTGTCGTCGATCCGCATCCGCGAGAAGCTGAAGATCATGCTGCAGATGTCGGCCGTGCTGACGTACGGCGCGACGCTGCCGGTGGTGAAGGTGGCACGGATCGCCGGCCAGTTCACGAAGCCGCGGTCGGACGAGTTCGAGGACGTCGGCGGCGCGCTGATCCCGAGCTTCCGCGGCCACATGGTGAACGGCGACGAGCCGACGTCGGCGGCGCGCGTCCCCGATCCGCGGCGGATGCTCGAGGGGTACAACCAGTCGGCCGCGACGCTGAACCTGCTGCGCGCGTTCACGAAGGGCGGCTACGCCGACCTCACGCAGGTGCACATGTGGAACAAGGACTTCGTCGCGTCGTCGCCGGAAGGGCAGAGGTACCAGCGGCTCGCCACGGACATCGAGCGCGCGCTCGCGTTCATGGCGGCCTGCGGCATCGACCTGAGCGCCGAGCGGCGGCTGCACGAGGTCGACGTCTACACCTCGCACGAGGGCCTGCTCCTCGAATACGAGGAGGGGCTGACGCGGCAGGACTCGTTGACCGGGGACTGGTACGACTGCTCCGCGCACCTGCTCTGGGTCGGTGAGCGGACGCGCGGCGTCGACGATGCGCACGTCGAGTTCTTCGCGGGCGTGCACAACCCGCTGGGCGTGAAGCTCGGCCCGGCGGCGACCCCGGAGGACGTCGTCGAGCTGTGCGAGCGGCTGAACCCGCTGCGCGTGCCGGGGCGGCTGACGTTCTACGCGCGCATGGGGGCGGACAGCGTGCGCGAGCTCCTGCCGCCGCTCCTGCGTGCGGCACGTGACGAAGGCCATCCGGTGCTGTGGGCGTCGGACCCGATGCACGCGAACACGATCCGGACGGCGAGCGGCGTCAAGACGCGCCGCTTCGACACGATCATGCGTGAGCTCGAGGGGTTCTTCGCCGCGTGCTGGCAGGAGGGCGTGTGGCCGGGCGGCGTGCACCTCGAGTTCACGGGCGAGGACGTGACGGAGTGCCTGGGCGGCGCGGACGACGTGCTCGAGGAGCAGCTGTCGTCGCGCTACGAGACGCTGCTCGACCCGCGCCTCAACGCGCGGCAGTCGCTCGACCTCGCGTTCCGGCTCGCGGAGCTGATGCGCGAGGGGCCGCGTTAACGGGCGCTCAATCAACTCTGGACAAAAACTAGACAGACTCGTGTAGAGTGGGGGCCATGCCGATCGGCCCCACCGCCTGGATCGGGCTCGTCGCCGCGATCCTCGCGCTGCTCGCGCTCGACCTCGTCGCGTTCCGCGGGCGCGAGCCGTCGGTGCGCGCCTCGCTCGCGTTCAGCGCGCTCTACGTCGGCGCGGGCCTCGCCTTCGCGGGCGTGCTCTGGCGGTGGCTCGGCTCGGCTGCCGCCACCGCGTACCTGAGCGGCTACGTCCTCGAGAAGAGCCTCTCGCTCGACAACATCTTCGTGTTCACGCTCGTCTTCGCGGCATTCCCGCTGCCGCTCGCGCAGCGGCGCCGGATCCTCTTCTGGGGCGTGATCGGCGCGATCGCGTTCCGCGCCGCCTTCATCGCCGCCGGTGCGGCCGTCCTGGACGCGGCGCACTGGGTGATCTATCTCTTCGGCGCGTTCCTCGTCGCGACCGCCGTGAAGCTCGCCCGGCACGGCGGCGTCGCGTTCGACGCGGAGCGGAGCCGCGTCGTGCGGGCGGTGCGGCGCGCGGTGCCGCGGCTTGCGACGCCGGCGTTGCTCGCGCTCGCGGCGATCGAGACCGCGGATGTGATCTTCGCGCTCGACTCGATCCCCGCGATCTTCGCGGTCACGCGCGAGCCGTTCCTCGTCTTCGCGGCGAACGCATTCGCGATTCTCGGGCTGCGCTCGCTGTACTTCCTCCTCGCCGACTCGGTGCGGCGCTTCCGGTACCTCAATCCGGCGCTCGCGCTGCTGCTCGGACTCGCCGGCGCCAAGCTCGTCGCGATCGGGTTCGAGAAGGTGCCCGTCGGCGTGACGCTGACGGCGATCGTCCTCGTGCTCGGCACGGCGATCGCCGCGTCGCTCGTGAAGGTCGAGCCGACAGCCGCATGACCCTGCGTACGGGCAACCTTCTCCTCGCTGCCGCGCACGCGACGCAGGCGGCGGTCATCCTCGCGCTCTCGACGGCGTTCTCGCTGCCGGTGACCGGCGCGTTCATGACGGGGCCGCCCGGCAGCGAGACGCCGCCGCAGGAGACGCTCTTCCACCTGCGCATCGGGCCGCTCGTCGCCGCGTTCCTGCTGCTCGCGGCCGTCGACCACGCGCTCGTCGCGCTGCCGCCGTTCCGCCGCACGTACGAGCGCGCACTCGGACGCGGCGTCAATCCGTTTCGGTGGGTGGAGTACTCACTGTCCGCGTCGGTGATGGTCGTGCTGATCGCGATGCTCACCGGCATCGCCGACTACGTCGCGCTGCTCGCGCTCTTCGGGGTGAACACCGCGATGATCCTGTTCGGCTGGCTGATGGAGCTCTTCAACCCGCCCGGCCGCGAGCGGACGCGCTGGCTCCCGTTCGTGCTCGGATGCGTCGCCGGCGCCGTCCCCTGGCTCGCGATCGGCGCGCAGCTCGCGATCTCCGTCGCGAAAGGAAACCCGCCGCCGACGTTCGTCTACTTCATCTTCGTGACGCTCTTCGTGCTCTTCAACAGCTTCGCGGTGAACCAGGCGCTGCAGTACGCGCGTGTCGGCCCGTGGCTGTCGTACCGCTACGGCGAGGGTGTGTACCTCGTGCTGAGCCTCGTGGCGAAGAGCCTGCTCGCGTGGCAGGTGTTCGCGAACGCGCTCGTTCTCTAGCCGGCCCGGCGGATGTAGATCCTCCAGCGGTAGTACTCGTCGAACGCCCACTTCACCGTCGTCATGCGGTGCGCGTAGCGCATCACCGCGTCGACGTAGAGGTGCGACGGGTTGTAGTGCCACAGCGCGGTGCGGATGTCGGTGCGGCCGTGGTTCGCCGCGAGGTAGTTGGCGGCGCCGAGGATCGCGTCGTGCGGGTCGTGCACGTCGCCGCCCAGGCCGTACGCGCGCCACGTCGCAGGGATGAACTGCATCGGGCCCTGCGCGCCCGAGACGCTGTTGTTCCGCACCTTGCCGAAACCGCTCTCGACGAAGTTGACCGCCGCGAGCACCTGCCAGCGCACGCCGAAACGGCGCTCGCCCTCGCGGTACCACGCGAGGAGGCTCGCCTCCGGCGCGGCGGCGCCGATGCGGATGCGCACCCGGAGCGGCGGCGTGCTCGCCGACAGCGCCTGCAGGTCGAGGCGCGCCTGCACGTCGTCGCGCTCCGACGGGGCGAGCCGGATCACCGCCCTCGCGAGCGGCGCGTCACGGCCGAGCATCCGCAGGATCGACTGCCGGTCCTGCGCGAGCCGCGGCGCGTGCGTCGTCGCGAAGCCGCGCTCGTCTGCGCGCAGCTGCCGGACCAGGGCGGGCGGGCTCAGGTTCAATGCGGGCACTGTGCGCGTCACCGTAGTCGGAACCGGTCTGATGGGGACCTCCGTCGCACTCGCCGCCGCCGCCCGCGGCGACGACGTCGTCGGCTGGGATCCCGATCCGGACGTGCTCCAACGGGCCACGGCCAGGTGCCTGGCACCGGCCGTGTCTCTCGAGGACGCGTGCGCGGGAGCCGAGCTCGTCGTCGTCGCGGCGCCGATCGCACAGCTCCCCGCAACGGTGAAGGCGGTGCTCGCGGCGACGAGCGACGCGACCGTCACCGACGTCGGCTCGACGAAGGCGTCCGTCGTCGCTGCGGCGAGCGGCAGCCCGCGCTTCGTCGGCGGCCACCCGATCTGCGGCGCCGAGACGCGCGGCCCCGAGAACGCGAGCGCGAAGCTGTTCGAGGGCGCGACGTGGTTCCTCACACCCGTCGCGCAGACCGAGGCCGACCGCCACCGCCTCGTGCACACGTTCGCGTCGTCGCTCGGCGCGACGCCGGTCGCGATCGACGCCGCCGCGCACGACCGCCTCGTCGCGATGACGAGCCACGTGCCACATGTGCTCGCGAACATCGTCGCGAACCAGACGGGCGCATCGCGCATCGAAGGGCACGAGCCGCTCGCGCACGCCGGCGGCTCCCTCCGCGACATGACGCGCATCGCCGGCGCGAACCCGCGCATCTGGGTCGACATCTACCTCGACAACGCCGAGGCGATCCGCAGCGCGCTCGCCGAGCATCGCCGCCGCATCGAGCAGGTCGAGTCGGCACTCGAGCAGGGCGACGCGGGGTTCCTCGCGCGCTGGGTCGGCGAGGCGTCGCAGAACCGCCGGCGCATGCTCGAGCGCGAGTATCCGGATCCCGGTGAGCTGCAGCGCCTCCGCGTGCACGTGCCCGACCGTCCGGGCGTGCTCGCCGGCATCACGCAGGCCCTCGGCGCGGAGCGGATCAACATCGAGGACTTCGAGCTGCACCACGTCTCGCCCGAGCGCGGCGGCACCCTGACGCTGCTCGTCGCGGGCGAGGCCGAGGCGCAGCGTGCGTCGGCGCTGCTCGAGAGCCAGGGCTACAGCGTCGTCGTCTCCGCGGTGCTCGAGCAGTGAGGATCGAGCCCGCCGCCGCGCTCGAGGGCCACTTCGCGGTCCCCGGCGACAAGTCGATCTCACATCGCGCGCTCCTCCTCGGCGCGGTCGGCGACGGCGAGACGACGATCCGCGGCTTCGGCCGCTCCGCCGACACCGAGTCGACGCTGCACGCCGTGCGTGCGCTCGGCGTGCAGGTCGACGACGCCGACACGGTCACGGTGCACGGTGCCGGGCTTCGCGGTCTCGCGAGCGCCGAGATCGACTGCGGCAACGCGGGCACGCTCGCGCGACTCGTCGCAGGGTTGCTCGCGTTCCAGCCCGGCGAGTTCACGCTGACCGGAGACGAGAGCCTCAGCTCGCGGCCGATGGAGCGCGTCGCCGAGCCGCTCCGCCGCATGGGCGCGCGCATCGAGACGACCGACGGCCGGCTGCCGATGCGCATCGAGGGGACGAGCCTCACCGCGATCGACTACGAGCTGCCGGTCGCGAGCGCGCAGGTGAAGAGCGCTGTCCTCTTCGCCGGCCTCGGCGGGGATGGGCGCACGACCGTCCTCGAGCCGGCGCCGACGCGCGACCACACCGAGCTGATGCTGCGCCAGGCGGGCGTGCACGTGACGATCCGCCCGCAGAGCGTCAGCGTCGACCCGCCGCAGTCGCTTCGCCTCGGCGACGTCGACGTGCCGGGCGACTTCTCGAGCGCCGCGCCGTTCGCCGTCGCGGCCACGATCGTGCCGGAGTCGTGGATCACGATCCACGACGTCAGCCTCAACCCGCGCCGCACGGGCCTCCTCGACGTGCTCGACCGGATGGGCGGACGTGCGAGCGTGCTCGCGCGCAGGCGGATCGGCGCCGAGCCCGCGGGCGACCTCGAAGTGCGCGCCGCGCAGCTGACCGCGACGACGATCGACGCGCGCGAGGTGCCGCTCCTGATCGACGAGCTGCCGCTCTTCGCGCTGCTCGCGGCGCACGCGCGCGGCAAGAGCCGCGTCCGCGGCGCGGAGGAGCTCCGCCACAAGGAGACCGACCGGATCGACGCGCTCGTCGACGCGCTGCGCGCGCTCGGCGTCCGTGCGAAGGGCCACGCCGACGGCTTCGAGATCACCGGCGTCCCGGCTCGCCTGCGCGGCGGGCGGATCGACGCGCGGGGCGACCACCGGATCGCGATGCTCGGCGCCGTCGCGGGCGTCGCGAGCCGGGAAGGGGTGGAAGTGCAGGGGTTCGAGAGCGTCGCAGTATCCTTCCCCGGCTTCCTCGACCTCCTCGGGAGCATCACACGATGATCGTTGCCATCGACGGACCGGCGGGCGCCGGCAAGAGCACAGTCGCGCGCAAGCTCGCCGAGCGCCTCGGCTTCCGCTACCTCGACACCGGCGCCATGTACCGCGCGCTGACGTGGCTCGCGCTGCGCGAGGGGCTGCCGCTCGCGGAGCCGGAGCCGCTCGGTGCGCTCGCGCGCCGCAATCCCGTCGTGTTCGACGAGGTCGGCCGCGTGTTCATCGCGGGCCACGACGTGACCTCGTCGATCAGGGAGGCCCGCATCGACCGCATGGTCCCGGTCGTCGCGCGCCACCATCCGGTCCGCGAGGTGATGCGCGAGCGGCAACGCGAGCTCGGATCGCAGGGCAACGCCGTGATCGAAGGCCGCGACATCGGCACCGTGGTCGCGCCCGACGCCGAGGTGAAGGTCTACCTCCAGGCGAACTCGGAGATCCGTGCCGCGCGGCGGCAGAAGGAGCGGCCGGACATCGGCGCCGACGCGCTCGCGACCGACCTCCGCGCGCGCGACAAGTCCGATCGCGAGCGGATGCAGCCGGCCGAGGACGCCGTGCTCATCGACACGACGGATCTCGAGGTCGACGACGTCGTGGCGCGCATCGAGGAGCTGATCCGCGAGCGCTCCGTCGCGACGCCGTGAGCGCCACCGACGTCGCGTGGGCGTTCGGCCGCGTCTACATGGGGTGGCCGACGCGGCTCGCCACACGCCCGCTCGTGTACGGCCGCGAGAACGTCCCCGCGACGGGCGGCCTCGTCTACGCGATCAACCACCTGCACTGGATCGACATCCCGCTCGTCGGCGTCGAATCTCCGCGCACCGTCTACTTCGTCGCGAAGGCGGAGGCCGCCAACCATCCAGCCCTCGGGTGGTTCCTGCGCATGCACGGCACGATCGCGATCCGCCGCGGCGAGTCCGACCGCGACGCAGTCCGGCGCATGCGCGAGGAGGCGCGCAACGGCCACGTCGTCGGGCTGTTCGTCGAGGGGACGCGGCAGAAGAGCGGCCGACCCGGCGCCGCGCAGCCGGGAGCGGCGATGGTCGCGCTGCAGGAGAACGTGCCCGTGATCCCGGTCGCGATCTACGGGACGCAGTACTGGAGCCCGAAGCACATGAACCGCTGCGCGATCGCCTTCGGCGAGCCGCTCGAGTTCGACGACGTTCCGCGGAGCGGCAAGGGCTACAAGGAAGCGACGGCGATCATCGAGCGCCGGATCCACGAGCTCTTCGCGTGGCTCGAGGAGCGGGACGCGTGAAGCTCGAAGGCACCGTCGCGATCGTCGGCTATCCGAACGTCGGCAAGTCGACGCTCGTCAACCGCCTGACGGCGACGCGGCAGGCGGTCGTGCACGACACCGCGGGTACGACCCGCGACAGGAAGACGCTGCTGTGCGAGTGGAACGGCAAGCAGTTCCTGCTGATCGACACGGGCGGCGTCGACATCGCGGATCCCGACCCGATCACGCGGCAGATCGCCCAGCAGGCACGTGCCGCGATCGAAGAGGCAGACCTCGTGCTGTTCGTCGTGGACGCGCGTGCCGGCGTGACGCCCGGCGACGAGGAGCTCGCGCAGATCCTGCGCCAGGCGCGCAAGCCGGTGCTCGTGCTCGCGAACAAGATCGACGACCCGTCGCAGGAGCCGCTCGCGCTCGAGTTCCACCGGCTCGGCTTCGGCGAGCCGTTTCCGATCTCGGGCCTGCACGGGTCGAACACCGGCGACCTCCTCGACGAGATCCTCGCGCTCTTGCCCGGCGAGTCGAAGCGGGAGATGCACGACGACGCGATCCGGGTGGCGATCCTCGGCCGGCCGAACGTCGGCAAGAGCTCGCTCTACAACCGGCTCGTCGGTGCCGAACGGACGATCGTCTCCGAGGTGCCGGGGACGACGCGCGACACCATCGACACGATCCTCGAGCACGAGGGACGCACGTTCCAGCTGATCGACACCGCGGGCCTGCGCCGCAAGCGCAGGCAGCGGCAGGGGATCGAGTACTACAGCGAGCTGCGTGCGCTCGACGCGGCAGAGCGCGCGGACGTCGCGCTCGTCCTCATCGACGCGTCGCAGGGGATCGTGGAAGGCGACATCACGGCGGTCGAGGTCGCGCGCAAGGCGCACTGCGCGACGCTGATCGTCCTCTCGAAGTGGGACGTCTCCGAGATCACGATCGAGGAGGTGCGGCCCGAGCTGCAGCGGCGGCTGCGCCAACGGCCCGACTTCATCACGATCTCGTCCGTCAGCGGCCGCGGCGTCTCGCGGCTCCTCGGCAAGGTGACGGAGCTCTACGACCGCTTCGTGTCGCGCGTGCCGACGGCGGAGCTGAACAGGTTCATCGGGGAGCTCAAGGAGATGCGTCAGCCGCCCTCGAAGGGCGCGCGCCGCCTGAACCTCCTGTACGGCGCGCAGGTCGCGACGCGGCCGCCGCGGTTCCGCTTCACGGTCAACGACCCGGGCCTCGTCACACGCGACTACGGCTACTGGGTCGAGAACCAGCTGCGCGACCGGCTGAGCCTCGAAGGCGTGCCGGTCGTCGTCGACTTCCGCAAACGGACATGAACGCCGTCGTCGTCGGCGCGGGCGCGTGGGGGACGGCATTCGCGCACCTGCTCCGCGAGCGCGCGCACGACGTGACGCTCGTCGGCCGCGACGGCATCGACAGCGCGCCGTACGACCGCGCCGACCTCGTCGTCCTAGCCGTGCCGAGCCACGCGTTCCGCGACGTGCTCACGCGTATCGGCGGCGGCGCGCCGATCCTCTCGCTCGCAAAGGGGCTCGATCCCGCGACGGGCGAGCGCCTCTCGACGCTCGTCACCGATCGGCCCGTGGCCGTGCTGTCGGGTCCGAACATGGCGGAGGAAGTGCTCGCCGGGCTCCCCGGCGCGACCGTGATCGCGTCGGACGACGCCGAGCTGGCCGTCAGGCTCCAGCACGCGGTGAACTCGCTCGTCTTCCGCGTCTACGTGAACGAGGACGTCGTCGGTGTCGAGCTGTGCGGCGCCGCGAAGAACGTGATCGCGCTCGCGGCGGGCGGCGTCGACGGCCTCGGGCTCGGCGACAACGCGAAGGCGGCGCTGATCACGCGCGGGCTCGTCGAGATGGCGCGCCTCGGCGAGGCGTTCGGCGCGCAGCCGGAGACGTTCTCGGGGCTCGCGGGCATGGGCGACCTGATGGTCACCTGCTTCCATCCGAGCGGCCGCAACCGCCGCGCGGGCGAGCTGATCGCGCGCGGCGCCACCGGAGACGAAGCGCGCGCCGAGATCGGGCAGGCGGTCGAGGGGCTGACGACCGCGCCCGTCCTGCGTGACGTCTCGCACCGCATCGGGGTCGAGCTGCCGATCACGGAAGGGGTGTGCGCGGTGCTCGACGGGATGCCGCTCCACGAGCTGGCGGAGAGCCTGATGGGGCGCCGTCCGACCGAGGAGTAGGATTGGGAGGCGTGAAAGCGCGTATTGCAGGGGTCGCGCTCGCCGCCGTCGTCCTCGCGGGCTGCGGAAGCGCGGGCGGCGGGTCTGCGGCCGATCCCGCCGGGCTCGTGCCGCAGGACGCGCTCGCCTACGTCACCGTCGACACCGATCTCGGCTCGGGGCAGCTGAAGAGCGCGCAGTCGGTCCTCGACAAGTTCCCGTTCAAGGACAGCGTTCTGCAGGCGATCCGTTCGTCGATCGCCTCCGGCGGCGTGAACGTGCGCGCCGTGAAGAGCTCGATCGGCCCGGAGGTCGACGTCGCCGCCGTGTCGGCGGACAGCAACGTCGGCGCCGTCGGATTCACCCAGCCGAAGGACGAGAAGGCGTTCGACGCGCAGCTCGACGCGCACAAGCTGATCCATACGACCATGTCGGGCTGGACGGTGTTCTCGGACAAGCAGGCGTACATCGACGCGGTGAAGAGCCGGAAGTCGAACCTCTCCGACGACGAGGCGTACAAGACGGCCGGCCAGACGATCCCGTCGAGCGGCGACGCGATCGTGCGCGTGTATGCCGCGCCGCTCGGCATCCGCGCCGCGATGAAGGCGGCGACCGCCCGCGCGGCCGGTGCGGGCGCGACGGCGGGCCAGGCGTTCGACTCGTTCAGCGGCGCGAAATGGGTGGCCGCAGCGCTGACGTCGGCGAGCGGCGGGCTCAAGTTCGAGCTGCACGCGAGCACCTCGCAGATCGGCGGCGCGCTCGGCACCGACCTCGCCGGCCAGATCCCGTCGGGCTCGATCGTCGCGCTCTCGCTGACGAACGGCGGCACGACGTTCCCGTCGTCGGCGCAGCAGCAGCTCGGCTCGATCTCGAAGTCGCTCGGGTTCGACCTGCAGGCGCTCGTCGGCGTGCTCGACGGGCCGCTGATCGCGTACGTGCGAGCCGGCCTGCCGGTGCCCGAGGTGACGCTCGCATCGCGGCCGAAGGACCCGGCGCGTGTCCAGAAGGCGATCGGGCAGCTGATCCGCAAGTTCGCGCGCACGGGCGTGACGCCGGTGCCGACGGCCGTCGACGGCGGCACGCTGAACAAGGTCGACCTCGGGTCGGTCGCGCTGTACTACGGCGTGAACGGCGACGAGCTCGTCGTCACCGACAGCGCGAACGCGCTTGCGGAGCTCAAAGGCAGCGTCGGCCACCTCGTGGACGACAGCATCTTCAAGGACGCGAAGGCTGCGGGCGGCATGCCGGACGGCGAGCAGGGCTTTCTCTTCCTGAACGTCAAGGACGCGCTGCCGGCGGTGTCGGGGTTCGCGCAGCTCGCGAACCAGACGATCCCGGCGGGGCTCGAGGCCGACCTGAAGCCGCTGCGCTCCCTCCTCGTGTACGGGTCGCGCGAGGGCAACGTCCAGACCGTCGTCGCGGCGCTCAAGACGAACGACTAGGCCGGCATCGGCTACCCTCGCCCGAATGGCGGAGCGCACCTACCTCTTCACGTCCGAGTCGGTCACCGAAGGGCATCCCGACAAGATCGCCGACCAGATCTCGGACGCCGTGCTCGACGCGGCTCTGACAGACGATCCGATGTCGCGCGTGGCGTGCGAGACGCTGATCACGACCGGGCTGATCGTGGTCGCGGGAGAGATGACGACGGAGACGTACGTCGACATCCCGCGGATCGCGCGCGAGACCGTGAAGGGCATCGGCTACACGCGCGCGAAGTACGGGTTCGACGCGGAGACCTGCGGCGTGATCGTGACGCTCGACGAGCAGTCGCCCGACATCGCGCAGGGTGTCGACGCCGCGTACGAGGTGCAGCACGACCCGGGCGACGACGACCCGCTCGACAAGGTGGGCGCCGGCGACCAGGGGATGATGTTCGGCTACGCCACGAACGAGACGCGCGAGCTGATGCCGCTGCCGATCATGCTGGCGCACCGCATCGCGAAGCGCCTGTCGGAGGTGCGCAAGGCGGACGTGCTGCCGTACCTGCGGCCGGACGGGAAGGCGCAGGTGTCGATCCGGTACGAGGTCGACGCCGACGGTAAGCAGACGCCCGTGGAGATCGAGCGCGTGCTCGTCTCGACGCAGCATCGCGAGGGGCTCGACCCCGAGACGATGATCAAGCCGGATCTCGTCGAGCACGTGCTTCGGCCGATCCTGCCGCGGGACATGTTCGACGAGCACCGGCTCGACGACCCCGACTTCGTGTACGTCAACCCGACGGGCAAGTTCGTGATCGGCGGTCCGATGGGCGACACCGGCCTGACCGGCCGCAAGATCATCGTGGACACGTACGGCGGCGCCGCGCCGCACGGCGGCGGTGCGTTCTCCGGAAAGGATCCGACGAAGGTCGACCGCTCTGCCGCGTACGCGGCGCGGTACGTCGCGAAGAACGTCGTCGCCGCGGGTCTCGCCGACCGCTGCCAGATCCAGGTCGCGTACGCGATCGGCGTCGCGCGGCCGTTCTCGGTACTCGTCGAGACGTTCGGCACGGAGCACGTGCCGGTGCCGAAGATCGAGGAGCTCGTCGACGAGCACTTCGACCTGCGCCCGGCCGCGATCCTGCAGAACCTCGACCTCCGCCGGCCGATCTACTCGAAGACCGCCGCGTACGGCCACTTCGGCCGCGACGACCACGACTTCACGTGGGAGCGGACGGACAAGGCGGAGGCTCTCCGCACCGCCGCGGGTCTCACGGCCGCAACGGCCTAGTCGCCCGGCGACAGGGCCGGTGCCAGGCACCGTAAGGAATCTGTTAGCGCCGCACGAACAGGCCCTCGGCGGACTTCTCGTCCACCGTTCCCGCCTCGACGACCGAGCCGGGGACGAGGCCTCGGTCGTAGAACGAGTGGAGCAGGTCGCCGTCGTGCTCGGCGAGGCGCACGATCGTCGCCTTCTCGCCGGGCCGGAGCGCTGACAGCGGCTCGAGCTCCCGGTTCTCCGCCTGCTCGACGTCCGGGTCGACCGGCCACCCGTGCGGGCAGCGATCCGGATGCCCGAGCTTCGCCTCGATGCGCTCGATCATGTCGTCGGTGAACGTCCCGCCGAGCTCGTCGGCGTGCACGTGCGCCTCCGCGGCGCTGTAACCCATGAAGTCCGTGAGCAGCCGCTCGATCACGCGGTGCTTCCGCACGACGCGGCGCGCGCGCTCCGCGCCGGCGGGCGTGAGAATCGCCTCCTTGCGCTCGCCGCGCTCGACGAGCCCCTCCGCCTCGAGCCGCTTCAGCATCTCGCCGGCCGACGCGCGCGAGACGCCGAGCATCTCCGCGACGCGCGACGCGATCGTCTGCGTCGTCCCCGCAGCCGGCCGGTATTCGCCGATCGGGAAGGCGAGGAAGTAGATCGTCTCGAGGTACTCGTCGATCCCGTGGTGTACGGCCACGCTGTAAGGGTACCCTTACACCTGGGAGAAATGAGCACCACCCAGACCCTCATCCTCGGCGCCGTCGCGGGCCTGACGATTTTCGTCGGCTTGCCGATGGGCCGTGTCCGGAGCGCCTCGACGCGCCTTCGGGCGGCGCTCTCCTCGATCGCAACCGGGATTCTCGTCTTCCTCTTCTGGGACGTCGTCTCCCACGGCGTCGATCCCGTCGAGTCGCACCTCGTGGCGCACCGGTGGGGCGGCTTCGCCGGCTACGCGATCCTGCTCGGCCTTGGCTTCACCGCCGGGCTGATGAGCCTCGTCTACTACGACCAGTGGCTGAAGTCGAAGCGCGCGACGCCGCTCGTCGGCCCCGGCGCAGCAGCGGTCGACGAGTTCGAGACCCGCTCGTGGTTCGAGACGCTGACGCCCGGCCGTCGCCTCGCTCTCCTGATCGCGACCGGCATCGGCCTGCACAACTTCGGCGAGGGGCTCGCGATCGGCCAGTCGGCCGCGGCGGGCGAGCTCAGCCTCGCGCTCGTTCTGATCATCGGCTTCGGCCTCCACAACGCGACCGAGGGCTTCGGGATCGTCGGCCCGATGTCGGGCGAGGCCGAGCGTCCGAGCTGGGGCTTCCTCGGGCTGATGGGCCTGATCGGTGGCGGCCCGACGTTCCTCGGCACCGTGATCGGCCAGGCGTGGGTGAGCCCCGCGCTCGAGGTCGTGTTCTTCGCGGTCGCCGGCGGCTCGATCCTGTACGTCGTGATCCAGCTCTTCGAGGTCTGCCGGCGCTACGCGATGCCGGCGCTCGTCGCGTGGTCGCTGCTGCTCGGGCTGCTGCTCGGGTTCGGCACGGACTGGGTCCTGGTCGCCGCCGGGGCCTGACGTACCCTGGGCGTCCTAGATGGGCGCGTTCTTCCACGCCGTCGGCGTCTTCTTCCACCATCTGACCGAGGTCGGCTGGACGGCGCTCGGGATCGCCCTCGCGTGCCAGGTGATCAAGCTGCTCTTCCGTGCGCGCGCCTGGCAGAACATCCTGCGCGCGTCGTTCCCCGACACGCGACTGAAGTTCCGCACCGCCTTCGGCGCGTACATCGCCGGCGTCGGGATCAACTCCGTTGCGCCCGCGCGCGGCGGCGACCTCGTCAAGCTCTACCTCGTCAAGCACCGCATGGACGACGCGAAGTACCCGACGCTCGGCGCGACGCTCGTCGTCGAGACGCTCTTCGACTTCTTCGTCGCGGGCGGGCTGATGATCTGGGCGCTGTCGCTCGGCGTGCTGCCGACGCACGAGGCGTACTCGCGGCTGCCGACCGTCGACTGGAAATGGCTCCTGCGCCACGAGCAGGCCAGCGCGATCGGCCTCTTCGTCGTCATCATCCTCGCCCTCGTCGGCCTCCTGTGGCTGCGCGCGCGTGCGCGCGTCTTCTGGGCGCGCATCCGGCAGGGGCTCGCGATCCTCTCGGACCGGCGGAAGTTCTTCCTCGGAGTCATCGTGCCGCAGGCCATCTCATGGGTGTTCCGGATCGCGACGCTCTACTTCTTCCTGAAGGCGTTCCACGTGCACGCGACGATCCACAACGCGCTGCTCGCGCAGGTGGTGGACTCGATGTCGACGCTGTTCCCCGCGACGCCGGGCGGCGCCGGCACGAAGCAGGGGCTGATCGTGGTGCTGTTCGCGCATGAGTCGATCTCGAAGACGCTGCTCCTCGCGTTCAGCGTCGGCATGAACATCGCGCTCACGATCGAGAACCTCGTGCTCGGCGCGATCGCGATGGCGCTGATGGCACGGACGCTCTCGTTCAAGAAGCTCCGCTCGCGGGCGAAGGCCGAAGAGCAGCCGGCGTAGATGTACGCCGAGATCGTCCCGCTCGTGACGGCGCGCGCCGTCGCGCGCGCGTTCACCTACGAGGTGCCGGACGACGTGACCGTCGGCGCGATCGTGCGCGTGCCGTTCGGCCGCTCGCGCGCCCGCGGGATCGTGACGGAGCTCGTCGACGCGCCGCCGGAGGGCGTCGACGCGCGGCCGATCGAATCCGTCGTCGGGGCGATCCCCGCGACGCTCGTCGAGCTCGCGCTCTGGCTCGCCGACTACTACGGCTCGACACCTGCGCGCGCGCTCGCGCTCGTCGCGCCGGAGACGCCCAAGCGCCGCAAGGAGCAGGCGCCTCCGGCGGAGCGGCAGGCGCTAGCCGGCGAGGCGGAGCCCGCGCGGCTGTCGGACGAGCAGCGCGCGGCCGTCGACCGGATCGTCGGCGCCGACCCGGGGACGAACCTGCTCCTCTACGGCGCGACCGGCTCGGGGAAGACCGAGGTGTACCTCCAGGCGTGCGCCGCGATGCTCGAGCGCGGATTCGGCGCGATCATGCTCGTGCCGGAGATCGCGCTCGCGCCGCAGACGGTCGGCCGCGTCCGCGCCCGCTTCGGCGACCGCGTCGCGATCCTGCACAGCGCGCTCTCCGACGCCGAGCGGCGCGACGAGCGCGAGCGGATCGCGAACGGAGAAGCACGCATCGTCGTCGGCGCTCGCAGCGCGATCTTCGCGCCGATGCGCGGCGTCGGGCTGATCGTCGTCGACGAGGAGCACGACGCGTCGTACAAGCAGGACTCCGATCCGCGCTACGACGCGCGCACCGTCGCCGCCAAGCGCGCAGCGCTCGAGGGCGCCGTCGCGGTGTACGGCTCGGCGACGCCGCGTCCTGAGAGCTGGGCCGCGCTCGAGCGGGTGGAGCTCGGCGGACGCATCGGCGCGTCGCTGCCACCCGTGCGGGTGATCGACCTGCGGCGCGAAGCCGGGTATCCGCTGTCGGCGCCGCTGCTCGACGCGCTGCGCCGCGTCGCCGAGAACCGCGGCAAGGCGATCCTCCTCCTCAACCGCCGGGGGATCGCGCCGGCGCTGCACTGCCGCGCCTGCGGCACGACCATCCGCTGCCCGAACTGCGACGTCGCGCTCGTGCTGCACGGCGACGACTCGCTGCAGTGCCACCATTGCGGCTTCGCGCGCGAAGCGCCGACGAACTGCCCCGCGTGCGGCTCGCCTGACCTCGCGCGCATCGGCGCCGGGACGCAGAAGCTCGAGCGCGACCTCGTCCGTGAGCTCCCCGATCTCGAGCTCGTCCGGCTGGATGCCGACGCCGTCGCGAAGCCGGAGCAGCTGGCGGCGCTGCTGCAGCGGTTCGCGGCAGCGGAAGGTGCGGTGCTCCTCGGGACGCAGATGGTGGCGAAAGGGCATCACTTCGCAGGCGTCGAGCTCGCGGCCGTCGTCGATGCCGACACGGGGATGGGGCTCCCCGACTTCCGCGCCGAGGAACGGACGTTCCAGCTGATCACGCAGCTGGCCGGACGCAGCGGCCGCGACGCGCCGGGCCGGGTGCTCGTGCAGACGTTCCAGCCGGATGCGCGGCCGATCGTGCACGCAGCGCGGCACGACGTCGGCCGCTTCCTCACCGAGGAGCTCGAGCGGCGGAAGGCGCTCGACTATCCGCCGTTCGCGCACATCGTGCGTATCGTCGTAACCGGGCCCGCGCTCGAACCGGTCGTCCGCGCGCTCGACGAGCTGAAGGCCGGCATCAACGGCGCCGAGCTGCTCGGACCGGCCGCGCTGTTGCGCCTGCGCGGGAAGTTCCGCGCGCAGCTCGTCGCGAAGACGAGCCGCCCCCGCGCGATCGCATCGCAAGCGGCGCACCTTCTCTCCGCCGCGGCGCCGAACATGCGGCGCGCGCGCCTGACGGCGGTCGTCGACGTGGATCCGCAGTCGCTCTGACCCTGGCACGATGGGAGCCGTGGCGAAGCGCAGGCCGGAGGACATCATCGGCGAGTGGGGCGTCCGCGACGTGACGCCGCCGTCCGCCGCCGAGCGCCGGAAGCTCCTCGACGAGATCGAGATCAACCCGCTGAGCGGGCGGCCGCTCAAGCGCCGCATCCGCCGCTTCCGGCCAGAGGCCGACCGCTACCTCGCATCGCTCGGCGGCCCGCTGCCCTACATGCAGCGACTGCGGCAGATCGACGACCTGGTCGCGCAGCACGAGCAGCGGCTCGCGGCGCTGTACCGCGAGCACGGTGAGGACGCCGAGGAGTGGCGGCGGATCGCCGAGCGCTACGACTTCGGCGAGGTCAACGGCCTCGTCGAGCGTCACAACCGCTACTACCCGATCGAGGCGCGCCTCGCCATGGATCCGCGCACGCGCGACTACGTCACGGTCGGCGGCCGGTCGTACCGGCGCGACCCGCTCGACACCGAATGGATTCTCGAGCGGTTCCCCTAGACTGCGGACGCCTGTGGCCCACGATCACGATCACGACCACGATCACGACCACGACCACGACCACGACGAGGAGCTGCTCGCCGAGGCCGAAGCCGATGCGCGTCGCCGGCTCGCGCTCGCGCAGATCCGCCAGTACGGCGACCCGGCGCTGCGTATGAAGGCGCAGGAGGTGGAGGAGTTCGACGACGACCTCCGCCGCCTCGTCGACCGCATGATCGCGCTGATGCACGACGCGCAGGGCGTCGGGCTCGCGGCCACGCAGGTCGGCGTCCTGCGGCGGCTTTTCGTGTTCGAGCCGGACGACGAAGGACCGCGCGCGATCGTCAACCCGGTCGTCGCCGAACGCGACGACGAGACGGCATCCGACGAGGAAGGCTGCCTCTCGCTGCAGGGCGTGCGCGTGCCCGTCGACCGGGCGACGCGCGTCGTGCTCGAGGGCAAGGATCCGAACGGCGACGACATCCGCGTGGAGCTCGACGAGTACGGCTCGCGAGTCGTGCAGCACGAGCTCGACCATCTCGACGGCGTGCTGATCATCGACCGCACCGACGACGAGCACCGGAAGCAGGCGCTCGCGACGCTGCGGCCGCGCGCCGTCTTGCGTTGAGAATCGGGGTCGCCGCCACGGCACCGCTCGGCGCGGACGTGCTCGAGCGGCTCGCCGCCGACCACGAGATCGCGTTCCTGCTCACGCGTCCCGACGCGCCGCGCGGGCGCGGCCGGAAGGTGGCGCCGCCGCCCGCGAAGGAGACGGCGGAGCGGCTCGGCATCCCGGTGCACCAACCCGAGAAGCCGGAGCTGCCCGAAGACGTGGAACGCGTGGTCGTCGCCGCGTACGGGCTGTACATCCCACCGCGTCTCCTCGAGCGTTCGCTCTTCCTCAACGTGCATCCGTCGCTCCTGCCGCGCTGGCGCGGCGCCGCTCCCGTCGAGCGCGCGATCCTCGCGGGCGACGCCGAGACGGGCGTGACGATCCACGAGACGGTGGCCGAGCTCGACGCGGGGCCGATCGCGGCGCAGGAGCGGTTCCCGCTCGGCGACCTGGACGCGGGCGAGGTGTACGCGCTCGCCGCGGAGGTGGCGGCGCGGCTCCTGCATGTCGTGCTGCCGGCGCCCGCGTTCAGGCCGCAGGAGGGCGCGACGACGTACGCCGAGAAGATCGGCCCCGACGACCGCATGCTCGACCTCGCGGACGCGGAGGATGCGTGGCGCCGCGTGCGCGCCCTGTCGCCGCACATCGGCGCGTGGACGGAGCTGCACGGGCGGCGCGTGACGATCTGGAAGGCGCGGCTCGAAGACGGCGCGCTCGTCCCCGAGGTCGTGCAGCCCGAAGGTCGTGGACGCATGGGCTACGACGAGTTCCTGCGCGGCGTCCGATGATCGCTCCTGCGCGGCGGGCCGCGTACACCGTCGTCCTCCGCGTCTTCGAGGAGGAGGCGTATGCCGATCGCGCGCTCGCGTCGGCGGTCGACGGGCTCGACGACCGCGACCGCGCGCTCGCGCAGCGGCTTGCGTACGGGACGGTGCAGCGCACGCGCACGCTCGACTTCGGCATCGAGCAGCTCGGCAAGCGGCCGGTGCGCAAGCTCGATCCGCCCGTGCGCGCGGCGCTGCGACTCGGGGCGTACCAGCTCGCGTTCACGGACCAGGCCGACCACGCTGTCGTCAACGACGCGGTCGAGCTCGTGCGCGCGGCGCGCCGCGAGCGAGCGGTGCCGTTCACGAACGCGGTGATGCGGCGCCTGGCGCAGGGCCTTCGCGGTCTCGTCGCGTCGCTGCCGGAAGGCCCGGTGAAGGAGAGCTACCCCGACTGGATCGCGGAGACGTGGACGCGTGACTTCGGCGCCGCCGACGCGCTGTCGCTGATGCGCGCCCAGAACGAGCCGCCCGCGCTCGAGGTGCGCGCCGACGAGCCGGTCGGCGAGCCGACGGACGTGCCGGGTGCGTACACCGTCGACCGTGTCGATCCCGCGCGGATGCGACCGATGAGCCGCGCGTCGCAGCTCGCTGCGCTCGTCGTCGGGTCGCAGGAAGGCGAGCGCGTCCTCGACGCGTGCGCGGCGCCCGGCGGCAAGACGACGATGCTGCGCGGCCAGGTGACGGCGGTCGAGGTGCATCCGGGCCGCGCGAAGGCGCTCGCGGGGAATGTGGGACCGAACGTCCGCGTCGTTCATGCCGACGTGCGGGAGCTGGGCGAGTCGGGCTTCGACCGCGCGCTCGTCGACGCGCCGTGCTCCGGCCTCGGCGTCCTCGCGCGGCGCCCTGACCTGCGCTGGCGCGGACGGCCGCTGCCCGAGCTGCAGCTCGAGCTTCTGCGGGCGGCGGCCGAGCGGACGAACGCGGGCGGGGTCGTCGTGTACTCGGTGTGCACGCTGAACGCCGACGAGAACGAGGCCGTGGTCGACGCGAGCGGCCTGCGGGTCGAGCCGCTCGGTGAGGAATGGCCGCAGTACGCCCACCCGAAGCGGCCGGAGTTCCTGCTGACGCGCCCGGATCGCGACCGCACGAGCGGGTTCTTCATCGCCCGGCTCAGGACGTAGCATCGCGGCGTGCCCTGGGACGACTGGATCAGAACGTTCGAGGTGGAGCCGTCGCTGTACGGCGCCGACTTCTCGATCCTCGGCGAGCAGATCGAGCAGCTGCTGCGCGCCGAGTGCCGGATCTTCCACTTCGACGTCGGCGACGGCCACTTCGTCGAGCCGATCACGATGGGCCCGATCGTGCTGCAGTCGATCTCGCCGCTGATCCACGACTTCGGCGGCGTCGTCGACGTGCATCTCATGGTCGAGGACCCGGCGAAATACTTCGCCGCGGTCGCGAACGCGGGCGGCGACAGCGTGACGTTCCACTACGAGGCCGTCGGCAGCGTTGCGGAGACGATCCTCGCAGCCCGCGAGCTGGAGTTGCAGGTCGGGGTCGCGTTCAATCCCGAGACGGAGCCCGAAGACGTCGCCGCCGCCGCGACGGGCGCCGACGTCGTGCTCTGCATGTCGATCCACCCGGGCTACTCCGGGCAGCCGTTCCGCGAGGAGACGTACGGCCGGCTGAAGCGGCTGAAGCTCGCGCTGCCGCGGCACGTGCACATCCAGGTCGACGGCGGCGTCGGGCCCGACAACATCGGGCGGTTGCGCGACGAGGGCGCGACGCTCTTCGTTGCCGCATCGTCGATCTTCTCGCGCGAGGATCTGCCGCGCGCGTACCGGCGCCTGCTGCTCGAGCTTCGGTGACGGTCGCGCGCGCCGTCGAGCTCGCGCGGTCCGGCCGCGACCGTGCGCACCCGAAGCCGACGGTCGGCGCGGTCGTCGTCGCGGGCGGGGAGGTCGTCGCCGAGGGAGTCACGGAGGCCGCGGGCCGGCATGCAGAGGTCGTCGCGCTCGAGGCCGCAGGCGAGCGCGCTCGCGGCGCGACGTTGTACGTCTCGCTCGAGCCGTGCAACCACCACGGGACGACGCCGCCGTGCACCGACGCGATCCTCGCGGCCGGCATCGACCGCGTCGTCTACGGGGCGGCCGATCCGAACCCCGCGGCGGCCGGCGGCGCCGAGCGCCTGCGCGGCGCCGGCGTCGACGTGGAGCTCGTCGACTCGTTCGAGGCGCGCGCCGTCAACGAGGCGTGGCGCACATGGGTCGCGAAGCGGCGTCCGTGGGTGATCTACAAGGCTGCGACGACGCTCGACGGGCGGGTCACGGTGCCGGGTGAGCGCTGGGTGACGGGCGAGGCGTCGCGGCGCGCAGTGCACGCGCTGCGTGCCGCGGTCGACGCGGTCGCCGTCGGCGGCGGGACGGCGCGCGCCGACCGTCCGCGCCTCGACGCCCGCGACGTCGAGACGCCGCGCGGGCAGCCGCGTCGGCTCGTGTTCTCGCGCGGGCCGCTTCCGGACGGACTCGAGCTCGAGCTCCGGACGGGCCCGCTCGAGGAGGAGCTTGCGGCACTCGCGGCCGAGGGGGTGCAGTCGCTGCTCCTCGAGGGCGGCCCGACGCTCGCCGCCGCGTTTCTCGAACGCGACCTCGTCGACAAGGTGCTCCTCTTCGTCGCGCCGACGCTCGCGGGTGCCGGCGCGCGCGCGTTCGAGGCTGCGCTACCCTCCTCGCGCACGCTGGCCCGGTTGACCGCCCGGGAAAGTGGCCCAGACGTGCTCCTCGAAGCGTATGTCCACGACCCCTGAATCCCAGCGCGCCGACGACCAGATCGTCACGCACCTCTCCCACTGGCTGACGCGCCAGCTCGGGAACGACGAGCTGCGGCGCAAGGTGGAGGAGATCGGGACGGACGAGCTCGCCCCCGGGGGCCGCGACGCCGTGCGCGAGCTGCTCGCCGAGCTGCAGACGACTGCGCCGGGCGAGCGGGCGCAGCTCGAGGTGCTCGTCCGCGAGACGGTCGAGACGCTCGTGTACGGCGACTGACGCCTACGCGCGGACGAGCGCGAGCACGGCGGGCACGGCGTAGAGAAGGCGTTGCACGACCCGTTGACCCCCCGGCAACGGTTGCGTGGATCCGTGTTCACGGGGCTCGTCCGCGAAGTCGGGACCGTCCGCTCGATGGCGGACGCACGGCTCGTGGTCGACGCGGCGCTGACGGGCGCGCTCGGCGACTCGGTCGCGGTCAACGGCGTGTGCCTCACGGTCGTGGACGCGGCCGACGGGGCACTCGCGTTCGACACCGTGCCGGAGACGCTGGCGCGCACCACGCTCGGCACCCTCG
>DATDNT010000018.1:0-9525 GCA_036518135.1 Gaiellaceae bacterium | reverse complement strand
GGCGGACCGTGCCGGAGCGCGAGCGCATGACGATCGAATCGGTGATCGCCCCATCCCTTACGTACCGAACCCCGCGCAGCAGCGCACCGGTAGTAACCCCGGTCGCCGCCACGAACACGTTGTCGCTCCGCACGAGGTCGTCGGTCGTGAGCACGCGGTCGAGGTCGTAGCCGGCGTCGAGGAGCGCCCGGCGCTCGTCGTCGGTCCGCGGCCAGAGCTTCGCCTGGATCCCGCCGCCGACGCACTTGAGGGCGCACGCCGAGATCACGCCCTCTGGAGTGCCGCCGACCCCGTAGAGCATGTCGACGCCCGTCTCGGGGCGCGCGGCCGCGATCGCCGGCGCGACGTCCCCGTCGCGGATCAGGTTCACGCGCGCGCCCGCCTCGCGGAGCTCGCCGATCAGCTCGTCGTGGCGGTCGCGCTCGAGGACGGTGACGCGGATGTCGGTGATCCGCCGGCCCTTCGCCTTGGCGACCGCGGCGACGTTCTCCGCCGGGGACGCGTTGATGTCGATCGCGTCGACGGCATCGGCGCCGACCGCGATCTTCTCCATGTAGACGGCGGCGCCGGGGAAGAACATCGAGCCGCGCTCGGCTGCGGCGATCACGGCGATCGCGTTCGGCTGCCCGAGCGCGGTCAGGCGGGTCCCCTCGAGCGGGTCGACGGCGACGTCCACGTCGGGGCCGCCGCCCTCCCCCACCGTCTCGCCGTTGTAGAGCATCGGGGCCTCGTCCTTCTCGCCCTCGCCGATCACGACGACGCCCGACATGGCGACGGTGTCGAGCATCGCGCGCATCGCGTCGACCGCGGCCTGGTCGGCGGCGATCTTGTCGCCGCGCCCGATCCAGCGGCCGGCGCCCATGGCGGCGGCCTCGGTGACACGGACGAGCTCGAGGGCCAGGTTGCGGTCGGGGCGCGAGGTGCTCATCGGTGGTGGATCCTAGAGTGAGCGGGTGCGCCTCGACTGGGAGATCGCAAAGCGCGGCTGGCGCCGGTACTCCGCCTACCCCTGGGCGACCGTGGCAGGCATCTTCACGAACACCAGCTTCGGGTTCCTTCAGGCCTACGTCCTGCTCGCCGTCTACCGCCACCGCACGGACGTCGGCGGGTTCGACGCCGCCGACGCGGTCACCTACGTCTGGCTCGCCCAGTCGATGATCATGACCGTCTACATCTTCAGCTGGTGGGAGCTCGCCTGGCGCATCCGGGACGGCTCGATCGCCACCGACCTGCTGCGGCCGCTCAACCCCCAGCGCTACTGGCTCGCCCACGACCTGGGCCGTGCCCCGTACCACTTCCTGCTGCGGGGTGTGCCCCCGTTCGCGCTTGGGGCGCTCGTCTTCGAGCTCCACTGGCCGACACCGCTCGACGCGGCCGCCTTCTTCCTGAGCCTCGCCCTCGCGGTCGTCGTCAGCTTCGGCTTCCGGTTCATCTACAACGCCGTCGCGTTCTGGCTGCTCGACTTCCGCGGCGTCGTCACGCTCGCGACGACGATGGTCATCTTCTTCTCGGGGATGGCGGTGCCGCTGCGGTTCATGCCCGCGGCGCTGCGGGACGTCTGTTACGCGCTTCCGTTCGGCTCCGTCATCCAGACCCCCGCCGACGTGTGGCTCGGGAAGCGCGACGGCCTGGCGCTCCTCGGCGTCCTCGCGCTGCAGGCGTTCTGGGCGGTCGCGCTCCTCGGGATCGGGCGGGTCGTGCTGCGCCGAGCGACGCGAAGGGTCGTGGTGCAGGGTGGTTGACGCCGTCTTCGTCTGGCGGCGCCTCGTCGGGGCGCAGATCCGGTCGCAACTCCAGTACCGGACGTCGTTCGCGCTCGACGCGCTCGGCACGTTCTGGATCTCGTTCATCGACTTCCTCGTCGTGCTCGTGATCTTCCGGAACGTCCCGCGGCTCGCGAGCTGGAACGTGCACGAAGTCGCGCTTCTCTACGCGCTGTCGTCGGTGTCGTTCGCGGTCACCGACATGGTGATCGGGCACCTCGACCAGTTCCCGCAGAAGGTGCGCGACGGGAACTTCGACATCCTGCTCGTCCGCCCGCGCGGCACGCTGCTGCAGCTCGTCGCCTCCGACTTCACGCTGCGCCGCGTCGCACGCGTGCTGCAGGGCGCGATCGTGCTCGTCTACGCGCTCTCGTCGCTGACGATCCACTGGACGGTGCCGCGGGTGCTCGTGCTCGCCGTTTCCCTGCCGAGCGCGGCCGTCATCTTCTCGTCGATCTGGGTCGTCGGCGCATGCCTCGCGTTCTGGACGACGGACGGCGGCGAGTTCACGAACGCGTTCACCTACGGCGGCACCGCGATGGCGCAGTACCCGTTCGACATCTACGCGACCTGGCTGCGCCGGCTGCTCGGGTTCGTCATCCCGCTCGCGTTCGTCTGCTACTTCCCGGCGCTGTACGTGCTCGGCAAGGCCGACCCGCTCGGGCTGCCGCGGTTCCTCGACTTCTGCTCGCCGGCCGTCGCCGCAGCGTCGGCCATCGTCGCGGCCGCGGTGTGGCGGTTCGCCGTCCGGCACTACCGGAGCGCCGGCGGATGATCGAGGTCGAAGCGCTCACCAAGCACTTCGCCGTCCGCCGCGGCCGCTTCCGCCGCGAGCGTTTCGTCGTCGAGGCGGTGAAGGGGATCTCGTTTCGCGTGGAGCGCGGCGAGCTCCTCGGGTACCTCGGCCCGAACGGCGCCGGCAAGTCGACGACGATCAAGATGCTGACGGGGATCCTCGTGCCGACGAGCGGTCGCGTCTCGGTCGCCGGCCTCGACCCGTCGCGCCGCCGGATCGAGCTCGCGCGGCGGATCGGGGCGATGTTCGGTCAGCGCATCCAGCTCTGGTGGGACCTGCCGCTCAAGGACTCGTTCGAGCTCCTGCGCCACATCTACAAGGTGCCGCGCGACCGGTTCGACGCGAACCTCAACCGGTTCCGCGAGGTGCTGGAGCTCGACCCGTTCCTGCAGACGCCGGTGCGGCAGCTCTCGCTCGGGCAACGCATCCGCGGCGAGCTGACTGCGGCGATGCTGCACGGGCCGGAGCTGCTCTTCCTCGACGAGCCGACGATCGGCCTCGACGTGGTCGCCAAGCAGCGCGTCCGCGACTTCCTCGTCGAGATCAACCGCGAGGACGGCGTCACGGTGATGCTGACGACGCACGACCTCGGCGACATCGAACGGTTGTGCAACCGGCTGCTCGTCATCGACCTCGGCTCGGTCATCTGGGACGGCTCGATCGCCGACCTCAAGCAGCGTTTCGGCGGCGACCGCACGCTCGTCGTCGATCTCGAGGAGCCGGCGCCGCCGCTCGAGGTCGAGGGCGCGACCGTCGACCGCGTCGAGGGGCCGCGGCAGTGGCTGCAGTTCCGCGGCTCCGCCGCCGACATCACCGCGCGCGTCGCGCGGGCCGCACGACTCGTCGACCTGCAGGTGCAGGAGCCGGACATCGAGGAGATCGTGCGGCGCATCTACATGCGCTGAGGAGCGTCCACGCCGACGAGATCGAGGCAGCGCGCGATCACGCTCTGCGTCGCGCGGCAGAGCCCGAGCCGGAACGCCTGGGCCGGATCGTCGAGCACGCGGCACACGTGGTAGAAGCGGTGGAAGTCGTCGGCGAGCCGGATCGCGTACGCCGGGATCAGCTGCGGGCCGCGCCGCTCGGCCGCCTCACGCGCCGTGGCGGGGAAGTCCGTCAGCCGCTTGATCAGCTCCTTCTCCTCCGGCGCGAGCGGGCCCGGCGGCTCGCCTCCGACGGCCCGCCCCTCGGCGTTCCGCAGGATGGCCGCGATCCGCGCGTGCGCGTACTGCACGTAGTAGACAGGGTTCTTCGCCGACTTCTCGGCGGCGAGATCGAGGTCGATCTCGATCGTCTGGTCGGGGCCGCGGTTCACGAGGTACCACCGCGCCGCGTCGACGCCGACCTCGTCCATCAGGTCGTCGAGGAACACGACGTTCCCTGCGCGCTTCGACGCCTTCGCGCTCTCGCCGCCGCGCGTCAGGTGGACGAACTGGTACAGGAGCACCTCGACGCGGTCGGGGTCGTAGCCCAGCATCCGTGCGATCGCCGCGTACCAGCGCGCCGTCGCGTGGTGGTCGGCGCCGAGGACGTAGATCGCCCTGTCGTACCCGCGCTCGAGCTTGTCGACGAGGTACGCGATGTCGGCGGCGCGATACGTCGGCGTCCCGCCCTTGTCCTGCGAGCGGATGATCACCCAGTCCTGCTCGTCGCCGTACGCCGACGAGCGCGCCCAGAGGGCACCGTCCTGCTCGTACGTGTCGACGCGCGGCAGGAGCTCCGCCAGCTGCTCCTCGAGCTCCGACTGCAGCGCCCACGAGTCGAAGTGGATGCGGAAGCGGTCCATCGACCGCTCGATCGACGCGAGCATCTTCGGAACGGGGTCGCCTTCGTCCGCAGCGAGGGCGGCGACGTACTCGCCGCGGTACCCGTCCTCCGGCACCGGCTCGCCGCGCCGCAGCGCATCGACGGAGGCGCGGAAGCGGTCCATCTGCGCGCCCGCGTCGTTGTAGTAGTACTCCCGGTCGACCGTGTGGCCGCCGAACTCGAGCAGCCGCGCGACGCAGTCGCCGTAGGCGCCGTTGCGCGCGGCGGACACGACGATCGGGCCGGTCGGGTTCGCCGACACCATCTCGACCTGCACGCGCTCGGGGCGCTCGGCCCAGCCGCCGCCGTAGGCGTCGCCGATCTCGCCGAGCGCGCCGACGAAGAAGGCATCGGCGAGGCGCACGTTGATGAAGCCGGGCCCTGCGACCTCGGCGGAGTCGATCTCGTCGAGCTCGGCGATCTTCGCGGCGAGCTCGGCGGCGAGCTCGCGCGGCGGCCGCCCCGCCTGCTTCGCCGACCTGAGCGCGACGTTCGTCGCGAAGTCGCCGTGAGACGCGTCCTTCGGCCGCTCGAGCTCGACGTCGGCCCCCGCCACCTCGCCGATCCGCCCGGCGAGGCGCGCGACGGCGTCAGACACCGGCCCCGACGCGCGGCTCGAACAGCCGCTCGAGCTTCGCGATCTCGTCGGGCGCGCCGATGCCCACGACGACGTCGCCGACCTCGATGCGCGTCTCCTTCGAAGGCCGCATCTCGAGGTCGCCCGCGCCCTTGCGGATCGCGACGATGTACGCGCCGGTCCGCTTCGCGACGTCGAGCTCGCCGATCGTGAGCCCGGCGGCGTCGCATGTCGCGCGGACCTCGATCTCCTCGAAGCTCAGGTCCGGCTCGCGCGACGACGTCAGCACGTTCACCATCGCCGTCACCTGCGGCTTGATCATGAGGTTCGCCATCACCCGGCCCGCGGTCGTGTACGGCGTGACGACGCGGTCGGCGCCGGCGAGCCGCAGCTTCCGCTCGGCGTCTTCCGACGACGCGCGCGCGATCACCACGAGGTCGGGGCGGCGCGCCTTCGCAGACAGCGTGATGTAGAGGTTGTCGGCATCGTCGTCCGACGCGACGATGAGGCCGCGCGCGTGGTCGATGCCCGCCTTCGCGAGGTCGTCGTCGTTCGCGCCGTTCCCCTGGACGAAGAGATCCTGCTGCTCGCGCGCCGCGGTGAGGGCATCGTCGCTGTGGTCGAGCACCACGTACGGCACGCCCGAGCCGCGGAACTCCTCGACGGCGCGCCGGCCGACCCGGCCGTAGCCGCAGACGATGATGTGGTCGCGGAGGTGGTCGATCATCCTGAGCCGTCGCTTCTCCCTGAAGCCTCCCGCGAGCAGGCCGTGCGCGAGCTCGTCGAACAGCTGGGCGGCGAAGTACCCAAAGATAGCCACGCCCGACAGCACGACCCCGATCGTGAGGAGCTCGGCCCACATCCCGCGCGGCGTCGAGTCGAGCCCCGTCAGCGAGGCGGTCACGATCGTGCGGTAGAGCGCGGCGTGCCACGACTCGCCGAGGGCCCAGACGAACCCGAGCGTGCCGAGCGTGAACACCGCCGCGATCGCGGCGAGGATCCGGAGCGCCTCGCGCCTGGTGAAGCCGTCGTCCACGAACCTAGTATCGTCAAGGTCGATGGACGAGCAGCCCGAGCGTCAGCTGAACATCCACATGGACCCCGCGCTCCTCGCGGGCGTCTACGCGAACTTTGCGAACATCACGTTCTCGGACTACGAGTTCACGCTGACGTTCGCGCGCATCGACCACGAGGTCGAGGAGGGCGACGTCCCCGGCGTCGTCGTCACGCGCGTCAACATGTCGCAGCAGTTCATGCGCGAGCTGCTCGCGGCGATGCAGGACGCCTACTCGAAGTACACGACCGTCAAGGGGATCCACGACCTCCCCGAGACGAACGACCGGCCCTAGCCCGCCACGCCTGCGCCATCGCGATGCGCTGCACGAGGGTCGGGTGGTTCTCGAGCCAGAGGTAGTCGAGGAGCGGCGGGTTCGGCTCCTCGAGGCTCGTGTGGGCGAACGTCCGGAAGAGCTGCGCATCGGCCGTCGGGTCGCGGGTCGCGTTCAGCGCGCGCCAGTCGGCCTCGGCCTCGTAGCGGCGTGAGACGGCGTTCTGCACCGGCGTCGTGACGAGCGCGAGCAACGTCAGCACGAGGATCGCGTACGGGAGGTTCGCCGGATCGCCCACGCCGCCGCGGCGGCGCGTCGCGACGTCGAGCAGCCAGAGCGTCGGGAGCACGATCAGCGCAGTCCACCCGATCGACTTGAGGATGTGACGGCTGCGCACGTGACCGAGCTCGTGCGCGATCACGACGTTCTCCTCGGCGCGCGAGAACCGCCCGTCGAGCAGCGTGTCCCACACGACGACGTGCGTCGACGGCCCGAACCCCACCGTGAACGCGTTCGCCTGGTTCGTCCAGGACGACACCTTCTGCACGCGGATCGGCGTGCCGGTCACGTGCTCGACCTTCTCGAGCCGCGCCGCGTCGTTCCGCAGGATCGGGTCGGCGAGGCGCTCGGTCGCCGCCGCGGCGAGCCAGCCGGACACGAACGCGAAGAACAGCGCGATCAGGACGACCACCGGGCCCGCGATCAGCCACCAGCGGCGGTAGCGGCCGGCGAGGCCGACCAGAAGGACGATCGTCGCCATCGCCGACACCGCTTCCGGCCCGAGCGTCGACCACTGCCCCGCGAGCCAGGCGAGGACGTCGAACGGCCCGAGCCCCCAGTGGTGCTGCCACCAGAGATCCGCGAGGCTGAAGGGCAGCGAGACGAACCACAGCGTCACGAGCAGCACCATCCCGACGACCACGGCCGTCGCGATGCGGCCGAGGCCGATGCCGCGGACGCTTCGCGGCAGGCGCCACGTCAGCACGACGAGCGCGACGATCTCCGCGAGCGTGGCGAGCACGAACAGCGCCTGCTCCCCGCGGCTGTAGCTCCGCGTGCGCGCGAGCAGGTGCGGCGAGAAGAAGCGGCGCTCGTCGAGTCCCGTGAGGTGGAGCGACGGGACGCTCGTGCGGGCGAGCAGCCATGCGCCGACGCACCACGCGACTGCGGCCGCCGCTAGCGTGGCTCCCCTGCCGATGCGCGTCGCCGTCATCTCGGACATCCACGGCAATCTTCACGCACTCGAGGCTGTCCTCGCGGCGGTGGACGCGGAAGGGGTCGACGAGATCTGGTGCCTCGGCGACACGGTCGGGTATGGGCCGCATCCGAACGAGTGCTGCGACCTCGTGCGGGCGCGGGCCGACGTCGCGCTCTGCGGCAACCACGATCTTGCCGCCCTCGGGACCCTCGACATCGGGGATTTCAGCGGCGATGCCGCAGCCGCTGCGCGCTGGACCGCCGCGGAGCTCAGCCTCGGGCAGCGCGACTGGCTCGCCTCGCTCCAGCCGCTCGCCCGCCGCGAGGGTGCACAGCTCTTCCATGCAAGCGCCCGCGATCCGGTGTGGGAGTACGTGCTCAGCGACCATGCCGCGCTCGCGTCGCTCCTCGCGACCGACGCGCCGCTCGTCCTCGTCGGACACAGCCACGTGGCACTCGCGATCTCCTGGGACGGCGAGACGCTGGCGGGCGGCCTCGCGCCGGAGGGCGCGTCGATCGATCTGTCCGAGGCGCGGTGGCTCGCCAACCCGGGCTCCGTCGGCCAGCCGCGGGACGGCGACGCCCGCGCCGCGTGGCTCCTCGTGGACGTTTCCGCGGGGCGGGCAACGTTCCGCAGAGTCACGTACCCGATCGCCGAGACGCAGGCCGAGATCCGCGCGCGTGGGCTTCCCGACGCGCTCGCCTCGCGCCTCGCGCACGGCGTCTGAGGCCTCGCGACCGCCGCACGGAGGCGACGCAGAAGGTGGCTCAAGCTCGCGAAGGAGGACGGCGGAGACGCTCTCGTCGGCGAGCTCGAGCGCATGAGCCAGGAAGGCCGGCTAGGCCCGCGCCGCGCGGGCGAGGCCGGCGAGCTGCTCGAGCGCGGCATCGGCCTCGTCCGCGTCGCGGTCGCGCAGCACGGCGTGCACGTTCCGCCCCGCCGTGTCGACGTGCACGCTCGCGAGCCGGAAGCGCCGCTGCACCGGCCCCTGCACGCGGCGGAAGCTCTGCGCCTTCTCGAGCGGCACCCAGCAGGTGACGCGCCGCAGCCGCCCGCTCCGCGTCTGCACGCACGTGCTCGTCGACGCCCACCCGAGCATCCGGTAGCGCAGCGGGCTCTTCCACCTGGCGCGCCTGGGCGGCGGGTCGAGCTCGTGCGGACGGTCGGGGACGAGTCGCTCGAGCAGCGCCTCCGCGTCGTCGCGCCGTCCGACGGGCAGCAGCGCGCGCACCGCGCGCCGCGCTTCCTGCGCCTCGCCGCCCGATCGCTGCCGCCCCGCCAGGTCGACCTCGAGCCGGCACCAGCCGAGGAGCCGCCAGAGGAGCGGCTCGACGACGCGCACCGCCTGGACGCGGCCCGGCCGGATCGTCTCGTGCACCGTCGCCACGAGGCCGCCGTCGAGCTGGAGCCCCTCAGGCGTCTCCGTGACGCGGAGCCCGTACTCCTGGTTGAAGCGCCGCCATACCGCCGTCACGGAGCTGAGGATCCAGACGGCGCCGCCGCCGCCGACCCCGGCCGCCGCCGAGGGCGCGACCAGCGCCGTCACGATCACGGCGGCGAGCACGATCTCCGCGACGACGCCGACGTCGCTGATCAGGATCGACGCCACGAGCCGTGGCGTCGGCACTCCGGCGAGCAGGCGCCGCTCGACGAACTCGCGCAGGCGGTCGACGTCCTCGCCGGTGCCTCCGCGGGCCAGCGACAGCAGCCGCTCGCGCAGCGGCTCCGCCTCCCTCTCCGACACGTACGCGAGGCGCGCGAGCCCGCCGGTCGCGCCGCCCATCCGGAGCCGCAGCTCGGCGACGCCGAGCAGCCGCGCGAGCCCGGGACGGACGATGTCGATCGCCTGCACCTGCGCGAGCGGGAAGCGAAGCGACTGCCGCCGCAGAAGCCCCGTCTCGATCCGGAGGTCGTCGTCCTCGATCTTCCAGCGCGTGACGAGCCACGAGACGACGCCGAGGAGCACGATCGCCGCGACGATCGCGACGTGGACGAGCGTGTTCCCGAGGCTGCGCCCGCTCGCGAGCGTCGGCAGCACGACGAGCACGATCGCCGCG
>DATDNT010000017.1:0-8929 GCA_036518135.1 Gaiellaceae bacterium | reverse complement strand
CTGAAGGTGGAGAACCTGAGCGTGATCGACGACCGCGGCCTCGAAGCGGTCCGCGACGTGTCGTTCGAGGTGCGCGCGGGGGAGATCGTCGGCCTCGCCGGCGTCGACGCGAACGGACAGACCGAGCTGATCGACGCGATCGCGGGGCTGCGCAGGGCCGAGTCGGGACGGATCGTCGTCGACGGCCGCGACGTCACGAACGCGAGTGCGAAGGACGCAGGCGACGCGGGCGTCGGCCACATCCCCGAGGACCGTCATCGCCGCGGCCTCGTCCTCCCGTTCTCGCTCACGGAGAACCTTGCGCTGCACGACTACCGCAAGGCCCCGAGCTCACGGCACGGCTTCCTCGACCTCGGCGCGATGAGCGAGCGGGCGCGGCGCCTCCTCCAGGAGTTCGACGTGCGCGGCGGCACGCCCACGACGCCCGCCGGCGCGCTCTCCGGCGGCAACCAGCAGAAGGTCGTCCTGGCGCGGGAGATCGACGCGAACCCGCGCGTGCTGATCGCCGCGCAGCCCACGCGCGGCCTCGACGTCGGCGCGATCGAGTTCGTCCACCGCCGCCTCGTCGAGCAGCGCGACGCCGGCCACGCGGTGCTCCTCGTCTCGCTCGAGCTCGAGGAGATCCTCTCGCTCTCCGACCGCATCCTCGTCATCTACGAGGGCCGCATCGTCGGCGAGTTCCCGCCGAGCGCGACCGAGGAAGAGCTCGGCTTCGCGATGACGGGCGGCCGCCGCGGGGAGGCTGCAGCGTGAGCGAAGGTCCAGGGCTCGGCCCCGAGAACGCGGACGACCGGCGCGAGCTGCCGGCGACGCAGGACGAGGTCCCGCAGGCGGGGCCGGGCGTCGTCCCGACGCCGCAGCAGCACTTCGCGTCGCGGTTCGGCGGCCTCCGCGGCGCGGTCCCGCCGATCCTGACCACGATCATCGCCTTCCTGATGGGCGGCCTCGTGGTGCTGCTCACGGGCAAGAACCCGCTCAAGGTCTACCACGCGGTCTGGAACGGGACCGGCATGAACTGGTTCTTCCACGTGGGCCACCATTCGGCGCGTATCCCGTTCTCCACCCACAAGATGTGGTTCCCGTGGGACACGGCGTCGATCGCCGCCGGGAACCTGCAGCAGACCCTCCTCCAGACGACGCCGATCATCCTCACGGGAGTCGCCGTCGCGTTCGCGTTCCGCTGCGGCATGTTCAACATCGGCGGCCAGGGCCAGTACCTCGTCGGGACGATGATCTCCGTCTGGGTCGGGTCGTCGTTCATCCACCTCAACTCGTGGGCGCACGTCCTGCTCTGCCTGGTGCTCGGGACGCTCGCGGGCGCCGTCTGGGCGGGGATCGCCGGCATCCTCAAGGCGACGGTCGGCGCGCACGAGGTGATCTCGACGATCATGCTGAACTGGATCGCCGTCTGGGTGGGGTCGTATCTCTTCGGCCAGGGCGGCCCCCTGCAGGGGTCGCAGGCGTCGATCCCGATCTCGAACGACATCGCGGAGGGCGCGAAGCTGCCGGTGTTCTGGGGCGTCGCACTGCTCCAGGGCCTCTCGATCGGGATCTTCATCGCGATCGCGATGCTCGTCGTCTACTGGATCATCATCAACCGGACGACGCTCGGGTTCGAGGTGCGCGCGGTCGGGTTCAACCCCGAGGCGGCGCGCTACGGCGGCGTCTCCGTCGCGCGCAGCTACTTCCTCGCGATGGCGCTGTCCGGCGCATTCGCGGGGCTCGCCGGCGCGCTCGACATCACGGGCTGGGAGTACCGCATCGGCGAGAACGACATCCAGGCGTCGCAGATCGGCTTCATCGGCCTCGCGGCGGCGCTCCTCGGGCGCAACACCGCGCTCGGCGTCGGGCTCGCGTCGCTGCTCTTCGGCGCGCTCATCACGGGCACCTCGGGGCGGCAGCTCGACCCGTCGATCTTCCGTCCCGACCTTGCCGGCAACCTCACGACGATCATCCAGGGCCTCGTCATCCTCTTCGTCGGCCTCAACCTCGGAGGGATCGCGACGTGGTTCCGCCGCCGGCGCCGGAGGGCGACGTGACCGCGGTCGCCGAACGCCTCGGCGGGATCCGCTGGACGCACCCGCGCACGGTCGGCATCGCCGGCATCCTGCTCGGCGTCGTCGCGTTCTGGTGCGCCCTGCCACCGCTCGAGTCGCGTGTGCAGGCGCTCCCGATCGCGCTCGGCATCCTCGCCGCCGCCGCCGGGATCTGGGCGTGGTCGCGCGAGGAGCGGCGTGTCGGCGGCGGCGCGATCGCGTCGGGGCTCCTCGGCATCGGTTTCGGACTCCTCGCGCAGCAGTCGTCGACGTCGCACCTCGAAGTCGTGGTCGTGTGGAGCGCGCTCGGCGCGGCGACGCTCCGTTATGCGACGCCGCTCGTCTTCGCCGCGATCGGAGGCCTGTACTGCGAGCGGTCGGGCGTCGTCAACGTCGCGCTCGAGGGGATGCTCCTGACCGGTGCCTTCTTCGGGATCTGGGGCGCGATCTGGGCGCACTCCTGGGCGCCGGGGTGGGAGTGGGTGGTCGGCCTCGTCACGGCGTCGCTCGCAGGCATGGCGCTCGCCTCGATCCACGCGGTGTGGTCGATCAGCCTGAAGGTCGACCAGATCATCTCGGGCACCGCCCTCAACTTCCTCGCCCTCGGCATCACGGGCTACCTCTTCATCGACAAGTACGGCGACACCGGCACGCCCGGCAACGTCGCCGACTACGGGATCCCGGACGTGCACATCGGGTTCGTCCAGAACTGGTATTTCGTCGGGCCGATCCTCGGCCAGCTGAACCTGATGATCTGGGCGTCGTTCGCGCTCCTCGTCGCCACGTACGTCTTCGTGTTCCGCACGCCGTACGGGCTGCGGCTGCGCGCGGTCGGCGAGCATCCGCGCGCGGCCGACACGGTCGGCATCTCCGTCTACAAGGTGCGCTACATCGCCGTCATCAGCTCGGGCGCGATCGCCGCGATGGGCGGCGCGTACCTCTCGCTCGGCTTCGTGCACTCGTTCAACGAGAACATGACGAGCGGCACCGGCTTCATCGGCCTCGCCGCGCTCGTGTTCGGCAAGTGGCGGCCCTTCCCGACGTGGGGGGCGACGCTCCTGTTCGGGTTCTCGAGCGCGCTCGCCGACCGGCTCCCGAACGCCTACGGCAACCAGTGGGGGACGCTCTTCCAGGCGCTGCCGTATCTGCTCACGCTCGTCGCGGTCGCAGGCGTGATCGGCCGCTCGATCGGCCCGGCCGCCGCGGGCCGGCCGTATGAGAAGCAGTAAGGCGCCGGCCCGCGCGGCGATCCTGCTCGGGGCGCTCGCCGTCCTCGCGATCCCCGCGGGCGTCGTCGTCGCGCAGCAGTCGTCGCGCCTCCGGCTCCTCGAGACGCTGTACGTCGCCGTCCCGGTCGCCGCCGTCCTCGGTCTCGTCGCGGTCGTGCTCGCACGACGCGCGCGGTTCGCCGCGCAGCGGAGCGTGCGGGAGGACGGCCGCGGCCTCCTCCGCACGGCGCGGATCCTCGCGTGGGCTGGGATGTACGCGGGGATCACGGGGGCGCTCGCGCTCGCCGTGTACGGCGTCCTCCGCTGGGCGCAGTAGCCGCCGGCTCGCCGCCGCGGCTACGCTTGCAGGCGCCGTGTTCGAGATCGGGAACAGCCTGCGCGAGGCGCGCGTCCGGCGCGGGGTCGACTTCGCGCAGGCGGAGCTCGCGACGAAGATCCGCGGCAAGTACCTGCGCGCGCTCGAGGACGAGCAGTTCGCGCTCTTGCCTGCGCAGACCTACGTCAAGGGATTCCTCCGCACGTACGCCGAGTACCTCGGCCTCGACGGCCAGCTCTACGTCGACGAGTTCAACTCGCGCTTCGTCACGGGCTCCGACGAGCACGAGCCGCGCGCGAGGCGCTCGGCTGCAGCGCGGCCGCAGCGGCGGAACCGCCGCAGCGAGACGAACCTGATCCTGCTCGCACTCGCCGCGATCGCCGTGCTGACGGTGATCGTCGTCGCCGCGTGGAAGGCATCGAGCGACGGCGGCGCGCACAAGACGAAGACGACGGCGTCACGGCCGGCCGTCGCGCACCGTCGCACGGCGCCGCCGAAGCTTCTGGTGATCCGTCCGAAGCGCGGCTCGACGCACGTGATCATCCACAAGTCGAACGCGACGGGCGACATCCTGTTCGACGGGACGGTCACGAAGGGCGACCCGGCGCGCGCCTTCACCGGCACGCGCCTGTGGGTGTCGATCGACACGCCGGAGAACCTGCGCGTGATCATCAACGGGCACACACGTGTGATCCCGGGGCACATGCCGCGCGTCGGCCTCGTCACGAAGCGCGGTTGGCGAACGCTCTAGTCCGGGCGGAACGCCCCCGGGCTGCGATCGTCGCGTCGGGCTCCGAGCTCGTCAGGGGCGACCGGAACGATCGCAACGGTCCGTTCCTCGCCGCGTCGCTGCTGCGCCTCGGCGTTGATCCCGCGCGCATCACGGTCGTCGGCGACGATCCCCGCGACCTCGAGGCGGGGCTGCGCGCCGGGCTGGAGCACGACCTGCTCGTCGTCTCAGGCGGCCTGGGCCCGACGCACGACGACCGCACGATCGAGCTGCTCGCGCGCGCGGCCGGCGTCGGCCTCCACACCGACGAGAAGCTCGCGGCGCAGATCGAGGAGCTGTCGCGCCGCATCGCGGCCCGGATGAACCGGCCGTTCGGCGACTTCACCGAGGGGATCCGGAAGCAGGCGACGCTTCCCGACGGTGCTGTCTGGGTCGGCCTCGTCGGGACGGCGCCCGCGGTCGTCCTCCCGCTCGGCGGCCGCGTCGCCGTCGCGCTGCCCGGGCCGCCGCGCGAGCTGCAGGAGCTGTGGCCGCGCGTGCTCGAGACCGAGCCGCTGCGCGCGCTGCTTGCGCGCGCGCACGCCCCTGCACGGCGCGTGCTGCGGATGTTCGGCGTGTCGGAGTCCGCGGTCGCCAAGGCGCTTGCCGACGCGGGCGGTGACGGCGACGGCGTCGACGTGACGATCTGCGCGCGCGATTTCGAGATCCACGTCGACCTGTTCGTGGAGCCGGGGGCGGAGGAGCGCGCCGACGCGATCGGGCGCGGCTTCGAGGATGCGACGGGCCGCTACGTCTTCTCGCACGACGAGCGACCGACGGCGGAGCTCGTCCTCGACCTGCTGCGGGAGCGCGGGCTCACGCTCGGCACCGCCGAGTCGTGCACCGGTGGGCTCGTCGCCGCGCGGCTGACGGAGGTGCCGGGGTCGTCCGACGTCTTCCTCGGCTCGATCGTCGCGTACGCGAACGAGGTGAAGGCCGCGCGGCTCGGCGTGCCCGAGTGGGTGCTGGCCGAGCACGGCGCGGTCTCCGCCGAGGCCGCCGCCGCGATGGCGCACGGCGCGCGCGGCGCGCTCGGCGTCGACGTGGCCGTCGCCGTCACCGGCGTCGCGGGGCCGGGCGGCGGCACGGCGGAGAAGCCGGTCGGGCTCGTGTACCTCCACGCCGTCGGCCCCGACGGCGAGAAGGCGCGAAAGCTCGACTTCCCGGGTGACCGCGCCACGATCCGCCTTCGCGCCGCCGTGGCGGCGTTGCACCTCGTGCGCGCACTTGTCACGAAGACGTGACGATCGGTCCCGGCGCCGGCGCTAGCGTGGCAGGCGATGGCCGTCTCCGCCTGTTCTGTGCACTGCAGCTGCCCCACGAGGCGCTCGACGAGCTCGCCGCCTGGCAGCACGAGCACCTGCGCGGCGGCCGCGTCGTGCGGCGCGACGACCTGCACGTCACGCTCGCGTTCCTCGGGACGCGGCCCGAGCGCGACGTGCCGGCGGTCGCCGACTGCCTGCGCGCCGCCGCCGCGCACGCACGGCCCGTCGAGCTGCGCCCGCTCCGCTTCCGGGAGACGCGGAGCGTGGGGATGATCGTCCTCGACGACGTGGGCGGCGCCGCCTCCGCGCTCGCCGCGGAGGTGCAGGAGCGGCTCGAGCGGCTCGGCGTCTACCGCCGGGAGCGCCGTCCCTGGCTGCCGCACGTGACCGTCGTGCGATTCCGGGATGGGGCAGGATTGCGCCTGGAGGTACCGAACATGCGTTCGATTCATGTCGTCCGGTCGGCTCTCTACCGTTCGATTCTCGGGCGGGACGGAGCCCGGTACGAGGCATTGGAAACGGCAGCCCTAGGAGGTACGTAGACAGATGGATCGCGAGCAGGCACTCGACACAGTGCTGGGCCAGATCGAGCGCCAGTTCGGCAAGGGCGCCGTCATGAAGATGAGCGACCAGGCGCAGGTCTCGATCGCCTCGGTCTCGACGGGATCGCTGTCGCTCGACGTCGCGCTCGGGATCGGCGGCCTGCCGCGCGGCCGCATCGTCGAGGTCTTCGGCCCCGAGTCCTCCGGTAAGACGACGCTCGTCTACCACGTGATCGCCGAGGCTCAGCGGCGCGGCGGCATCTGCGCGTTCATCGACGCGGAGCATGCGATGGACCCGGCGTACGCGAAGAAGATCGGGGTCAACGTCGACGAGCTCCTCGTCTCGCAGCCCGACACCGGCGAGCAGGCGCTCGAGATCTGCGAGCTGCTCGTGCGCTCGGGCGCGCTCGCCGTCGTCGCGATCGACTCGGTCGCGGCGCTCACGCCGAAGGCGGAGATCGAGGGCGAGATGGGCGACTCGCACGTCGGCCTGCAGGCGCGCCTGATGAGCCAGGCGCTCCGCAAGCTCGCCGGCACGCTCAACCGGACCGACACGATCTGCCTCTTCACGAACCAGCTGCGCGAGAAGATCGGCGTCATGTTCGGCAACCCGGAGACGACGCCGGGCGGCCGCGCCCTCCGCTTCTACGCGTCGGTGCGGCTCGACATCCGCCGCATCGAGACGCTGAAGGACGGCGTCGAGGCGATCGGCAACCGCGTCCGCGTCAAGGTGGTGAAGAACAAGGTCGCGCCGCCGTTCAAGCAGGCGGAGTTCGACATCATCTACGGCGACGGCATCTCGTGGGAGGGCACGGTGCTCGATACCGGCCTCGACAAGAAGGTCGTCACGAAGTCGGGCTCCTACTTCTCGTTCGGCGACGAACGGCTCGGCCAGGGCCGGCAGAACGCGACCGCGTTCCTGAAGGAGCACCCCGACGTCGTGCAGGGGATCCTGCGCGCCGTCCAGGCGCAGGCACCCGAGGGGCAGGTGATCTCGGCGCGGCTCCTGCCGCAGTCCGACGAGCCGGCCGAGGCGACGCCCGTCGTCGACGAGGAAGAGACGGCTGCCGTCTAGCGGCGGCAGGAAGGATCCGCCGACGTCTCTCGGCGGCGCCGCCGAGTCGACGCCGCTCGATCTGGCGGCGCGGGCGCTCGCGCATCGCGACCGTTCGCGCCGTCAGGTCGGCGACCGCCTCGCGAAGGCGGGGGTGGACGAGGACGAGCGCGGCGACGTCCTCGACGCGCTCGAGCGGATCGGCTACGTCGACGACGATCGGTACGCGGGGTCGCGGGCCGAGTCGCTCGCGCGGCGCGGCTACGGCGACGAGGCAATCCGTCACTTCCTCGAAGCCGACGGGATCGACACGTCGCGCGCGGAGGCGGCGATCGGCGCGCTCCGGCCGGAGCCCGAGCGCGCCGAGGAGCTCGTCGGGCGGCTCGGAGCCACGGGGAAGACGCTCGCAGCCCTGCAGCGGAAAGGGTTTGCGCCCGAGTCGCTCGAGCGGTTTGCGGCGGGTGGCGCCGAGGCGTAGAGTTCCTCGTCCGAAACCGTTCCACCTGAAACCGAACCTGGTCGTTTTGCCTGCAAAGCGCACCGTTTCACCCGAAACCAGAACCGTTCCTTTGAGACCCGCCTTCAGTCACCGAGACCGCCGCAGCCGCGGCGCCCGAGCGAGACAGAGACGCTGACCTGAAATCGCGGGGCGCGGCACGCCGCGCCTGAACCGTTCGTATCGGCGAGACGAGGCGCCGCGCGGGCACGACGAGCCCGTGAGGAGCGCGCATGCTCGATGTCGTGGCACTCGTGATCGGACTCGCCGCCGGCGCCGGCGCGACGCTGCTCGCGCTTCGGCTGACGGTCGGGTCGCGGCTCGAGGCCGCGCGCCGCGAGCGCGCCCTGCTCCTCGACGAGGCGCGGCACGAGGCCGACTCGACCCGCCGCGAGGCGGCGATCGAGGCGCGCGAGCATGCGATCAAGCTGCGCGCGGAGGTCGAGGAGGAGCTGCGGGAGCGACGCGACGCGGTCGTGAAGATCGAGGAACGCGTGATCGCGAAGGAGGACGACATCGACCGGAAGCTCACGGAGCTGACGCGGCGCGAGCAGGGGGTCGCCGACCGCGAGCTCCATCTGCGCGAGCTCCAGGAGGACATGAAGGAGCTGAAGCGGCGAGAACGATCGGAGCTCGAGCGGATCGCGCGCATGACGTCCGGCGAGGCGCGCGCACGGATCCTCGCCGAGTCGGAGGAAGAGGTTCGGCACGAGCTCGCCGGCCGGGTGCGGCAGCTGGAGGAGGAGGCGGCGACCGAGGCGAAGCGGCGCGCCCGGAACCTCGTCGCCGACGCTCTGCAGCGCGTCGCGTCGAGCGCGGCCTCGGAGGCGACCGTGACGCTCGTCGAGCTCCCGTCCGACGACATGAAGGGCCGGATCATCGGCCGGGAGGGCCGCAACATCCGCACGCTCGAGCACCTGACCGGTGTCGACTTCATCATCGACGACACGCCGAACGCCGTCGTGCTCTCGTCGTTCGACGGGATCCGCCGCGAGATCGCTCGTATGACGCTCTTGAAGCTGATCGAGGACGGCCGCATCCACCCGACGCGGATCGAAGAGATGTACTACCTCTCGAAGGCGGAGCTCGACGAGCACGTGCGCCAGGCGGGCGAGCAGGCCGTGTACGAAGCGAACTGCGGCGAGCTCCACGAGGAGCTCGTGAAGATCCTCGGCCGGCTCCGCTACCGGACGAGCTACGGGCAGAACGTGCTCAAGCACAC
>DATDNT010000016.1:0-22399 GCA_036518135.1 Gaiellaceae bacterium | reverse complement strand
TGGACGTCGGTGACGGCGCTGTACGGCTGGAGCTGATCCGCATTCTTCGGCGCCTCGATCGTCACGAACGGGTGTGACGTGTCGAGCACCGGCTCGCCGGCGCACCACGACGTCTGGCCGCGGCCGGTCGCCCGGCAGTAGGCGAACTCCAGCGACGACGGCGCGAAGCCGCTCCACTGCGGCTCGTCGGCTCCCTTCCAGAGTGCGATCGCCGGGGCGCCGGCGTCGGCCTTGAGTGAGTTCACGACCTGCGCGAGCAGCGTGTCTCCCGAGGTCGGAGTCGCCCGTGCGACCGTGCTGAGATTCACCCATGTGCCGAGCCCGTGAGCGAGCGCTGCGCGGTCGGCGCTGTTCGCGGCCGTGATGTCGCCGTCCGTCCACGGCACGGTGGCGGGGCCGATCTTCAGCGTCGTCGCGCCGGCCTGCGCCACCTCTGCGAGCGCATCGGCGCCGCTCGGCGTCGTCGACCCCGGGTCCGGCCCCTTCGCGAGCACGAGCAGGAACGGCTGCGACGTGTCCGCCGCGCCGATCGACGCCGCCGCGAGGACGAGCGCGAGCACGGCGGGCACGGCGTAGAGAAGGCGTTGCACGACCCGTTGACCCCCCGGCAACGGTAGCGTGGATCCGTGTTCACGGGGCTCGTCCGCGAAGTCGGGACCGTCCGCTCGATGGCGGACGGACGGCTCGTGGTCGACGCGGCGCTGACGGGCGCGGTCGGCGATTCGGTCGCGGTCAACGGCGTGTGCCTCACGGTCGTGGACGCGGCCGACGGGGCACTCGCGTTCGACACCGTGCCGGAGACGCTGGCGCGCACCACGCTCGGCACCCTCGACGCCGGGTCGAGGGTCAATCTCGAGCCCGCGCTCCGCGCCGGCGACGCGATGGGCGGCCACTACGTGCAGGGGCACGTCGACGGCGTCGGCTCCTTTCGCGGCGTCGCGGGCGGGCTGCACTGGTTCGACGCGCCCGCGGAGCTGCTGCGCTACGTGGCGGAGAAGGGCTCGATCGCGGTCGCAGGGACGAGCCTCACCGTCGCCGGTCTCGACGAGCGCGGCTTCGCGGTCGCGCTGATCCCGCACACGCTCGAGGCGACGACGCTCGGCGCGCTCGCGGAAGGCGACGCCGTCAACCTCGAGGTCGACGTGCTCGCGAAGTACGTGGAGCGGATCCTCGCGCGATGAGCTTCGCGACGATCGAGGAGGCGGTCGACGAGATCCGCGCGGGGCGGATGGTCGTCGTCGTCGACGACCCCGACCGCGAGAACGAGGGCGACCTCACGATCGCCGCACAGTTCGCGACGCCGGAGGCGATCAACTTCATGGCGACGCATGCGCGCGGCCTGATCTGCCTCTGCCTCACCGAGGAGCGGGCGGACGAGCTCGGGCTGCGCCCGATGACGGACCGCAACGAGGCGCCCCTCGGCACCGCGTTCACCGTCAGCGTCGAGGCGCGCGAGGGAGTCACGACCGGCATCTCGGCGGCCGACCGCAGCCACACGATCCAGGTCGCGATCCATCCGGGGTCCACCGCGCACGACCTCGTGCAGCCGGGGCACGTGTTCCCGCTGCGCGCGAAGCCTGGCGGCGTCCTCGAGCGGATCGGCCAGACCGAGGCGGCGGTCGACCTTGCACGCCTCGCCGGGCTCACGCCCGCCGGCGTCGTGTGCGAGATCATGAACGACGACGGGACGATGGCGCGCGTCCCCGACCTGATCCCGTACTGCGAACGGCACGGGCTGAAGATGGTCACGGTCGCCGACCTCGTCGAGTACCGACGGCGGCACGAGAAGCTCGTCGAGCGCGGTGCGGCCGTACGGCTGCCGACGGAGCTCGGCGAGTTCACCGCGATCGGCTTCCGGGAGAAGCTCACCGGCAAGGTGCACGTCGCGCTCGTGAAGGGCGACGTCGACGGCGCGGCGGACGTGCTCGTGCGCGTCCACTCGGAGTGCCTCACGGGCGACGTCTTCCACTCGCTGCGCTGCGACTGCGGCGAGCAGCTCGAGCACGCGCTCGCGCAGATCGAGGACGAGGGACGCGGCGTCCTTCTCTACATGGCGCAGGAGGGCCGCGGGATCGGCCTCTTGAACAAGCTGCGCGCGTACGAGCTGCAGGAGCGCGGCCGCGACACCGTCGAGGCGAACCTCGAGCTCGGCTTTCCCGCCGACGCGCGCGACTACGGCATCGGCAACCAGATCCTCGCCGACCTCGGCCTGACCACGATCCGGATCCTCACGAACAACCCGAAGAAGCTCACGGGGATCGACGGATTCGGGCTGACGGTGGTGGAGCAGGTGCCGATCGAGGTCGCGCCTCACACCGAAAACCGACGCTACCTCCGCACGAAGAGGGATAAGCTCGGGCACAGGTTGCACCACCAAGACCTGAAGAACCTCGACTACGAACCGGAGCCTTCTGAATGAGCGATCCCGATCAGCCGTCCGCAATGCCGCCGCTCTCGCCGCCGCCGCTCTCCCCGCCCGAGGAGTCCGACGAGTCGGTCGTGACGCCGGCGCCCGCGGCGCCCGCCGCGCCCGCTCCGGCGGCCGCGCCCGCGCCCGGAGGCGACGGCGACCCGTTCGAAGGCTGGCCCGCGCCGGCGTCGGCCGCGGTGATCGAGGAGTCGCCGCCGGACGGGGCAAGCGTCGAGCACGTGCGCGGCGAGGTGGAGGTGCCGGACGGCTACACGGTGCTCGAGGGAACGCCGCTCGGTCATCGCCGCTCCGTCGGCGTCGTCGTCTCGCGTTTCAACGGCGGCGTGACGAACCAGATGCTCCAGGTGGCGCTCGACGCGCTCGCCGAGGCGGGCGTCGCGCAGGACGCGATCACCGTGATGCCCGTTCCGGGCGCGTTCGAGCTCCCGCTCGCCGCGATGGCGCTCGCGAAGACGCGCCGGTACGCGTGCATCGTCGGGCTCGGGGCGATCGTCCGCGGCGACACGCCGCACTTCGACTACGTCGCGTCGGAATGCGCGTCGGGGCTGCAGCTCGCCGGCATCGAGACCGGCGTGCCCGTCGCATTCGGCGTGCTCACCGTCGACACCGTCGAGCAGGCCGAGGCGCGGATCCCGAAAGCGGCGGACGCGGTGCGGTCGGCGCTCGAGATGGCCGATCTCTTCGCCCGGCTGCGGGCATCCGCCCGCCAATAACGGCTACACTGCCCGCCGCCATGTCGAAGGTCTGCGCAATCTGCGGCAAGAAGCCCGCGTTCGGGCACCACCGCTCGCACTCGATGGTCGCCACGAAGCGGCGCTTCGACCCGAACCTCCAGCGGGTCCGGGTGCTGCTGAAGGGCTCGCCGACGCGCGCCTACGTGTGCACGCGCTGCTTGAAGAGCGGCAAGGTCACGAAGGCCGTCTAGGCGGTTCGCGCGACGGGTCGTAGGATCCGTCCATGGCCGCCACCGAAGACACCAGCACCCGCGAGCTCGTCCCGTTCACCGTGCGCACCGCCGACGGTCGCTCCGTCGCGCTCGAGTACTCCTCGCCGCGCCCCGCCGCGTTCCACGACGAGCGCGAGGTGCTCGAGACGCTGCCGTGGTTCGAGCCCGGCAAGCCGCTCCGGAACTACATGCTCCACGAGACCGACTTCTACGACGAGGTCGAGCAGGTCTGGGGGCGGCCGTGGGGCGCCGAGGGGATCGGGACGCTGCGCGAGGTGCTCGTCTCACGGCCGACCGAGAACGAGATCAGGCCCGAGTACGCGGAGGAGTGGCAGTACTACTACTCGTCGGCCGCCGGCAACGCCGACCTCGGGAAGCTGCAGGCGCAGTTCGACGAGTACTACGCGGCTCTCGCCGACAACGGCGTGCGCGTGAACTACATCGAGCCGCCGGTGCCGGCGATCGGCGCGTACGGCTGGATCAAGAACCTCGTGACGCTCGCCGGCGGCGGCCTCGTCGTCCGCGGCGGCGCGATCGTGCACCGCTATGGGCTCGGCTCGTGGCAGCGCGGGCGCGAGGTGATCTGGGAGCAGGCGCTCGCGGCGCTGCAGGTGCCGATCTACCTGACGATCCACGGCAAGGGGATCTGCGAGCCGGGCGCGGGCCGGTGGCTCGACTCGAAGACGTTCGCGTTCAACGAATCCGTCGTCGCGAACGAGGAAGGCCTGCGGCAGCTCGAGTTCGTGCTCTCGAACCTCGGGATCGAGCTGATCGTGTGCCACAGCCCCGGGTGGTACGACACGACGGGCCACGGCAACATCGGCACGTCCCACATGGACATGGTGATGCTGACGGTCGACGAGCGGAAGTGCCTGCTCGCGCCGCACCTCGTGAACTACGGCTTCGTCCGCGAGCTCGTCAAGCGCGACTTCACGATCATCGAGGTGCCGGTCGAGGAGTACTGGGACCTCGCGCTGAACGGCGTCACGCTCGCGCCGGGGAAGGTCGTGATGAATGCAGGTTCGCCGACGGTCGTGCGCGCGCTCGAGCAGCACGACGTCGAGGTGATCCAGGTCGACTTCTCGGAGAGCCACAAGTTCGCGATCGCCGGCCTCCACTGCGCGACGCTCGAGCTCGTCCGCGAACAGGCTACGCCGCCAGCTCCTTCCTGAGCACCGGCACGTCGCGCGCGCGGTTGACCGCGAGCGCGGACAGCAGGTGTCCGTCGCGGTCGACGTAGCGCGCGGTGAACGCCGCCTCGTCGCCCTCGAGGACGACGGCATGCCAGGACTCCGCATGCCCGACGTGCTGGAGGCGAAGGCCGAACTGATCGGACCAGAAGTACGGCGCCTCGTCGTACGGCTCCGCCTGTCCCAGGATCGCGGCGGCCACGGCGCGCGCCTGGCCGGACGCGCTCGTCCAGTGCTCGACGCGCAGCGCCTTGCCGAGTGACGGCCGATGCCAGACCGCGACGTCGCCGCACGCGAACACGCCGGGCACGGCCGCGCGGCCGTGCTCGTCGACGTGCAGCGCGCCGCCGAGCGGCGAGGTCGGCACGGCGCCGATGCCGACGACGACGACGTCGGCGGGGAGGATGCTGCCGTCGTCGAGCTCCACGAACTCGACGCGTTCGCCGCCGCCGATGCGCTCGACGCCGCGGCCCAGACGGAGGTCGACGCCGTGTGCGCGGTAGCGTCGCGCGAGGATCGAGCCGACGTCCGGGCCGACGATGCGCAGGAGCGGTGCCGCGAGCGGCTCGACGATCGTGACCGACGCGGCTTTCGGCAGCAGCGTCGACGCCGTCTCCGCGCCGATGAAGCCGGCCCCGACGACGACGACGCGCGTCGCCGGGCCGACGGCGTCGCGGAGCGCCGTCGCGTCGTTCAGCGTGCGCAGCGTGTGGACGCCGCGCGGGCCGTCGAGCGTGCGCGCCCGCGCACCGGTCGCGACGACGAGCGCGTCCCACGCGAGCGGCTCGCCGTCGACCGTCGCCGTCCGCCGCTCGGCGTCGACGTCCGCGACGGCGGCGCGCGTCCTGAGCTCGATCGCGCGGTCGGCCCAGTGCGACTCCGGCCGGAGGAACGCGTCGGCGCGCGTGCCTGCGAGCAGCTCCTTCGACAACGCAGGCCGCTCGTACGGCGCGTGCGGCTCGTCGCCGGCGACGACGATGCGTCCGTCGAAGCCGCGGTCGCGGAGCGACTCGGCGACGCGCGAGCCGGCGAGCCCGGCTCCGGCGACGAGGACGGTGCGGGTCACGCGGCCGCCACCTCCTCGACGACGATCGCGCCCATCGGGCACGCGTCGGCGGCGTCGAGGACGCGCGGGTCGGCGGTCTCGGCCACGGTCGCGAGCGCGATCCCGGATCCGTCGAGCCGGAACACGTCGGGCGACGCGTCGACGCACGCGCCGAAGCCGCTGCACAGCGAGCGGTCGATCGAGACACGGTAGAGAGGCATCTGGTTGCTCCTTTCGGTTGACGAGGTCACCGTAGGAGCGCGCACCGCAGCCGCGGGCGAAGCGCAGGCAAGGATTCGTCCAAGAGTCCGTGAACGCACGGATGGCGCCGCGGCCGCGCTGCCGTAGGAATGGCGGTGGTATGACGCACGCGAACCCGTCGCGCCGCGAGCTCATGTGGCTCGCCGCGGCGCTCGCCGGGACGACCCTCACTGCCGCCGCGGCGATCGCCGGGCTGGCGCGTCACCCCGCGGCGCCGGTCCAGATCGTCTCCACGGTGCAGGCGCCGCAGCAGCCGGCACCCGTCGTCGAGCCGCAGGACTTCGGAGGCTGAGGTGCGCGGCGTGTGGGCGACGCTCGCGTCGGTCTGGCTGCTGTTCGCGGTGTTGGCCGTCCTCGCGTGGACGCGCCAGCAGCCGGCGACGCAGGCGCCGGTCGTCGTCGTGCACGGCAAGAACGGGCAGCTTCTCGTGCCCGCGACGGCGGGGACGACGCACGCGACGACGCGCACGTCGCCCGTGCCCGCGGGATGATCGGCGCCGCCGCATCGACGGCTGTCCCCGTTGCGTGGCTCGTCGCGCGCGCCGCGGGGCTGACGGCGCTGCTCCTCCTCTCGTCCGCGATCTGGCTCGGGCTCGCGATGAGCCTCCGCCTCTTCCCGCCCCTGCGCCAGAAGTCGATCCTCGTGTGGCACCAGAGCCTGATGTGGTGCGGTCTCGGCGCCGTCGCGCTGCACGGCGTCGCGCTGCTCCTCGACCCGGTGATGCGCTTCTCGCTGCCGGTGCTGCTCGTGCCCGGGATCGCGCCGTGGCGCCCGGTTGCCGTCGCTGCCGGCGTCCTCGCAGCGTGGCTCATGCTCACGCTGGCGCTCTCGTTCCACGTCCGACGGCGGCTGACGCAGCGTCGCTGGCGGCTCCTGCACTACGCGGCCTTCGCGGCGTTCGCGTGCGCCGTCGGTCACGGCCTGACCGCCGGCACCGACATGCGGGGGACGACCGGCCTGCTGGTCGCCGGCGGCGCGATCGCTCCGTCGCTGTGGCTCGTCTACGCGCGCATCCTCGTCCCGCGGCCGGTACGCGCGTGACGCGCGTGTTGCACACGTCGGCGTTCTCGGCGCTCGGCACGTCGTGCGCGCTCGCGGTGTCCGCGTCGCCGCTCGAGCTTCCGAGCGCCCGCCGCGCGATGCGCGCAGCACACGCGGAGGTAGATGCATGCGAGCGCGCGCTGTCGCGGTTCGACGCGGACAGCGACCTCAGCCGCGTGAACGCGGCCGCCGGCGAGTGGGTCACCGTCGGCGACCGCCTCCTGGGCGCGCTCGCGGCCGCCGTCGCGATGCGCGAGGCCACCGGCGGGCGCTGCGATCCGGCGCTGCTCCCGGCGCTCGCCGCTGCCGGCTACGACCGGTCGTACGAGGACCTCGACCACCGCCCGGCGCAGCCGCCGCCCTCCGACGTGGCGCGGGTGGAGGTGGACGCGGCGAACCGGCGTGTCCGCGTGGGGGACAGGACCGCGATCGATCTCGGGGCGACGGCCAAAGGATGGATCGCGGCGCGGGCGCTCGCCGTGATGCGCGACTCGTGGCCGCAGCTTCCCGGAGCCGTCGTCGACCTCGGCGGGGACGTCGCGGTCTCGGGCGAGCCTCCGGGCGGCGGCCCGTGGCGAATCGCGGTCGAGTCGCCGCGAACCGGCGCCACGGCCGGCACGATTCGCCTCCGGGGCGGCGGGGCGGCGACGTCCGGGCCGATCCGACGGCGCTTCGGCCCGCGAGGCGCGCTGCACCACCTGATCGACCCCGCGACGCTCCGGCCTGCGCGCGCCGGCGCCCTGGCGGCGACCGTCGTCGCGGCCGACCCCGTCGAGGCCGACGCACACGCGACCGCACTCGCGATCGCGCCCGTCGACGACGCAGCCGCGTACGTCGCGCGGCGACCGGCGATCGGCGCGGTCGTGTTCTCGCCCGACGGCGGGGAGCTCGTCCTCGGCGCGATCGACTTCGTCCCTTCGGATCGGGAGGCATCGGCATGGTGAAGCTGGTGATGCTCGCGGTCGCCGCGCTCGCGCTCGCCGGCTGCGGCGGCACGCATGTGAAGAGCGAGTCCGCGACGGCGTTCCTCCACCGTGTCACCGTCGAGTTCTCGCGCGCGCAGTCTGGACGGCTGTACGACGACCTCGTCCCGGCACAGCAAGCGGTCGTCTCGCGCAACGCGTACGTCGGCTGTGCACGGAACGGGTTCCGGCTGAAGAGCTTCAAGGTGCTCGACTCCTACGACGAGGCCGTCCAGGTGCTCGGCCGGAATATGCCGTCGACGGCGGTCTCCGTGCAGGTGTCCTCGGACGACGGAGTGACGATCGCGACGCTTCACGCGCTCAGGGTCGCGGGGCGCTGGCGGTGGCTGTTGCCTCCGCGCGACCTCGCCGCGTTTCGTGCGGGCCGCTGTCCGTGACGAAGCCTTGCCGAATCCTCGCCTCGCGTTGGCCCCGGCCTTGCCGTCGCGGGCGTAGAACCCGGGGCATGACGACGACATTGACATTCGACCACACGCCCAAGCTGCTCGCGCTGAGGCGCTCGGGGACCGTGGACGTCGCGCTCTTCTGGAGCAGGCGGAGGCACCGCGCCGCCGTCGCCGTCGAGGACGAGGCGACGGGCGAGCGGTTCGAGCTCCCGGTCGAGCCCGGCGACAACCCGCTCGACCTCTTCGAGCATCCGTACGCCTACGCGTTCGCGCGTCACGCGATCGGCTGACCACCGCAACCGCCGCCGATCGTTTTCGGTCTAATGGTCCGGCGTGGCGGACGACCTGACCCTCGAGCTCGAGCACGGGCGGCTCACGATCAGCCGTGAGGCCGTGGCGGAGATCGTCGCCGAGACGGCGCTCGGGTGCTACGGCGTCGTCGGCCTCAGCGCCGGCTCGCGCGTCGGCCGCATGTTCCGCCGCGACGGGATCAGCCTCGACGGCGGGCCGCAGGCGCTCCGGATCGAGCTGCACGTGGTCGTCGAGCACGGCCTGAACCTCGCCGAGGTCGCCTCGACGGTCCGCTCCCAGGTCGCCTACGACGTCGAGCGCCTCACGGGGCTGACGGTCGCCGCTGTCGAGGTCGTCATCCAGCGCGTCAGGCAGAGCGCGTGAGGGCTGAGGTCCACGAGCTCGTCGAAGGCGCGCGTGCGTCGATCGAGGCGCATCGCCGCCGCGTCGACGACCTCAACGTGTATCCGGTGCCCGACGGGGACACCGGCACCAACCTGACGCTGACGGTTCGTGCGATCGACGAGGCGCTGCACAAGGACGGCCCCGACGACCGTCCCGGGCTCGCACACGAGGTCACGCGCGCCGCCCTGATGGGCGCGCGCGGCAACTCCGGCGTGATCCTGTCGCAGATCGTGCGCGGCGCGTGCGAGTCGCTGGCGGTGACGGACGATCTCGCGAAGGCGTTCCGGTCGGCGAGCGACGCCGCGTACCGTGCGGTGAAGAAGCCGGTCGAGGGGACGATGCTGACCGCGATCCGCTCGATGGCGGATGCGGCGGAGCACGGCGGAGACCTCGCGACGATCATCGCGCGCGGTGACGACACCGTCGCGCAGACGCGGGACATGCTCCCGGTGCTGCGCGAGGCCGGCGTCGTCGACGCAGGCGCCGCAGGTCTCGTCGAGATCGTGCGCGGCATCCACCACGCGCTCACGGGCGAGACGATCGAGTCGCCACCGGAGCTCGACGCCGATCTCGGCATCGAAGCCATCCACCAGGAGCTTTCGCAATTCCGCTACTGCACCGTGTTCGTCGTCGAGGGCGAGACGCTCGACCTCGACGAGCTCGAGTCCGAGCTCGAGAAGCTCGGCGACTCGCTGCTCGTCGTCGGCGACCGCACTGCGCTGAAGGTCCATATCCACACCGACGACCCGGGTCGCGCGCTCTCGCTCGGCGTCGCGCGCGGCATCGTCGGAGGGGTCGAGGTGGCGAACATGCACGAGCAGACCGCGCAGCGCGAGGAGCGGCTGCTGCACGCGGTCCCCGACGACGAGCCCGCGGCCTGCGGCGTCGTCGCGGTCAGCTCCGGCAAGGGCAACCGCGCGCTCTTCGAGAGCTTCGGTGCGCTCGTCGTCGACGGCGGCGCGACGATGAATCCGTCCACGGCCGACATCCTCGCCGCCGTCGGCCGGGCGACCTCGGACGAGGTCGTCGTGCTGCCGAACAACGGCAACGTGATCATGAGCGCCGAGCAGGCGGCGGCGAACGCTGAGAAGACCGTGCGCGTCGTGCCGACGCGGTCGATCCAGGCGGGCCTGGCCGCGCTCGTCGCGTTCGATCCGTCGGCGGGCGCGGACACGAACGTCGAGGCGATGCAGGAAGCCGTCGGCGCGGTCGCCACCGGCGCGGTGACCGTCGCGAGCCGTGACGTGCAGCTGAACGGCGTCGCGGTGCGGCAGGGGAAGTGGCTCGGCCTTGCGGACGGCGAGCCGGTTGCGGGCGGCGAGACGTTCGACGAGGTCGCCCAGGCGGTGCTGCGGAGGCTGCTCGACGAGCCGCGCGCGGTGCTGACGCTGCTCACCGGCGACGACGCGCCGGTGCTGGACGCGCTGCTCGACCACATCAAGAGCGAGCACCCGGACGTCGAGCTCGAGGTGCACCCCGGCGGCCAGCCGCACTACCCGCTGCTCCTGTCGGCGGAATGAGGCTTGCGTTCTGGCCCGGCGGAGGCGGCGGGCCGGACTCGTTCGAGCCGATCGCGCCGGCGCTCGCGGCCGCGGGCGTCGACGTCACGACGCTCGACCCGCGCTACGACGAGCGGACCGACTGGTCGATCCCGTCACTCGCCGGCGAGCTCGCGGCGACGGGCGCCGACGCCTACGGAGGCTTCTCGTGGGGCGGCGCGGTCGCGGTGACCGCGGCGCTGCTCGTCCGCCCGAGGGCCGTCGTCCTCGTCGACGGCGGCCACTTCGGCGGGTCCGACTTCCCGCCGGAGCCGCTCGACGAGGCCGGAACGGAGGAGGCGCGGTCGACGATGGCCGCGATCTTCGAGGGATACGCGCGCTACGACGCGGCGGCGGCGCTTCCGAAGCTCGACCGGGAGACGCGCGTGCTCCTCGTCGCTGCGGGCCGGAACCCGCTCTCCACCGAGCACGTCCCGCGGTTCGAGCGGCTCGTGCCGTGGGCCGACGTACGAATCGTCGAGTCGGGCCACGACATACCGGCCGAGGCTCCGGGCGAGCTTGGGGATATCGTCGCGGAGTGGCTCCAGGCATGACTCCGGTCCGCGTTGTCCTCGTCGAGGACAACGACACCTTCCGCGCGACCCTCGAGCTGCTGTTCGGGCTGCGGGACGAGATCGAGATCGTCGGCACCGCGTCGTCGGGCAACGATGCCCCCGACCTCGTGCGCGAGCGGCAGCCGGACGTCGTGCTGATGGACTACCGCATGCCCGGTCTGAACGGCGCCGAGGCGACGCGCGCGGTGCTCGAGGCCGCGCCCGAGACCAGAGTCGTCTGCCTCACGGCGTCGGTCACCGCCGACGAGGTGAGCGAGGTCCTCGCGGCCGGCGCAGTCGCATGCGTCACGAAGGATCAGGACTTCGACCGGCTCGTGAGCACCGTCTGCGAGGCCGCCGCCGCATGACCCTCACCGCCGAGAACACCGCGGTCGTCCTCGACTCGACCGCCGACTTCCCCGACGCGCCGGAGCGGTTTGCGAACTTCCGCGTCGTTCCGCTCTACGTGCGCTTCGGCGACGAGAGCTTCAAGGACTACGTGGACATCGATCCCGCGAGGTTCTACGAGCGGCTGCAGGCTGCGGCGCAGCTCCCGACGACGTCGCAGCCGACGCCGGGCGACTTCCTCGCCGCGTACGAGGAGCTCGCGCCGCGCTACGAGAACATCCTGTCGCTGCAGATCAGCTCGACGCTCTCCGGCACGTACGCGAGCGCGGTGACTGCGGGTGAGATGCTCGGCGGCGGCAAGGTGCGCGTGATCGACACGCGCACCGTCTCGGCGTCACTCGCCCTGCTCGCGCTCGGCGTCCAGCGCCGGCTCGAGCGCGGGACGACGAACGATGAGATCGACGCGTTCGTGGCGACGTACGGGCGCGAGCACAAGCTGCTCTTCACCGTGAACACCCTCGAGTACCTCGCGAAAGGCGGCCGAATCGGGAAGGCGGCTGCGTTCGCCGGCAACCTCCTGAACGTGAAGCCGATTCTCACGATCCGCGACGGCGAGGTCGTGCCGCTGAAGCGCGTGCGAGGAAACCAGAAGGCGTTCCACGAGTTTCGCAACCTGTTCGAGTCGACCTCGTCCGACTCGCCGCGGCTGAAGGTGGGCATCGCGCATGCCGCGGCGCCTGAGCGGATGGATGCGCTCCGCGCGCTCGTCGAGCACGTGCGGCCGCACGCGCAGATCGAGATCGCGACGCAGCTCGGTGCCGTCATCGGCACGCATGCCGGTCCGGGTACGGTCGGGTTCTTCTGGTTCGAAGACCCCGACCAATCGTGATCCCGGCAGAAGAGCGCAAGCAGCCAGCAGATCGCGCGACGCCCGCGCAGCCTCCGTTCGACGCGATCGTCGTGGTGTCGTTCGGCGGCCCGGAAGGGATGGGCGACGTGATGCCGTTCCTCGAGAACGTGACGCGTGGCCGCGGCGTTCCGCACGAGCGCCTGCTCGAGGTCGCGCACCACTACGAGCTCTTCGGCGGCGTCAGTCCGATCAACGACCAGAATCGCGAGCTGATTGCCGCCCTCGAGGTGGAGCTGCGCGCGCACGGCGTCGATCTCCCGGTCTACTTCGGGAACCGCAACTGGCACCCGTTCCTCGCGGACACGGTGCGCGAGATGCGCGACGACGGGGTTCGGCGCGCACTCGCGTTCCTCACGTCGGCGTACAGCTCGTACTCCGGCTGCCGGCAGTACCGGGAGAACGTCTTCGACGCTCAGCAGGCGGTCGGCGACGACGCTCCGGAGATCGCGCGGCTGCGCATGCTCTACAACCATCCGGGCTTCGTCGAAGCGAACGCCGAGCGCGTACGCGAAGCGCTCGCTCTCGTGCCCGACGGCTCGCACGTCGCGTTCACCGCCCACTCGATCCCACTCGCGATGGCGAGGAACTGCGCGTACGAGACGCAGCTGCGCGAGACGGCGCGCCTCGTCGCGGAGGCGGTCGGCGTCGAGCAGTGGCAGCTCGTCTACCAGTCGCGCAGCGGGCCGCCGCAGGTGCCGTGGCTCGAGCCCGACATCGTCGACCACATCGAGGCGCTCGACGCGCAGGGTGTCGTCGTCGCACCGATCGGCTTCGTCTCGGACCACCTCGAGGTGCGGTACGACCTCGACGTCGAGGCGCGTGACGCCGCCGAGGCGCGCGGGCTGCCGTTCGCGCGCGCGGGCACCGCGGGCACGCACCCGGCGTTCGTCGCGGCGATCCGCGAGGCGATCGTCGAACGGCTGGCGGGCGCGGAGCCCAGCCGGTCGGTCGGCCGCTTCGGACCGAGCCACGACACGTGCGCGCCCGACTGCTGTCTTCCCGGCAACGGGCGTCCCTCTCCCTGGGACGCGTAGGTCGACGGGCGCGAGGGCGGTCGCGCGCAGACCGCATGCCCGGCGATGATCCGGTTCGCGACGCCGCTGAGCAGGCCTAATCGTCCTCCCGCTCGCGATGCGCCGGCGCCCCCGGCGCCGGCTGCGTCCCCGGGGCCGGCTGCGTCACCGGCAGCGTCGTCACGGGGCTGAGCCGGCCGACGGGGTCGTGCCGGTCGGCGCCGTAGGCGAGCAGGAACACGTTGACCGCGACGACTGCCACGAGCGCCGCCGCGGCGACGAGCAGCCACTTCACGCGGGCACTCTCCGTGCCGGCGGCACGAGCGCGCGCCATACGATGCCCGCCGTGACGGCGCCGAGCGCGCCGAGGTAGAGCGCGCGCGCCCACGGCTGGCTCGTGTCGGTGCCCGCTGCGACACCGTGGATCGTCGACAGCCCGAACAGCGCGAACGTGAGCCAGTGGAGACGGCGCCACATCCGTGCGCCGATGCGCTTGCGGACCCAGAACGACGACGTGACGACGACGAAGAGCCACGCGGCGACGACGCCGAGCGCGACCGCGAGCGGCCGGTAGGCGACGAGCCCCGGGATGACGAGCGCGGGGATCGTCACCTTCACGGTGGAGTCGAGCACGAGCGACACGGCGTGCAGCGCGAGCGCACCGAGGCCGGTGACGGCGAGTGTCTTGTGCACCTCGGTCGCGGTCGCGGCGCGCAGCCGCGCGAACGGACGCGACTTGAGCACGAGCCCCGCCAGCACGGACAGGGTGAGGATCGCGTACGCCGTCAACCCGCTCGCGCGCGCCATCAGCCAGAACGTGGGGTCGTGGTGCATCAGAGACCTCCCGTCGTCAGCGTGCGCCCGTCCTCGGTGAGGATGACCGCGGGAACGGACGCTGCGACGGCCGCGGCAGAGCCTCCGAGGAGGAGCGTCTTCGCGAGCACCTCCGCCTCGACGGCGTCGCCCGCGACCGCGGTGACGCGAACGACGTCGGTTCGCGCCGGGCTCCCGGTCCGCGGGTCGATCAGGTGGTGCTGCGACGCGCCGCCGAGCCGCCAGCGTCGGCCGCCCGTCCCCGAGGTGGCGAGCCCGCCCCGCTCGAGCCCGAGTGTCAGCGACTCGTCGACGGCGACGGCCCAGCTCCCTTCGGCGGGGACGCCGCGGACGGCGACGTCCCCGCCGGCGCTGACGAGGGAGGGGCCCGTCAGCGCGAGCAGCTCGGCCACGCGCTCTGCGGCGTAGCCCTTGCCGATCCCGCCGAGGTCGAGGCGGAATCCGCTCTCGATCGAGACGCGGCGGCCGGTGACCTCGACGCCGCCGAGGCACGGCGCCGGCTTCGGGTCCCGGTCGCGGTCGGGCGGCAACGCCTCGAATGTGCGGTCGTACCCGGCGCCCACGACCGCGTCGTGCACGGTCGGGTCGAAGCTGCCGCCGGTGCGCTCGCGCGCCTCCACCGCGAGCGTCACGACCTCGGCGAGATCGGAGGAGACCGCGAGCGTGCCGGCGTCGTTGAGCCGCGAGAGCTCCGAATCGGGTCGAAAGCGCGACATCACCTGCTCGAGCCGCTCGAACTCGGCCTCGGCGGCGTCGAACGCCCGCTCGGCGTGGTCGGCCTCGACGTGCAGCTCGACCGTCGTTCCCATTGCGCGGAACACACGGGTGCGCATCACGACACCCTCGTCACGGTCAGGGCCGGCAGCGTCACGACGCGCACCGACGGCGTCACCCGGGCGGCGGTCATCTGCGCGGCCGCGGCCGCGGCGCTCCGTTTCGCGAGCGCGCGGCGGTACGCGGCCCACCGGGCGTCGACGATCCGCTGGACGCGCACCGACTCCCGGTGGATCCGGTGCTGGCGCGCCACGAGCGCTGCGATGCGCGGATCGGTCTTCACGGCGGCGCGCGTCGACCACGGATGGGCGACGACCGCCGCCCAGGCGACGAAGAACACGAGGATCGCGACCATCAGCCCGTACAGCCGTGCGACGTGGCTAGTCATCGAAGCCTCCGCCGCCTCCGTCGCCGCCGCCCTCGTTCTCGTGCTCGCCGTGGCGGTGGAGCACGTGGACGATCGTCGGAGCGCGCTTGTAGATGACGGTCTGCGGAGCAGCGGCGGCCGGAGCGGCCGCCTGGATGGGCTTGATCGCGGGCGGCCGCTTCTTCAGCTGGGCGCGCAGGGCCGCCTCCGCCCGGTCGAGTGCCGCGTTCTGCCGCGCGATCTGCGCCGAGTCGACGCGAGGAGCCGCGGCGGCGCCGGTGCTGAGCTGCGTCGACCGGATCGCGGCGAACGAGCCGAGGACGACGGCCGCGGCGAGCATCAGCGAGATGAGGACTGCATGTGTGCGTTTCATGCCGAGAACGCTAGGAGGGGCCGCGCCAAGCGCGGGGAAACGCGAGGTGAAAGGTTCTCCAAGAATCGGTGAAACCCCGAGGACGCGGTGCATGTCGGCTGCGACGATGAGCACATGAACCTGCTGCTCGTGGAAGACGACGACTCGATCGCGGAGCCGCTCGTCGCCGGGCTCGAGCGCGAAGGCTTCGCCGTCACGCGCGCCGCGACCGGAGCGGAAGCCCTCGAGGCGGCGCCAGCCGACCTGGTCCTCCTCGACCTGCGGCTTCCGGACGTCGACGGCTTCACCGTCTGCCGCGAGCTCCGGCGCCGCTCCGACGTCCCGATCATCGTCGTGTCGGCGCGCGGGGAGGAGGTCGACCGCGTCGTCGGGCTCGAGCTCGGCGCGGACGACTACGTCGTCAAGCCGTTCGGCCTGCGCGAGCTGGTCGCAAGGATCCGCGCGGTCGCGCGGCGGACCGGCACGCGCCGCGAGGAGGCGGAGGAGCTCGCTGCGGGGCCCGTTCGGATCGACCTGCGCGCGCACCGCGTCACCGTCGACGGCGACGAGGTGCAGCTCACGGGGAAGGAATACGACCTGCTGACCGTGCTCGTGCGCGAGGCAGGAGCCGTCGTCGACCGCGAGCGCCTCCTGCGGGAGGTCTGGAACACGACGTGGTACGGCTCCTCGAAGACGGTCGACGTCCATGTCGCCTCGCTGCGCCGGAAGCTCGGCGACCCGTCGTTGATCGAGACCGTTCGCGGTGTCGGTCTTCGGTTCGCTGCGTGACGCGGCGCCTGCTCGCGAGCTACCTCGCGCTGACCGTCGTCGTCCTCGTCGCGCTCGAACTGCCGCTCGCGATCGTCAACGCGCGGAACGAACGGCAGGACCTGACGGCGAAGGTGGAGCGCGACGCGTTCGCCGCCGCCTCGCTCGCCGAGGACGTGCTCCAGACGGGTGCGACGTCCCCGGCCCTGCAGCAGACTGCCCTCGCATATCGCCGAGACACGGGCGGGAGGATGGTGATCGTGAACCGGCGCGGCGTCAGCATCGCGGATTCGCACCCGACGTTTCCCGGTGAGCGCCAGTTCGCGTCGCGTCCGGAGATCGCGGCCGCGCTCGCCGGCCGCACCGTCGCCGGCACGCGCTCGTCGAACGTGCTGCACACGCGCTTGATCTACGTCGCCGTTCCGGTTGCGTCCTCCGGCGCCGTCTTCGGGGCCGTCCGGATCACGTATCCGACCTCGACGCTCGACCACCGCGTCAACCGCTACCGGCTCGTGCTGCTCGCCGTCGCGGCCGTCGTGCTCGCCGCGGCCGCGCTCGTGGGGCTGCTCCTCGCACGGTCGATCTCGGGTCCGCTGCGGCGCGTGCAGGAGACGGCGGCGCGGGTCGGCGCCGGCGAGCTCGACGCACGCGCGCCGGAGGATGACGGGCCGGCCGACGTGCGCCGGCTCGCGGCCGAGCTGAACCGGACGACGGCGAACCTCGCGGCGCTCCTCGGGTCGCAGGAGCAGTTCGTCGCGGACGCCTCGCACGAACTGCGCACGCCGCTGACGGCGCTCCGCCTCAGGCTCGAGACCGGCGACACGCGCGGTGCGATCGCCGAGGCGGAGCGCCTCTCGCGGATCGTCGACGCGCTCCTCGCCCTCGCCCGCGTCGATGCGTCGGGCGGCGGCGCCACCGACGCCGACCTCGCCGCCGTCGCCTCGGCACGCGCGCGGCAGTGGGCGCCGCTCGCCGCGGAGAACGGCGTCGACATCGTCGCCGAGGGGTCCGACGCGCACGCGTTCGCGAGCGAGGAGCGGATCGCGCAGGTCCTCGACAACCTGCTCGCGAACGCGATCGACGCGTCGCCGCGCGGCGGCACGATTCGCGTCCGTGCCGAGCGGAACGAAGTGCACGTGGTCGACGAAGGGCCGGGGCTGTCCGACGAGGAGCGTGCGCGCGCGTTCGACCGCTTCTGGACAAAGGGCAAGAGCCGCGGCTCGGGCCTCGGGCTGTCGATCGCGCGGCGGCTCGCCGAGCTCGACGGCGGCACCGTCGAGCTACGCCGCGCGGACGGCGGCGGCACCGACGCCGTGGTGGCCTATCGGTAGGTCCGTCCGGTCCGGGTCCTATGCTCGGTCCCGGTGGCGACGATGACCCGAATGCACACGGGTTTCACGGGTGTGGTCCAGCACGACTGGCCGCGCCCGCGCGGATGGACGCCGCCGCAGCACCTCGACACACTGGACGTGCAGAGCCTGCCCGGCGTCGGTCCGACGCTCGCGAAGAGCCTGCGCGCGTTCGGCATCTCGACGGTGCGCGACCTGCTCCGGCACGCGCCGAGGCGGCACGAGTCCGCCGCCGAGCAGGTCCCGATCGCGAAGCTCGGCCTCTCCGAGGGCGAAGTCGCGATCGAGGGTCGAATAGTCAGCGCTCGCGCGCGGCCGCTGCGCGGCCGGCGCACGCTCGTGCAGGCGGCGGTCCGCGACGACTCGGGCGGTCAGGTGACGGCGCAGTTCTTCAACCAGCCGTGGCTCGTCGACAAGCTGACGCCGGGCACGCACGTGCGGCTGCGCGGAAAGCTGTCGCGCTTCGGGTTCGAGGTGAAGAGCTACGACGTCGGCGAGGCGCGGCGCACCGCCGACTTCGCGCCGGTGTACCCCGCGAGCGAGCAGATCCCGTCGACGCGCCTGCGCGAGCTCGTGCGCGCGGCGCTCGCGCGCTACGGCCGGCTGCTGCCCGACCCGCTTCCCGCGGAGCTCGACCTGCCGCTCCACCGCGACGCGCTTGCGGCGCTGCACTTCCCGCTCGACGACGAGCAGGCGGAGGCGGGACGCAAGCGTCTCGCGCTCGAGGAGCTCCTCGCGCTGCAGCTCGTCGTCGCCCGGCTTCGAACGACCGACGCGGTCGCGCCTGCGCTGCCCGAGCCCGGCGGGCTGATGACGCGGTACCGCCAGGTGCTTCCGTTCGCGCTCACCGAGCACCAGGAACGGGCGATCACCGAGATCGACCTCGATCTCGCGCAGACGACGCCGATGCAGCGGCTGTTGCAGGGGGACGTCGGCTCGGGGAAGACGGTCGTCGCGCTCTACGCGCTGCTACGCGCCGTCGAGAGCGGGAAGCAGGGCGCGCTGATGGCGCCGACGGCGACGCTCGCCGAGCAGCACTACCTGACGGTCGAGTCGCTGTGCGCGCCGCTCGGGATCGAGGTCGCTCTCGTGACGGGCACCGTGAAGGGGAGCGTCGAGGCGCCGATCGTCGTCGGGACGCATGCGCTCATCCAGCCCGACGTGGTGTTCCGCGACCTTGCCGTCGCGGTCGTCGACGAGCAGCACCGGTTCGGCGTCGAGCAGCGCAAGGCGCTCGCCGAGAACCGCTCCACGCACGTGCTGCACATGACGGCGACGCCGATCCCGCGCACGCTCGCGCTCACGATCTACGGCGACCTCTCGGTGAGCGAGATCGCGCGCCCGCCTGCGAACCGGAAGCCGATCGTCACGGCATGGGTCGGCGCCGAGCGCTCGAGCGACGCGTACAAGCGCCTTCGCGTTCATCTCGACGCGGGTCGGCAGGCGTACGTCGTCTGCCCGCTGATCGAGCAGTCGGAGACGCGGCTCGCGCGCGCCGCCGAGGCGGAGGCCGAGCGGCTTCGGCGTGCGGAGCTGAACGGCTACCGCGTCGGGCTGCTGCACGGACGGCTCAAGCCGGCCGAGCGGCGCGCGGTGATGCGGCAGTTCAAGGAGCACGAGCTCGACGTCCTCGTCGCGACGACGGTGATCGAGGTCGGGGTCGACGTCCCGAACGCGACGATCATGATCGTGCAGGAGGCCGACCGGTTCGGGCTCGCCCAGCTGCACCAGCTGCGCGGCCGCGTCGGCCGCGGCGCGGAGCAGAGCTACTGCCTGCTCATCTCGCGGCAGCAGGAGGAGCTCACGGAGACGGCCGAGAAGCGCCTGCAGGCGCTCGTCGAGACGACGGACGGGTTCGAGCTCGCGGAGGTCGACCTCGAGCTGCGGCGCGAGGGCCAGCTGCTCGGCACGCGGCAGTCCGGCTGGAGCGATCTCCACTTCACGAGGCTTCGCGCCGATCGCGACCTGCTCGAGCAGGCCCGCGATCTCGCCGCGCGCCTGCGGGACGAGGAGGGGCCGTGGCACGACGACGCAGAGCGGCTCCTGGCGGACACCGACGCCGCCGCGCTGCAGTAGCCACGGCCCCTCGACGCCCGGGTCAGCGGTCTGCCCTTTCGAAGTGCGAGGTGGAGCGGTCGCGGGAGGTGGAGCGGTCGCGCGAGCCGTGGCGGTCGACGGACCGGGCCTCCGCCTTCGCGGCGTGGTGGTGCAGGTCCGGCGAGGCGAGCGCGGAGCCGGTGAGCGCGCCGCCGGCGATCGCCGTTGCGGCTGCGATGGAGATGAGGAGCTTGCGCATCGTGTCGTCCTTTCTGTTGGCGTTGGTCGATGCGCACCTGTTGTACGACGCCGTCGCCCAAGCGCGGGCTAACGGCACGCCAGGGACCGGCTCGGATTCGGTTAGCCTGCTGCGATGCGCTTCCTGCTCGCGTTCCTGGTCACCGCCGCCGTGCCCGGCGACGTGTACAAGCACGCGCTCCTCGACGCGTCGCGTCAGCACTCGGTGCACTACGTGTCGACGTCGACGATCTCCGGCGCGAAGGAAGTCATGGTGGGCGACGCCCTCGCCGACCGCGGGATCCAGCGGATCACGTTCACGAAGGGCGGCGCGACGGGACACGTCGTCGTGGTCGTGGCGAATCACGCGGCGTACGTTCGCGGCGACGCGTTCGCGCTCCGCGAGTACATGGGTCTCTCCGCGGCGCAAGCGGCGAAGTTCACGGGGAAGTGGTTCGTGCTGAAGCCGCCTGCCGGTGCGTATCGCGTCGTCGCCGAAGCGGTGACGTTCCCCTCGTTCGTCCTCGAGCTCGCGATGCCCGGGCCGTACACGAGCGTGCCGCACGGCGTGCGCAGCAGTGTCACGCGCGGCGGGAAGACCGCGACCGTCACGCTCTATGTGACGCCGGGCTCGGCGCCGCTGCCGGCGAAGCAGGTCGCCTCCGGGCCGACCGGCACCGTCACGACCGTGATGGGCCGCTGGAACGAGCAGGTCTCCGTCGTCGCCCCGCCCGGCGCGATTCCGTTCAGCTGAGGATCATCGCCGGCACCCACCGCGGCCACCGCATCGCCGCACCGAAGGGCCGCGACACGCGGCCGACGTCCGACCGTGTCCGCGAGAACGCCTTCAACCTGATCGGCCCCGTCGACGACGCCGACGTCCTCGACCTCTTTGCAGGTTCGGGCGCGATGGGCCTCGAGGCCCTGTCACGCGGCGCGGCGACCGCGACGTTCGTCGAGAACGACCGCGAGGCGTGCCGCGTGATCAACGCGAACCTCGACAAGCTCGGCCTCCATGCGACGGTGCTGTGCCAGGACGCAGTCCGCGCGATCGCGCAGGAACGGCGCCGCTACGACCTCGTGCTGTGCGACCCGCCGTACGACTACGACGCGAAACGGCTCGCGCCGCACCTCGCCAAGCTGGTCGCAGACGACGGCCTCGTGGTCTGGGAGACGGCGAGCCGCGGCGACGCGCCGGAGGTGCCCGGTCTCAGGGAGCGAACATCCCGCACGTACGGCTCCGCGAGGCTTACGCTGTTCGAACGATGATCACGGCGATCTATCCCGGCACGTACGACCCCGTGACGAACGGGCACGTCGACGTCATCACGCGCGCGGCGAAGATCTTCGACCGCGTCGTCGTCGGCGTGGTCGGCAACCCGCACCACAAGACGCCGATGTTCACGGTGCCCGAGCGCGTCGAGTTTCTGAAGCAGGCGCTCGACGGCCTCGTCGACAACGTCGAGGTCGACGTGTTCAGCGAGCTCGTCGTCGACTTCGCGCGCCGCTGGGACGCAGGCGCGATCGTGAAGGGGCTGCGCGTCGTCTCGGACTTCGAGTGGGAGTTCCAGATGAACCAGCTGAACCGACACCTGGCGCCGGACATCGAGACGGTCTACGTGATGGCGAGCCCGCAGGTGAGCTTCGTCTCGTCGAGCGGGGTGAAGGAGATCGCGTCGTTCGGCGGAAATGTCGAAGAGCTCGTCCCGAGGGCGGTCGCGGCACGCCTGAAGGAGATGTTCCCGAACGGTCGCGTCGGCGCACCCCTCCACGACCAGGAGTAGACTGGAATTTCATGGACGTACTGGTTCTGATCGACAAGCTCGACGACCTCGTGCACAACGCGAAGGCCGTGCCGCTCACCGACCAGGTCCGGATCGACCGCGAGGAGATCTACGACATCCTCGACCAGATGCGCGCGACGATCCCCGAGGAGATCAAGCAGGCGCGGTGGATCGTCAAGGAGCGCCAGGAGATGCTCGCCGAGGCGAAGCGCGAGCAGGACCGGCTCCTCCAGGAGGCCCGCGAGCAGGCCGTGCGCGAGGCCTCGCAGACCGAGATCGTCAAGCTGGCCGAGCGCCAGGCGCAGGAGATCATCGACGAGGCCCGCCGCTCTGCGCGCGAGATGCGCCTCGAGATGGAGGACTGGGCCGACGGCATGCTCGCCACGCTCGAGACGAACCTCGACAAGTTCCTCGTCGCAGTGCGCCGCGGCCGCGAGCGGCTCCACGAGCGCTCGCAGGAGTCGGTCGTCGCCGGGATCGGCCCGGTCGACCTCTCCGACAACGGCTCGAGCTACTAGAGGCTTGATGTGAAATGGCCGCGCCTGCGGCTGGTG
>DATDNT010000015.1:0-7594 GCA_036518135.1 Gaiellaceae bacterium | reverse complement strand
TGATCCACCCCATCTTCCCACCGCAGCAGGTGATCCACCCCATCTTCCCGCTCCAGATCGCACCGCAGCAGGTGATCCACCCGATCTTCCCGCTCCAGATCGCACCGCAGCAGATCGTGCCTCCGCTCGTCCAGCCGCTGCTCGAGACGACCGGCGGCGGCGGAGTCGGGCAATGAGCGTCTCCGAGCTCGAGCACGCGGTGGCGCTCGCCGACGGCGTGGACGACCAGGCGGGAGCCGATGCCCGGGGCTCGCTGGTCGTCGTCGGCACCGGCATCCGAACGGTCGGGCACCTGACGGTCGAGGCGATCGCATGGCTCCGCAAGGCAGACCGGGTGCTCTACGTGGTCGGCGACCCGATCGCGGAGGACGTCATCCGCGGGCTCAACCCGGACGGCGCGGAGTCCCTGTCGCACATGTACGCCGAGGGCAAGCCGCGCATCCAGACGTACGAGGAGATGATCGCGCGGATCCTGGAGTGCGTCCGAGGCGGGCTCCTCACCTGTCTCGCCTGCTACGGGCATCCCGGCGTGTTCGTGTATCCGTCACACGAGTCGATCCGGCGGGCGCGGAGCGACGGCTACTCCGCCCGGATGCTGCCCGGCGTGTCGGCCGAGGACTGCCTGTTCGCCGACCTCGGCATCGACCCCGGGATCTACGGGTGCCAGTCGTACGAGGCCACCGACTTCCTCGTGAACGGCCGGACGATCGATCCCACGAGCTCGGTGGTGCTGTGGCAGATCGGCGTCGTCGGCGATTCGACGTACAAGAGCGCCGGCTACGACCAGTCCGCATTCCCGTTGCTCGTCGAGCGCCTGCTTCGCATCTACCCGGCGTCACACGTCGTGTACCTCTACGAGGCAGCCGTGTTCCCGGGCTGCGAGCCCGTGATCGTCCCGGTGCAGATCGCCGCGCTCGGCGAGGTGCCGATGTCGGCGGGATACACGCTCTACATCCCGCCGGCGTATCCGACGGCCGCCGACCCAGCGATCTACTACCGCATGACGGCTCTGCAGACGGCCGCCGCCGGGAGCTGAAGGATCGAGCGGCAGCCTCGTGCTGCCGCTCAGCCTTCTCTGAGCCGGTGGACCGTGAGGAGGTCGGCGCGGGACGCCCACTGCGGAAGCGCCACGGCCTCGACGACGTCGTACGCGTCTGCGAGCCGCGCGAAGAAGGCAGGCTCCGCGCTGCCGCCGTTCCACTCGCCGACGTACACGACGACCTCGCCGCGATGACAGGCGAGCGCGTTCGCCGCCATCGCCGTGTTCCACGGCGGCCAGCAGAGAAAGAGCGCGCGCTCCGGGTACGACATGACGGCGAGCTCGGTGCCGACGGCGACGGGGTGCCAGGTCCATCCCGGCGGCGACGCGTCGAACGCGACGACGTCGACACCGGCCTGCGAGAGCATCCACGCCCAGTAGCCGCTTCCGGCGCCCACCTCGACGACGCGCGGAGCATGGCGCGCGACGGCCGCGACCGCCTCCTCGGTCGGCACCGCCCAGGCGTACGTCGACGCCACCCGGTTCTTGAACGCGTGCCACTCGGGCGGCGCGACGAGCTCACGCACGTCCTGCCACACGCGCGCGTCGCGTTTGCACCACGGAGCCAGCGTCGTGAAGTACTGCAGATAAGGATTGTCCGTGGCGCAGAACCTACAGCGCCGCGGATGCCCCCAGGTAGTGGTCGAAGAACTCCACGACCCGCCGTTCGTACTCCGCCGGGGCGGCGGCGTACGCGCCGGTGTGGCCCGCCCCCGCGACGCGCCACAGCTCCTTCGGCGGCTGCGCCGCGTCGAAGTACGCACGGTTCAGCTCCTCCCCGCCCGTGCCGTTCTCTGCCTCGATCAGGAAGACCGCGCGCGGCGCGATCCTCGCGACGAGGTCGGGAAGCGCAGGCGGCGCCGGCGTGCCGCTCAACGCCGTGAGCGCAGCCGTCTGCACCGCGGAGCACGGGATCGAGACGACGCCGCGGGCTCCGTACAGCCACTCTTCGCGGACCGACCGGACCCCGGCGCCTTCCGAGACGACCGCCTTCAGGTTCGCGTTGCGGGCCGCCGCCTCGATCATCATCTCGCCCCCGACAGAGAAGCCGATGCCGCCGATCCGTCCGTCGTGGACGTCCGGACGGCGCCGGAGCCAGTCGACGGCTGCGTCGACGTCCTCGGTCTCGCCCCAGCCGAACATGTTCGGCGCTCCCTCGCTGCCGTCGTAGCCGCGCGCGTCGAGGAGCAGGACGCCGTACCCATGCCGCACGAGCATGCGCGCCTGTGGGACCTTGCCGGCGCGCGTCGGGTAGGAAACGACGGCGGCGCCGTTGCGCGACGGCACGTACGACGCCGCGAGCCGCAGGCCGTCCCGCGTCCGGATCGCCACGGCGCGGTACGGCGCCCCCAGCTCCGCTGCCCGGACGTCGTGGCGAGGCCGGTGTGTGGCGAGGATGGCGACGCCGACCGGCGCGACGACGAGATACGCGAGCGCGACCGCGCCGACCGCGCGGCCGGCCCGGCGGAGGAGCACGAGCCGGCCGCCTCGCCGCGACCGCCAGAGGAGGACGCCGGCGAGCGCCGCGAGGGCGAGCGTCGCCGGCGCGAGCAGGAGCAGGCCCGTCACCCGCTGCACGCCGGCGACGGCCAGGGCGACGCCCTCGGCCGACCACGCCGCGAGCACCGACGCGAGCGCGGCGCGCGCACCCGGCCGGGCACGGACGAACAGCGCGACGAGCGCCGCCAGGACGACGAGCGACGAGATGCCCGGCACGAGGTGATCGCCCGCCGAGGTGCCGCGGGCCGGACGGACGAACGCGTCGTTCGCCGCGTGCAGCGCGACGAGCGCGGCGGCGGCCGCGAAGACGGCGAGCGGGCGGTCGCGCATACACGAGGCCTACCGCGCCCACGCCGGGTCGACGTCCGGCGATTCCACGGTTCACGGCCTGGGAGCGAACCGCAGACTGGCGATCGCGCCGTTCGCTCCCGCGAGCCGCCGTTCACCGGTGCGACCGACGACGACGAAGAGGCAGAACGCGCGGCCTTCGGCTGCGAAGAACCGTTGCATCCCGCGCTGCCCGTCGATCGGGCGGAGCAGCGCCCGGTCGCTGAGCAGCCGCGGCTCGACGCGGCGCGGCGGCGGGGACGCGAAGATCCCGCGCTCCAGCTCTCTTTCCGATACGCCGTACTCCGTCACGGCCAGGAAGACTCCGTCGGCCGGCATCCGGCTCGTCGCGCGGCTGCCGAACTCGCCGTCGTCGTGCGGGAGCGGGAAGCTGCCGAGGTGCAACGTCGGCTCGCCGCCGCCGTGCCGAAACGCTCGCCCCTCCCACCCCGCAGGGACTGCGACCGAGATCCCGTACGCGCTGAGCGTGCTCACAGCGCAACGAGGCCGACGACGAGGACGACGGCCTGCGCAGCGATCGCCGCGGCGTGCGCGGGCCGTTCGGCGCGCTCGAATCTGCCGTGGAACCGCGCCAGCTGCGACGGCGACGTGACCCGAGCTGCGGCGAACGCCGATACGCCGCGCCCGAGCCCGAACGCGGCGCCGATCGCCGCGCCTGCGGTCACGGACGGGGCAAGCAGCTCCGCGACGAGCGCGACGTACACCGCCGGCGTCACGACGATCGTCGCGACGCCGATCCCGAGCTGCGCGCCGAACCCGGCGCCGTAGACCCAGCCGCGGTAGCGGTGCAGCCATGTCTCGTCGACCTGGCGGTGACTCGACCGCACCGCGAGCCCGAACGGCCGCAGCTCCAGCGCGACGGCCGCTGCGGCGACGAGGAGGACGACCTCCAGCCGTGTGCGGCCGGACAGAGGCAGCAGGCTGCCGACGGCCGCGAGGGCTGCGCCGCCCGCCGCCCCGGCGGCGCCGGCGGCGAGCGCGAGGGACGTGACCGTGACGTGCCATGACTGCCGCCTGCTCCGCTCACCGAGCGGAGTGATGCTCGCGAGCATCGACGCGCCTCAGGGCGACCAGGTCGAACGAAGCGCCGCGATCGTCGCGACGGCGATCCCGAGCCCGACCTCAGCCATGCGCCTCGCGCCCCGGCCGGAGGCTCGGATGATCCGCGTCGATGCCTGCGAGCGCGAGCTCCGCGTCGACGCGCGCGGCGTTGTCCCGCTCGGCGACCGCGTCGAGCAGCAGCCCCGTCACCTGCTCCCACGTCGTGCCGGACCCCTCACCCGCGACGACGCCGTCGACGACGTGCACGAAGTACGGGCTCCCCGGCACGGCGTAGTCGTCCCACGCCGTCGACGACATGACGACGGGGACGTACTGCTCGAGCGGACGGAAGCGGCGCACGCGCTCGACGTCGACGCTCTTCGTCACGACCACGAGCCGCACGGGACGAGGCAGGCGCGCTCGCGCGTCCGCGACGGTGTCGATCAGCTGCGTGCACGAGCTGCAGCCGCTCGAGAGGAACGCGAGGAGCAGCTCACCCGAGCTCGCGACCTGCTGCGCGCCGCCCGAGGGCGTCGCGCCCGTGAGGGCGGGCGCGGCGCGGGAGCCCGTGGCCGCCTCGGGCCGCGGCACCGGCGCCGCCGGGTCGAGCGTCTCGAGGCGGCGCAGGATCTCGGCATGGCTTCGCAGCACCGCGACGACGAGCAGGAGCAGCAGCACGAGCAGCAACGTCTCCGCCGCGACGATCGCCGTCACCATGTGAACTCCTGCGCGGCCCCGCCGAGGCAGGGCGCCTCGTGGCCGCACGTCCGGTTGTCCTGCTTGTACGTCGTCCCGCAGTTGAACGACGCGATCGACGCGGGATGCTCGCAGACGATCACGCGGCAGACGACCTCGGTGACCTCCGCGATCTGCACGTTGCACTGGCCGTAGCGGAAGACGTTGCAGCCGACGCGGTACCGGCCGCAGTCGCCGTTCGCGCAGTGGCAGCCGCCAGGCGTCGGAACCCCGGGCAGGCGGTTGCAGTCGATGTAGTAGCGCACGCCGGTGTCGGCGCAGAGCTGCGCACCGCGATAATCGGTGCACTTCCACCAGCCGCCCACGAACGTGTAGCTCGGGCACATGTTCGCGCCGCCGTTGATCGTGCAGCAGAACTCCGTCCAGCCGTCGCTGCACAGCCCGCCCGCGCACTGCCCCGGGCGGACGATCGCCGCGAGCGCGGTCTGGGGCCGCAGCAGGAACCTGAGGGGTGCGACCGTCAACGCCGAGCCGACCGTCGCGGCGCGAACGAGGAAGCCGCGGCGCGACGAACGCCGCTCGAGGAGGCCCGCGAGCGTGTCGACGACGCGGTTCACGATGAAGGCGCCCTTCGGTACGCCGCCAGCGCCGGCGGGACGAGCTCGAGCGCCGCGACGAGGGTCCACGCCGCCGCCGCCCCGGAAGCGACAACGACGGCGCCGCCGGCCGGGTGGCGCACGAGCATCCGAAGCGGCGCAGCGCGTTCGGCCGCGCATACCGCGGCGAGGACGACGTCGAGCGCGAGGTGCGCTCTGCTCGGCGGCAGGTCGGCGGCGCCGAGGCAGCCGCACGACCGCACGCCGCCGCGCCGCAGCTGGGCCGCGAGGAGCGCTGCGAAGCCGAGATAGAGGACGGCCCCGGCCGGGCCTCCGATGGCGGGCGTCACGACCATCGCGACCGCAACCGCGAGCTCGACCAGCGCGGCGCCCCGCACGAGAAACGCCGTCCCCGGCAGGCCGATCTCCGCCATCGCGTTCGCCGCGGGCTCCGGTCTCGCGAGCTTCGCGACGGCGGACGTCACGAGCAGCGCCGCGGCCGTGAAGTAGACGGGGAGCAGCGCTGCGCTCATTCGACCGTCACGCCGATCGTCGTCGTCGCGCTGCGCCCGAGGTCGTCCGTCACGATCAGCGTCACCGTATACACACCCGGCGCCGCGTACGTGTGCGTCGGCGCGCGCCCGAGCTGGGGGTCGCTCGTGTCGACGACGTTCGCGTCTCCGCCGGCAGGATCGCCGAAGTCCCAGCGCCAGTGGACGATCGTGCCGGACGACGTGTCGGCGAACGACGTCGGCTGACCGTGGACGGCGGGGGACGTGACCGACGCCGCGGCGACGGGCGCCGGCGTCAGGGTGAAGGTGAACGGCACCGATGCGGTCGACCGCCCGGAACGGCCGACGTTGAACAGGCGATAGCAGTACGCCCCCGGTTCCGCGAGCGTGGTGTCGACGAGCCAGTGCAAGCCTGCGTACCCCGCTCGCGCGTAGACGACGACCGCGGTGCGGCGCGTTCCGAGATCGGCCGTCGTCGGGCACCGGCCGGTCGTGCGCAACACGATCGTTCGCGCCGCCGCACCCGCGGGCTCGCGCCAGTCGAGGCGCGGAGCCGCCGAGGGCGTCAGCCTCACGTCGAGCGCAGCGGGAGGCGGCCGGTACAGCGCGCGCGCCCGCGCCGCGCTGAGCGGGTCGACGAGCCTCGGCAGCCACGACGGCGGCGCGTACCGCGAGCAGTGCGCGGGCGCTGCGAAGGTCCGGCCGTCGCTCGCTCCCTTGCTGTTCATGAGCGTGCACGTGCCGTTGACGTCCGCCAGGCCGAGTACGCGTCCCAGCTCGTGCGCGACGAGGAGCGGTCGGACGATGCGCGGGCACGACCGCACGACGATGCGCGCGCCGAATCGCTGGAAGCCGAGCGGGGACCTGCCGGCGTTCGCGGACAGGCAGCGGCCGCGCACATAGACGATCTGGACGTTCGCGACGCGGCTCCCGGCGGGGACGAACCGCACGCCGATGCCGGCGCGGTTCCATGCGGCGACCGCGCGCGCGATCGCGGACGAGTATCCGCCGGCGCGTGCGAGGTCGCGATACAGGATCGTCGCGCCCGGCCAGGCCCGTGCGGGCGCGGCGGCGGCGGACGCGGTCGCCGCGACGACGAGCGCCACGGCGAGCACTGCGACTGCGAGGCGGCGGATCCCCGGCGCGGCCAAGGCCCGAGTATGCGAGATCCCGGCCGTGAACGGCGGCCGGGATCTGCATGCGGACGCTACGCGGCGGGAACGGCGGCCGCGTCCCGCGGCGCCGGCCGCTCAGCCGACTCGAGGTGCGGGAGCCACTCGAGCCGACGCGGGAGGTACCAGTTCCACTCTCCGAGCAGCTTCATCGTCGCCGGCAGGAGCACCGCGCGGACGATCGTCGCGTCGATGAGGATCGCCGCGGCGAGACCGACGCCGAACTGCTTGAAGAACGGCATCGACAGCGTGCCGAAGACGGCGAACACGCACACCATGACGACCGCGGCGCTCGTGACGACACCCGCCGTGGACGTGATGCCGTGCCTGACGGCGTCGTCCATCGTCGCGCCGCGGTCGAACGTCTCGCGGATGCGGCTGATGATGAAGACGTGGTAGTCCATCGAGAGGCCGAACAGGATCACGAACAGCAGCAGCGGCACCACCGTCTCGATCCCGTCTGCGGAGCTGACGCCGAGCAGCCCCTTGCCGACGCCGTGCTGGAAGACGAGCACGAGCACGCCGTAGGCGGCGGCGACGGAGAGCAGGTTGAGCAGGATCGCCTTGACCGCGACCACGATCGAGCGGAACGCGACCAGCATGAGCGCGAACGCGAACACGAGCACGAAGCCGACGACGAGCGGCAGCGTCGCCGTCATTTGAGCCTCCGCGTCCTTCCACTGGGCGGTC
>DATDNT010000014.1:0-14212 GCA_036518135.1 Gaiellaceae bacterium | reverse complement strand
TGGTACTTCGGCGAGGGGACGCGCTTCGTCCCTGCCGACCGATACCTGCGTGCGCAGGTTCTCCAGTGGATGTTCTTCGAGCAGTACGACCACGAGCCCGCGATCGCGGTCGCGCGGTTCCTGATCCGGTTCGCGCAGCTGCCGCGCGCCGACTACGAGAAGCGGCTGCCGCGCTTGCTGGAGCAGGGGCAGAAGGCGCTCGCCGCGATGGAGCGCACGCTCGACGGCCGGGCGTGGCTCGTCGGCGACGCGATGACGCTCGCGGACATCGCGCTCTTCGCGTACACGCACGTGGCGGAGGAGGCGGAGCTCGAGCTGGCGCCGTATCCCGCCGTTCGCACGTGGCTCGACCGGGTGGCGGCGGAGCCCGGCCACGTGCCCATGGGCTAGCCCTACGCGATCGTCAGCGGCGCGCCCGCGAGCGCACCGGCGTGCAGCCGAACGACGGAGCCGCGCGGCAGCGTGCCGGTCCAACGGAAGAACCGTCCTGCGCCGGACCGCACCGTCGCGAAGCGAACCCAGCGGCTTCCGATTTTCCGCTCGAGCGCGGCGGGCGAGTGCGCAGCCGGTGCGCGGAGCTGCCCCCACAGCGAGGTGTGCGCGCCCGCGCGGCCGGTTTCCGCGAGCGGGAGCTCATACGCCGCGAGCGCGGGCTTGGCCGCGTTGCCGAGCGTGACGAGGCCGCTCTGGAAGCGCGCGACGTTCGGCTCGTCGCGGTAGAGGAAGTGGATGAGCACGTCGACGCGCGGCGCGCGGTATGCGGCGTAGGCACCCTCGGACACGTATCGCGCCTGGACCGCGGGTGCGACGCCGAGCAGGCGGTCCGGCGGGTTCGTCTGGTAGCCGTACTCGGTCAGCCAGATCCGCGCGCGCGGGAAGTCGCGTGACACGAGCGAGACGAGTCGGCCGATCGTCGCCATCGTGATCGTCGTGCACTGCGTGCAGCCTCCGCGAAGCGGCGTCTCGCGCTTCGGATCGAGCGGGTACGGGTTGTGCGCGTACGCGTCGAGGTGCGCCCCGACCCGGTGCATCGTCGTCAGGAACGAGACGGGCGAGACGCCTCCGGTCGACCCGCGTGGCGCGGTGCCGCCGCCGGCGACCTGCGCGCCGCGGATCGAGGCGTGGATCGCCGCGTAGGCGGGGTTGAGGAGCCGCGAGACGTAGAGCGCCGGTGACGTCGGGCGCAGCCAGCGTGCCTGATTCGGCTCGTTCCAGACGAGCCACTTCCGCACCCACGGGAACTCGGCCGCTGCGGCGTGCGCGAATGCGCCGAACGTCGCGGAGGACGAGGGGACGTAGTTCGCCGGCTTGCCGCCGTTCGCCCAGGCCGGCGTCCCGTAGAGCTGCACCATGACGTCGATCCCGTGCGCGTGGAGCCCGTTGAGCACGGCGGCGGCCGACGTCCAGTCGTACGCCTCGTCGCTCGGGTCGGCGGCGTTCGCGGGCTTCGTCGGCGCGACCGTGTCCCAGCGGATCGTGTAGCGAACGAGGCCGACGCCGAGCGACTGCAGCTTCGCGACGCGCTGGTCGAGCGTCCCGGGGCCGGACGTGAGCCACGCGTCGTCGGTCAGGCCGTAGCGGATGCCCGGTGCCGCGCCGGCGGGCGCGGCGACCAATGCGCACGCGGCCGCGGCCGCGGCGAGGGCGCACACGATCCTGACGAGAGGCATCGGGAACGACTTCGACCGTTCCCGGCCGCGCCAAACCTGCTGCGGATCGACTTTCACACATTCGTGACAGAGACGTTTCCCACACGTCGTGGGAGCGCGGATACGTTCGCTCCATGAAGACCTCGACGCCTTACGGCCCTGCCACGCTGGTGGAACGCGTGTCGCTTTCGCAGAAGGCCGGCAACAAGAAGTTCAGCTCCGTGATCGAGCTGCTCGAGACGGACCGCGGCGACCGTCTCGTCCGTGTCGCGTACTCGACCGACGGCACCGTCCGGCGCGGGCCGGTGACGTTGCGCGAGCGCGACCTCGCCCGCCTGCGTGATGAGCTCGCGAAGGCGCCGGAGCTCGCGGATGCGCTTACGGGGGTGGTCGCCTAGACGGGAGCGCCGACCGACAACCGAGCGGCGTCGACGAGCGCTCCGAGGATCAGCGCGCCGTCGGTCGAGCCGAGCAGCGGGTCGACCGCATGCTCCGGATGCGGCATGAGCCCGAGCACGTTGCCCTGCTCGTTCGTGACGCCCGCGACGTCTCCGACGGAGCCGTTCGGGTTCGCGCCGGCCGCGTAGCGGAGCGCGATCTGGCCGTTCGACTCGAGCTCGTGGAGCAGGTCGTGGTCGGCGAACCAGCACCCGTCGCCGTGCTTCACCGGGATCGTCAGCTCCGCGCCCGCGGTGCAGCGAGCCGCGAAGGCGGTCGCCGTCGACTCGACGACGAGCGGCACGTCGCGGCACACGAACGAGAGCGATGCGTTCGGCCGCAGCGCGCCGGGGAGCAGGCCCGCCTCCGTGAGGATCTGGAAGCCGTTGCAGATCCCGAGGACGAGACCGCCGTCGCCGGCGAACGCAGTGACCGCGCGCATGATCGGCGAGAACCGCGCGATCGCGCCGCACCGCAGGTAGTCGCCGTACGAGAACCCGCCCGGGAGGACGACGGCCGCCGTCTCCGGAGGCAGGTCATCCTCCGCGTGCCACACACGCGTCGACCGCGCGCCGAGGCGCTCGAGCGCGAGCACGGCGTCCCGGTCGTCGTTCGAGCCCGGAAAGACGACGACGGGGATGAGCGGCCGCTCGGTCAGGGCAGCTCGATCTCGTAGCTCTCGATCAGCGGGTTTGCGAGGAGCTGCTCGCACATTCGCTCGAGCTGCGCGCGCGCCTCGTCGGCGTCGTCGGTCGCGAGCTCGACGTCGACGAGCCGGCCGACGCGGGCGTCGCCCACGTCGAAGCCGAGATGACGAAGCGAGCTCTCGACCGCCTGTCCCTGCGGGTCGAGGATCCCCGGCTTCGGCCGGACGAGGACGGTCGCCTTCACCCGAGCACCACCGCCGGGCCGGCGAGATACTCGTCGAACGCGATCCCCGTCAGGCGTTCGAACGCCTCGACGTACCGCGCGCGCGTGCCCGCGACGACGTCCTCCGGCAGCTCGGGGCCCGGATACGACTTGTCCCAGCCGAGCGACTCGCAGTAGTCGCGGACGAACTGCTTGTCGAACGACGGCGGCGTCGTGCCGGTTCGGTACTCGTCCGCCGGCCAGAATCGCGACGAGTCGGGCGTGAACGCCTCGTCGCCGAGCACGAGCCGGCCCTGCTCGTCGATCCCGAACTCGAGCTTCGTGTCCGCCAGGATGATGCCCCGCTCGCGCGCGTAGTCCGACACGTGCTCGTAGAGCGCGAGGGCGACGGCCTCGACCTCGTCGAAGCGCTCTTCGCCGACGAGCCGGACGGCGGCGGCGCGGTCGATGTTCTCGTCGTGACCCGTCTGCGCCTTCGTCGCCGGCGTGAAGATCGGCCGCGGCAGCTGCTGCGACTCGGCGAGCCCCTCCGGCAGGCGGTGGCCGCATACCTCGCCCGTCGCGCGGTAGTCCTTCCAGCCGGAGCCGGAGAGGTACCCGCGGACGACGCACTCGATCGGCAGCATCTCGAGCCGCTTGCACTCGGTCGAGCGGCCGTCGTCGCGCAGCGCGAGCAGGTGGTTCGGCACGAGGTGCTCCGTGCGCGCGAACCAGAAGCCGGAGAGGCCCGTCAGCACGCGTCCCTTGTCGGGGATCTCGGTCGGCAGGATGACGTCGAACGTCGAGATGCGGTCGGACGCGACGAGCAGCAGGCGGTCGTCGTCGAGCGCGTAGATCTCGCGAACCTTGCCGCTCGCGACGTGGGTGGCCTCAGACATGGACGGCTTCCTCCTTCGGGGCGAGGCGAGAGAGACGGTCGAACAGGCCGTCGACGTTCGCGACGGTGGCGTGCAGGTCGAACACGTCGTCGAGCGCGTGCTCGTCGAGGTGCGCGCGGATCTCGCCGTCGGCGCGGACGAGCTCGCGGAAGTCTTGCTCCTCGTCCCACGCGCGCATCGCGTTCCGCTGCACGAGCCCGTACGCGTCGGCTCGCTCGAGGCCGCGCTCGACGAGCGCGAGCAGGAGGCGGTGCGAGAAGAAGAGGCCGTGGGACGCCCACAGGTTGCGCTCCATGCGGTCGGCGTGGACGACGAGCCCGTCGACGATCCAGCGGAAGCGGTCGAGCATGTAGTCGAGCGCGAGGAACGCGTCGGGGACGACGACGCGCTCCGCCGACGAATGCGAGATGTCGCGCTCGTGCCAGAGCGGGACGTTCTCCATGCCGACGAGCGCGGCGCCGCGGACGACGCGCGCGAGGCCCGAGATGCGCTCGGCGACCTTCGGGTTTCGCTTGTGCGGCATCGCGGACGACCCCTTCATGCCTGCTGCGAACGGCTCCTCGACCTCGCGGACCTCCGTGCGCGCCAGGTGGCGGATCTCCGTTGCGAAGCGGTCGAGCGACGTCGCGCACAACGCGAGCGCGGACAGCAGCTCGGCGTGGCGGTCGCGCGCGATCACCTGCGTGGACACGGGCTCGGGCTCGAGGCCGAGCCGCTCGCACGCAATGCGCTCGACCTCCGGGTCGATCGCCGCGTACGTGCCGACGGTTCCCGAGAACTGCCCGATCCGGCAGCCCTCGAGCGCGCGCTGCATCCGGTCGCGCGCGCGGTCGAGCTCGAACGCCCACCCCGCGAGCTTCCAGCCGAACGTCGTCGGCTCGGCGTGGATCCCGTGGGAGCGGCCGATGCAGATCGTGTGGCGGTGCTGCTCGGCGAGGCGCACCACGGAGGCGAGTGCGCGCTCCGTGCCGTCGAGGACGAGCGCGCCGGCGTCGCGGATCTGCAGTGCGAGCGCCGTGTCGACGACGTCGGACGACGTGAGCCCGTAGTGGAACCACCGCCCCTCCGGCCCGACCTGCTCGGCCACGGCGTCGACGAACGCCGCGAGGTCGTGGTCGGTCGTCTGCTCGATCTCCGCGACGCGCTCGGCCGTCGGCACGACGGCGCCTGCGCGGATCGCGGCGACGTCGGCCGAAGGGACGACGCCGAGCTCCGCCCACGCGTCGAGCGCCGCGAGCTCCACCTCGAACCAGCGTGCGAGCTTGCCCTCCTCCGACCAGATCCGGCTCATGTCCGGACGGGAGTAGCGGGCGATCACCCGTGTCAGTGTAGAGGCGGGTCAGGCCGACACGCCGACGATGCGCGCGGCGAGCACTGCCGCGTTCTTCGCGTTGTCGACGCCGACCGTCGCGACCGGCACGCCCGGCGGCATCTGGACGATCGAGAGCAGCGCGTCGAGGCCGTCCATGACCGACTTCGAGGAGCGGAGCGGCACGCCGACGACCGGCAGCTCGGTGTGCGCCGCGACCACGCCAGGGAGCGCGGCCGCGAGGCCGGCGCCGCAGATCAGCACCTTCAGGCCGCGCGAGGCGGCCGTCTTCGCGTACTCCGCGACCGCGTCGGGCGTCCGGTGCGCGGAACGGACGTCGAACTCCCAGCCGATCCCGCGCGCGTCGAGCTCGTCCATCGCCGCCTGCATCCGCTCGCGGTCGGATTCCGAGCCGACGAGGATCCCGACGAGCGGCTCAGCCATCGACCGCCGCAGCGATGTCGTTCCGGTGCTGCATTCCCTCGAACGCGATCATCCCCGCGGCAGCGTACGCACGGCGCCGGGCGTCGGCGACGGTTCGCCCCGTCCCCGTCACCGAGAGGATCCGCCCACCGCTCGTGACGAGCGCGCCGTCGCGGGCTGCCGTGCCGCCGTGGAAGACGAGCGCGCCGGCGGCCTCGGCCTCCGCGATGCCGGTGATCGGCGCGCCGGCGTAGTCGCTCCGCCGCGGGTAGTCGGGCCCCGCGAGGACCACGGTGACCGCGGCGTCGCCGCCGACGCCGACCGCAGCGCCGCCGAGATCCCCGTGCGCGGCCGCGGCGAGCGCCTCGAGCAGGTCGCCCTCGACGCGCGGCATGAGCACCTGGGTCTCCGGATCGCCGAAGCGGGCATTGAACTCGAGCACCTTCGGCCCGTCCGCGGTCAGGATCAGCCCGGCGAAGAGGCAACCGACGAACGGGGTTCCGCGACGCGCAAGCTCGTCGACGACGGGCTGGTGGACCGTGGCGACGAGCTCCTCCGCGTCGGCGGGCGCGCGGACAGGGGAGTACGCGCCCATGCCGCCGGTGTTCGGGCCGGTGTCGCCGTCGCCGATCCGCTTGAAGTCCTGCGCGGCGCCGAGGAACCGAGCGTGCCGGCCGTCGCACAGCGCGAACACCGACACTTCCGGCCCTTCGAGCAGCTCCTCGATCACGACGTCGCCGCCGAACCGCTGCACCTCGCGCAACGCCGCGTCGAGCTCGTCGGCGGTGTGGCAGACGAAGACGCCCTTTCCCGACGCGAGTCCGTCCGCCTTGACGACGCACGGCGCGCGCGCGACCGACATCGTCGCGGCCGTCGGCACGCCTGCCGTGTGCATCACGTCCTTGCCGAAGCTCTTCGATCCCTCGACGCGCGCAGCCTCCGCCCCCGGGCCGAACACCGCGATGCCGTTGCGGCGCAGCTCGTCTGCGACGCCGGCGACGAGCGGCGCCTCGGGACCGACCACGACGAGGTCGGCGCCGATCGTGACCGAGAGCGAGAGGAGCCCGTCGGCGTCGTCCGCCCGCACCGGATGGCACACGCCGAGCCGCGCGATCCCGGGGTTCCCGGGCGCGGCGTGGAGCTCGGTCAGGCTCGGGCTCCGCGCGAGGCGCCACGCGAGCGCGTGCTCCCGTGCGCCCGACCCGACGACGACCACCTGCACCGGGCGATCCTACTGCCGGGGTTTGACGACCCGGGCGCCGCGGGAACCCGCCTCCCATGCTCGAGCCCGGTGTCGACGAACATCTCTGGATCAGCACCTACGAGTCGCTCGAGGACGACATCCGGACGTCGCCCGCCGAGTCGCTCTCGGACCTCGACGAGCTCGTCGCGTCGATGATGGAGGCGCGCGGCTTCCCGCTGCGGGAGCGCGAGGGCGAGGACGCGACGGAGCCCGAGACGACCAGGCAGTTCGCCGAGGCGCGACGGGTGACCCGGCTGGTCGACGCGGGCGAGGACTACGACCCCGGCGATGTCGCGAACGCGATCGACGCGTACCGGAGCCTCTACGACTACCTGCTGAACCTCGGCCCGACCTCCGGCGCGCCCGCGTAGACGGCGATACTTCGACGGTGGCGGCGCCGCCGTACTCGACGACACGCGTGGAGGTCGTGCGCATCCCCGACGGGGAAGCGTCGGACGTCGTCGCGGTCGAGGAGCCGCTCGAGATCCGGATCGGCGGCGCACCGGTCGCCGTCACGATGCGCACGCCCGGGAACGACGAGGAGCTCGCGCTCGGCTTCGCCCTGTCGGAAGGCCTGCGGCCGGCCGCCGCGCGCGTGCCGGACGACCTCGCAGCGAACACGATCGAGCTCGACGCACCGGGCTTCGACGCCGGCCGGCTCCAGCGAAGCTTCTACACCTCGAGCTCGTGCGGCGTCTGCGGGAAGGGCGCGCTCGAGGCGGTCGCGGTCGAGGCGCAACACGTCGAGAGCGGGCTCACGCTCCGCGCCGACCTCGTGGCCTCGCTTCCCGACCGGCTCCGCGCGGCGCAGCCCGCGTTCGACGCGACCGGCGGCATCCACGCGACGGGCCTCTTCGACCGAAACGGCCGGCTGCTCTGCCTGCGCGAGGACGTCGGGCGCCACAACGCGATGGACAAGGTCGTCGGGTGGGCGTTTCTGCACGGCCGGCTGCCGCTCACGCAGTGCGTGCTGTGCGTGAGCGGGCGGCTCTCGTTCGAGCTCGTGCAGAAGGCCGCGGTCGCGGGTTGCCCGATTCTCGTCGCCGTCGGCGCGCCGTCGTCGCTCGCAGTCGAGCTCGCGAGCGACCGGGGCGTGACGCTCTGCGGGTTCGTTCGCGGCGGCCGCCTCAACGTCTATTCGGAAGCGTGGCGCGTCGTCCGCTGACCGGCGTCGTGCTCGTCGGCGGCGAGTCACGCCGGTTCGGGTCGCCGAAGGCGCTCGCGCTGCTCGACGGTGAGACGTTCCTCGACCGTGCGCGCCGCGTGCTCGCCGACGTGTGCGACGAGGTGCTCGTCGTCGGCAAGGCGGGCGAGCTGCCGTTCGACGTGCTCGACGACGGCAGCGCCGTGCGCGCGCCGATCGCCGGCGTCGTCGCGGGCCTGCGCGCGGCGGAGAGCGACGTCGTTTTCTTCCTGCCCGTCGACTGCGTGCGGATCACCGGTGGTGTCGTGCGCACGCTCGTCGACGCGTGCCGCGACGCGGCGGTGCCGCAGACCGGCCCGCTTCCCGGCGCGTGGTCGAGGTCGGCGCTCCCGCTCCTCGAGCAGCGGCTCGCAACCGGTCCGCTGGCGCTCTACCGAACCTACGACGATCTCGACGTCGCGGTCGTCGACGTCGACCCGGCGCTCGTTATCGACGTGGACGCCCCTCGCGATCTCGCCGCGCTTCGTAATCCGCCTGAGCGCGCCTGAGCCGCTGCGCGTCGGGGTCGTCCTTCGCACCGCGGAGGAACACGACGGCGAGCGCGATCGTGACCACGACCGGCACGAAGATCGACAGGCCGACGACGACCTGAGTCCAGGTCGTCGCGGTGTAGGCGATCACGCGAGGACGCGGTCGCGCGCGGCGCCGACGCCGACGAGCTCGATCGGAATGCCGAGGCCGTCGGAGACGAACTCGACGTAGTCGCGCGCGGCGGGAGGGAGCTCGTCGAGCGTCGTCGCGTCGTCGAGCGGCCGCGCCCAGCCGGGCAAGGTCTCCCAGACGGCCTCGGCGTGGTGGAAGTCCGACTGGTGGGCGGGGAAGTGCTCGGTCTCGGTTCCGTCGGGCAGCCGGTAGCGGACGCACACCGGCAGCTCGTCGAAGGCCGAAAGGACGTCGAGCTTCGTCAGCGCGAGCGACGTCATGCCGTTGATGCGGACGGCGTAGCGCAGCGCGACGAGGTCGAGCCAGCCGCACCGCCGCTCGCGGCCCGTCACGGTCCCGTACTCGCCGCCGAGCTCACGCAGCCGCGCCTGGTCGGAGCCCGGGATCTCCGACGGGAACGGCCCTTCGCCGACGCGCGTCACGTACGCCTTCGAGACGCCGAGCACGCGATCGATGCGCGTCGGCCCGATGCCGACGCCGGTCGCTGCACCGGACGCGATCGGGTTCGACGAGGTGACGAAGGGATAGGTGCCGTGGTCGAGGTCGAGGAGCGTCGCCTGCGCGCCCTCGAAGAGCACGTGCTTCCCGTCGTCGAGGGCGCGCTCGACGAGCAGCGACACGTCGGCGACGTACGGCGCGAGGCGCTGAGCGAAAGCGGCCGTTCTCTCCCAGACGTCGTCGAACGAGAACGGCTCGTGGTCGTAGATGCGCTCGAGCCAGAGGTTCTTCTCCGCGAGCGCGAGCTCGATCTTCTGGCGCAGGATCTTCGCGTCGAGCAGGTCCTGCACCCGGATCCCGATGCGCGACGCCTTGTCGGCGTACGCCGGCCCGATGCCGCGGCGCGTCGTCCCGATCTGCAGCTTGCCGAGTCGACGCTCGGACGCCTGGTCGATCGCGACGTGCCACGGCATGATCAGGTGCGCGTTCCCCGACACGACGACGACCGACGTGTCGATCCCGCGCGACGCGAGGTCGTCGAGCTCGTCGAGCAGCACCTGGGGATCGACCACGCAGCCGGCTCCGATCACCGACGTCTTGCCGGAGATGACGCCGCTCGGCGTCTGGCGGATCTTGAACGTCTCCCCGCCGGCGACGATCGTGTGCCCGGCGTTCGGGCCGCCCTGGTAGCGGCACACGACGTCACACTCCTGGGCGAGCAGGTCGACGATCTTCCCCTTGCCTTCGTCGCCCCACTGCGCACCGACCACGACGGTCGACGGCATCGGCTCGATGCTAGCGCGAGGCCAGGCGGGGGTTCCGGTCGAACGTCTCCCAGCTGCGTTCCTTGCGCAGGAACCGCCAGAACCCCTTCAGCCGCGCCCAGACGAGAACGGGCCTGTAGACGAGCACCTCGAGCGGGCCGAGCACGACGAGCCGCGCGAGGTGGTCGAGTCGAAATGCGCGGGTCGAGATGTCCTCGAGCAGGATCGCGGCGCTCGTCATGATCGCGTTCGCCATCGCGACGGACGCGAGGAAGACGGCGTATACGCGCACGTCGAAGACGCGATAGGCGATGCCGAGCACGAGGGTCACGATCGAGACGAGCTCCATCGGAGGCGCCAGCACCTCGGTCAGCAGGAAGAACGGCATCCCGACGAAGCCGACGACGCCGTAGCGCCGTCGGAGAAGCATCCGGCGATAGCTCCAGATGACCTCGAGCGTGACACGCTGCCACCGCTCGCGCTGCCGGACGAGCGCCCTGATCGTGCCGGGCCCCTCCGTCCGCGCCGCGATCTGCGGCGTCGAGAGGATGCGGTAGTCGACGCCCGTGCGGCGAAGGTGCTCGTGCGCGCGGAAGGTGAACTCGATGTCCTCGCAGGTGTACTCGGTCGAGAAGCCGCCGAGCTCCTCGAGAAGGTCGCGCCGCCAGATCGCGAACGCGCCGCTCGCGCAGAGCATGAAGCCGAGCCTGCTCCAGGCGAGGCGCGCGTTCAGGAACGCGCGCAGGTACTCGATGTGCTGGAAGTTGGCGATCAGCTTGTTCTCGACCATCGCGCGCCCGTCCGCGTCGACGGTGAGTCGCTCCGGCTGCATCGCCACCGCGATGTGCCCCGTGATCCCGACGATCGACTTCGGGTCGCGAACGACGAGCCGCATCGTGTTGAGCAGCGCCTCCGGCAGGTAGATCGTGTCGCCGTCGACGCAGCAGACGTAGCGGTAGCGGGCATAGTTGAGCGCACAGTTGAGCGCGTCGGCCTTGCCCCCGTTTTCCTTGGCGACGACGAGGATGCGTGGGTCGACACGGCTGCGCAACACCTCGCGAACCGGCTTCGTGTCGACGATGTGCCGCTCGAACCGCGCAACCGGTTCGAGCTGCAGATCCGCGCGCAGGATCTCGAGCGTGCCGTCCGTCGAGCCGTCGACCGCCATCACGAGCTCGAGCTCGGGATAGCGCAGGTCTCGCAGCGCGGCGACGACGTGCCGGATCACCGCCGCCTCGTTGTACACCGGGACGAGCACGGAGACCGGAATCGTGAACCTCGACTCCTCGAGGGCCCGGAGGTCGTCGGCGCGTGCGTCGCGGCTCGAGATCGCGTTGTCGAGCGCGGCGAACACGAGCAGGAGCGCGTACGCGCCGAACGCCGCGACGAAGTACGCGAGGCATACGCCCGTCGCGACGAACAGGAATTCGCGCACGTCAGGTGCTCGTCGAATCGGGCATCTGCTCGATCAGGCGGGCGAGCTTCTGGCGCGTCCGGCCCGTGACGGCGGCGAGCGCCGCCTGCTGGACACGGTCGCCGCCTGCGCGCAGCGCCGCGCCGATCATCACCGACAACGGCTCGTCGTCCGGCTCGTCGGCGGCCTTCGCCGCCCACCGCGCGACGGCGCCCGTTTCGAGCAGCACCTCGGCGGCGCCGTTCCGCGCGAACGCGTCGTCGTCGCGGAGCATCGGCACGAGCACGTGCTCGGCGCTCGGGCCGAGCTCCGCGAGCGCTTCCTTCGCGGCGGTGCGCACCCACCACTGCTCGTCGCGGAGCAGCGGCACGAGCCGGTGGACGAGCTCCGGGTTCCCGCCGCTTCCGATCGCCCGCGCCGCCTGCGCGCGGACGAACCATGTGGGGTCATGGATCAGGTCGCGGCCGATGGCGGCGGAGGCGCCGCCGCCGACCGCCGCGAACGACTTCAAGACGGCTGCCCGGACGCGCGGCGACGGATCGGCGGCGAGCCCCGCGAGCGCGAGCTCCGCGTCGAGAGCCGACGGCCGAAGGAGGGACGCGGCCCAGAAGCGCACGTCGTCGGCCGGGTGGTCGACGAGCGGCAGCAGGTGCGGTGCGGCCCGTTCCGTGTCGAGGTACGCCGCGATCTGCGAGCGCGGGTAGCGGCCGTCCGCGAGCGACTCGACGAGCAGCGCGAGCGCGTCGTCCGACTGCTCCTCGCCGAGCAGCCTGACCGCGGCGCCGACGACGTCCTCGTCGGCGTCGGACAGCGCCCGCCGGAGGATGGGGAGCGCCGTCTCGCGGTCGGCGAGCGCGACGATCCGCAGAGTCGCGATCCGCCGCCACTTCTCGGCCTCGTTCCGGTGCGCGGACGCGCGCTGCAGGAGGAGAGCCGGCCGGCGCTGGAACAGGATCAGTGCCGCCGCGGCCGAGATCGCACGGTCGACGCGGGCGTCGGAGGCGATTCCCGTCAGCGTCCGCCGCGGCAGCCGCCGCAGGACCGCCTCCTGCTCGGCGGGCGTCGTCGCGTCGCGCAGCCAGTGCTGCACGATCCGCCGCGCGCCGTGGAACGCGACGTGGCGGAAGTCGTAGAGCGCGCGCGTGACGAGGACGTATGCGGAGATGCCGGTCCACAGGAGGAACAGCGCGCCGAGGGCGAGCAGGTACGGCGACGTCCAGATGCTCAGGTCGAGCCTCCGGGACGCGCGCGCAGGAGGGAATGGGTGTTCGGCCGCAGTTCGAACAATGACGAGCTTGTCGCGTTCTCAGACCCAACCTAGCGTCGGCGGGGTCACCTCGCCAGCGTGCCTCCGGCGTGGCGAACCGCAAATGCCGCGCAAAATGCGAGCGCAAACGACACGGGTGGCCCGAGCGCCCAGCCGCGCACGATTCCGAGCAGCGTCCGACGATGCACGGCGCTCGGCCGCGCGCCGGCCATCGCGCCGACGAGCGCCTGGTTCATGGACGTGAAGTACCCCGAGGCGACCGCGACGAGGACGACGGCCCCCTGCACGAGCTGCGCCGCCGTCGCGGTCGCGCGGTCGACCTCGACGATGTCGAACGCGACGCGCTCGAGGAGCGGCCTCCCCGTGATCAGCACGCCGAGCGCGATCCCGACGCCGCAGAGGAGGCCGGCCCGGTGCGCGCCGAGGACGTCCGCCCCCACGAGCGCGCCGCTCGCGAGCGCGACGTCGTTCGCTCCCATCGCGAACGACGCGATCGCCCCGACCGCGACGAGCGCGCCGCTGCCGACGATCACGCGGCCCAGGCCGAACCCGAGCGCTGCGGCGACGAGGGGCGCCGCGACCCAGATCGCCGAGAGCGTCAGGATCGTCCGCCAGTGGACGCCGACGCTCGCCCCGACGGCGACGCCGACGACGGAGCCGACGAGCAGCTGGATCGTCGACGTCGGGATGCGCGCGCGGTTGTACACCGCCGTGACCGCGAACGCGACGCCGACGATCACGATCTCGCCGAGCCGCGTCGGTCGCGCGGCGACGAGCTTCGTCCCGACCGTCTCCGCCACCTTGCCGGATGCGAGCGCCGCGCCGAGGAGCGCGAGCGGCGCCATCACCAGCAGCGCGGTGCGCGCGGAGACGGCGCCGAGCGCATGCGGCATGCCCATGCACGCGCCGGTGTAGTGCGATCCGATCGACCACGCGAACGAGAACGCGAGGACGACCAGGACGAGCGTCACGCGGTGCGGCGCCTAGACCGCGAGCTTCAGCCGCACGCGGCGCACCACGATCCGGTGGCCGCGCGAGCACGTCGTGAACCCGACGTCGGCGTCGGCGCGCAACGTCCCGTGCACGACGCACGAGTCGACGTGGAACGACTCGCGCGCGCCCAGACACGCCTCGCAGGGCTCGTCGAAGCTCGTCGCCTCCGGCCCCACCCAGACGTGCTGGCGCTGGATCACTGGAGCGCCAGCTGCCTGTCGTCGCGATGCGCCAGCGTGGGCGGGCGCTCGATCCGCCGCAGCACGATCTCGTGGCCGGCGCCGCAGCGGCGCGACGTCGCCTGCACCTCCGTGCCGATCTCGCCGCGCACGGACGCGGTCATGAGGGCATCGGCGAACAGCACTCCGGCCGTGCGCGCCTGCTCGAGGCACTGCTCGCAGAGGCACGAGAACGACGTCGCCGACGGCGAGATCCACACGGTCGTCATGCAGCCGCCGCCAGGTCGGCGAATTTCGCGTAGCGCTTCTGGAATGCGAGCTTCGTGCTGTCGGTGGCACCGTTCCTGTGCTTCGCGACGATGAGCTCGGCGATGCCGGCCGAGTCGGTGTCCTCGGGGTTGTAGTACTCGTCGCGGTAGACGAACATCACGAGGTCGGCGTCCTGCTCGATCGAGCCCGACTCGCGCAGGTCGGAGAGGA
>DATDNT010000013.1:0-7075 GCA_036518135.1 Gaiellaceae bacterium | reverse complement strand
TCGGCAGAAGGTTGACGGCGCGCATCTAGTCCTCGATCCCCAACCCGATCGCGACCGTGAGCGACCCGACGCTGACGTCCTCCGGCGCGTGGAACTTCTTCGGGACGGCGACGCGGTTCAGCGGGTCGCCGACGCGGACCGGCACGCCGATGAGGCGGTTGAGCTCCTCGGCGAAGCCGGGCAGGTGCGCGGTGCCGCCCGTGAGCACGAGCTCGGCGATCCCGAGCGAGCCCGGCTGGTTCTGGTAGAAGCGCAGGCTCGAGACGAGCTCCCGCGCGAAGGTCTGCAGCTCGCGCTGCGCCGCGTCGCGTGCGGTCGAGAGCGAAGCGGGATCGATGCCCTCGGGTGCCGGCGTCTGCGCGACGAGCGAGAGCGCGTGCTTGATCGGCATCGCCTCGGAGGGCGTGATGTCGAGTGCGCGTGCGATCGCGACGGACAGGCTCTGCCCGCCCCACCCGAGCACGCGAGTGAACTCGCAGATGCCCGCTGCCGACACCGCGAACGTCGAGCGGTCGTGGCCGACGTTGACGACCACGGTCGCGCCGGGTGCGGCGTCGGCGGGCGCGGCTTGCTGCAGCGCGCGCAGCATCGCGAATGCCTCGAGGTCGATCCCCTGCAGACGCAGCCCCGCCTTCTTGCACGCGGCGACGTAGCGATCGACGAGCTCGCGATACGCGACGACCAGCAGCACGCGGCGCACGAGCTGCCCGCTCTCCTCGTCCTGCCACTCGCCGAGCACCTGCCAGTCGAGGACAGCCTCCTCGAGCGGGATCGGCAATGTCTCCTGGGCGCGGAAGCGGATCGCGTTCGCGAGCTGGCGCGAGTCGTCGATGCCGGCGATCTCGAACGTGCGGACGCCGATCCGGTTGTTGGCGATGCCGAGCCGCACGCCCTTCTTCGGCAGCTTGTTCTTCGCGAACAGCTCCTTGAGCGCCTCCGCGAGCGTCTCGACGTCGCGCAGCTCGCCGCCGACGACGACGCCGTCGGGAAGCGGCTCGCGCGCGACCTGCAGGAGCTGCGGGCTCGCGCCGTTCGAGACGCGCGCCGCCGCGACCTGCGACGCGCCGATCTTGAGACCGACGATCGCGCCCTTCGCGGGCCCCTTCACCTTCGGCTGCTTCGCGCGCTTCGCCTTCGGCTGCTTCTGCTTCGGCGCCTTCTCGCCCTTCGGCTTGCGCTCGAGCTTCAGCTCCTTCTTCCAGAAGGGCGTGGTCGGCGTCTTCTCCTTCTTCTCCTTGGGAGCCTTGGCAGCCTTCGGCTGCTTCTCCTTCTTCGCCTTCGGCGCCTTCGGCGTCTTGGGCTTGCGCTCGAACTTGAGCTCCTTCTTCCAGAAGGGGACCTTCTCGTCCTCGGGCAGCTCGATCGCAGGGATGACGAACGGCTCGAGCCGCGGGTCGGACGGCGGCTCCGGCTCGGCCGCCTGCGGCACCGTGACCGGCGGGGCGACCACCGTCGGCATGTCCTTCGGCGTGTGCTCCTCCGGGTCGAAGTCGGCGGTCAGCCAGCCGTAGTCGCCGGGCGGCAGCGTGGGCGCGTCCGCGACGGGCGTGTCGTCGTGCTCCACCGGCTCGTCGCCGGCGGGCCTCCGCCGCCGCGAGATCTCCTTCTTCCAGAACGAGGAGTTGCCCATGAGCCGGTCAGCTCCCGGCCACACGCAGCCCGCCGAACACCGGTTCCTCCGGCTTCGGCGGCGTCGCAACGTGGCCCTCGCCGTCACCGCCGACCGGCGCATCCGGGTCCTCGAACCCGGCGCGCTCGAGCAGCCCCTGGAGCTGCTCCGGCCGCGACGAGCGCGACAGGGCGATCTCCTTCGTGACGATCCCGCGCAGGATCAGCTCGGCGAGCGACTGCTCCATCGTCTGCATCCCCTTCGCGGTCCCGGTCTGCATGACCGAGTAGATCTGCTCGACCTTGCCCTGCCGGATCAGGTTCCGGACGGCGTCGTCCGGCAGCAGGATCTCGAGCGCAGGCACGCGTCCCTGACCGTCCGCCGTCGGGAGGAGCGCCTGGGTGACGACGCCCTGCAGCGTGCCCGCGATCTGCACGCGGACCTGCTCCTGCTGCTCGGGCGGGAAGACGTCGATGATGCGGTCGATCGTCCCGGGCGCGCTCTGGGTGTGCAGCGTTCCGAAGACGAGGTGTCCGGTCTCGGCGGCCGTCATCGCGGTCGAGATCGTCTCGAGGTCGCGCATTTCGCCGACCAGGATCACGTCGGGGTCCTGGCGGAGCGCGCCGCGCAGGCCCTCGGCGAACGAGACGCAGTCGACGCCGATCTCGCGCTGGTTGACGATGCACCCCTTGTGGCGGTGCAGGAACTCGATCGGGTCCTCGACCGTGAGGATGTGGTCGTGACGCGTGCGGTTGATCTCGTCGAGGACCGACGCGAGCGTCGTCGACTTGCCGGAACCGGTCGGGCCCGTCACGAGCACGAGCCCGCGCGGCTTCGTCGAGAGCGCATGCAGTGACGAGCTGAGGCCGAGCTCCTCGAGCGACTTGATCTCGTTCGGGATGAGACGGAACGCGGCGCCGAGCGTCTCGCGCTGGAAGAAGACGTTCACGCGGAAGCGCGCGACGCCCGGGATCGAGTGCGCGAAGTCGAGCTGACGGTTCTGCTCCAGCCGCTTCTGCTGCTCGCTCGAAAGGATGCGATAGAGAAGGTCGCGTGTGTCCTCCGCGCTCATCGCCGGCACGCCGTCGAAGCGCTGCAGATGTCCGCGCACACGCACGACGGGCGGCGCGCCGACCGTCACGTGCAGGTCGGACGCCGACAGCTGGACCATCTGCACGAGCAGCTGGTCGATGGAGGTGACCTCGGCCATCGCCAGGCCTATCGGCACGTCCTCTGCCTGACTTGAGGGATTCCACCCGAAGCGGCGGCCGCGCAGTTCCCTCGTTCGAGCTAGCCCACGGCGGGTGAGTGGAAATCCCTCAAAGGGGGGCGTGGGGGATCACCGCGCCGACCGATACCAGGCGGGCCACCGGTAACCCTCATGCTTGGAAGGGAGCTACGAGGAATGATTCACAAGCTGCGGATGCGGCTCGCGAGTGACGAGGGCTTCACGCTCATCGAGCTCCTGGTCGTCATCATCATCATCGGGATCCTGCTCGCCATTGCGATCCCGTCGTACCTCAAGTTCAAGGATCGCGCGAACAACTCCGCCGCTCAGGCGAACGTGCGCGCCGCGGTCCCGGGCATGGAGGCGTTCAACGCCGACCACGGCACCTATGCGGGTGCGACGTCGGCCGTCCTCCAGGCCTCGTACGACGCCGGCATCAAGCACATCATCGTGAAGTCGGCGACGGCGACCAGCTACTGCATCCAGTCGACGGTCGGCCAGGCCACGTTCATGAAGGCCGGCCCGTCCGCCGACATCGTCTCGGGCACCTGCCCGTAGGCCTGACGGCTCATCCTGTCTGACGCGAAGGGCGCGGGAGACCGCGCCCTTCGCGTTTTTCGGAGATCCCCCAGTTTGGGGGATACGTGACAACCGTGTCACCCCCGATACGTGCTGAGTCTGAGGAAGTCACCCCCTGCTCGATCTGCGGCCACCCGCAGGAAGGAGAGAAGTAAGTTGGACGCCATTCGCAAGCGGCTCCAGGCGGACGAGGGCTTCACGCTCATCGAGCTCCTGGTGGTCATCATCATCATCGGGATCCTGCTTTCGATTGCGATCCCGTCGTACCTCAAGTTCAAGGACCGCGCGAACAACGCAGCTGCGCAGGCGAACGTGCGCGCAGCGATCCCTGGCATCGAGGCGTACAACGCCGACCACGGCGCCTACACGGGCGCGACGTCGGCGGTCCTCCAGGCCTCGTACGACGCGGGCATCAAGCACATCATCGTGAAGACGGCGACGGCGACGAGCTACTGCATCCAGTCGACCGTCGGACAGGCCGTCTACAAGAAGGCCGGCCCCTCGGCGGACATCACGTCGGGCGCCTGCCCGTAAGCCTCGACCCGTTCGGGGAGTGTTCGACGCGGAGGGCCCGGGAGACCGGGCCCTCCGTCGCTTTCGGCTCAAGTCCTCGCGTTCGCACGCCGATAGGCAAGGTGTGACTGCTGCATCCGCGCACCTGCGTGGGATCGTGATCGCGGGCGCGCTCGCCGCGCTCGCACTCGCGCTCGGCTTCGTGACGCTGGCGATGAACCAGTCGTCGTCGAACGCGCAGCCGCACCTCGTGCTGCCGCTGAAGGCGCGGCACCACGCTGCTTCTCTCGCCTCCGCGGCGTCGAAGGGCGCGGCGCACTCGGGGAAGCCCAGGCACGTCGCGAAGCCCGACCCCAACCTGGCGGCGGCGCTCGCCGCGGGGCTGCCGCGCGCGGTCGCGCGCGGGCTCGAGGCGACGCCCGTCGTCGTCGTGCAGCTGACGTCGGCGACGGACTCGCTCGCAAAGCTGTCGGCGGCCGAGGCGGAGACGGGCGCCAAGCTCGCCGGCGTCGCGTACGTCTCCGTCAACGTCGATCACGACGGCGGTGCGGTCGAGCAGCTGACCCGCGTGCTCGGGACGCTGCCGAGCGTCCCCGCGACGCTCGTCTATCAGCGCCCGGCGAAGCTCTTCGTCACGCTCACAGGGTTCAACGACCGGACGGTCGTGCAGCAGGCGGCGGCGAATGCCACGCCGGTCGTCGCCACGCCCGCGGCGGCTGCGTCCGCTGCGGGGCCCACGTGGGCGACGCGTGCGAGCGAAGTGTGCGCGTCGTTCATGGCGCGGCTGTCCGCGGTCGGGAAGCCGAGCACCAAGTCACAGGCCGCGCGGTTCGAGTCGGTCGCCGCCGACTTCGTCGGCGCGTTCACCGCGCTGAAGCCGGGGGCCGCCGAGAAGCCGCGGGTCGTGGCGCTGAACGCGTCGCTTCGCCGCGAGTTCGCAGCCCAGTACAGGGCGTATACGGCGGCGCTCAACCACGACGCCGCCGGATACGCGTCGAACATGAAGCAGGCACTGCAGTACACCGTGCAGACGGAGGGGCTCGCGAAGCAGCTCGGCGCGACCGGCTGCACGGAGTCGAGCTCGTGACGCAGCCGTTGCCGGCTCCGGGCTCGTCGCCCGGCGCGCTTTCCGGCCGCGAGCTGTTCGTCCGCGTCGCACGGAGGGAAGGCCGCACGGTGACCGTCCTGCGGGCGGTCGACTACGGGACGGAGTGCGTGGTCGAGTCGGAGGTCTTCCCGCCGGACGCGGTGACGGCAGTCCGCCGCGGCCCGTACCAGTTCCCGAGCGCACGCGAAGCCACCGCGTTCGTCACGGAGGCCGTCGAAGCGCTGATGTACCTCGGCTGCGACATCGCGGCCGGCTAGCTTCGAAAGGGGTCAGACCCGTCCATGGCGCGAATGGCCATGACTGCGCGGGCCGGATCGGCCAGGCCCTCGCCGACGAACTGCGCGAAGGTCACGGGGCCGTGCCTCGAGCCTCCGAACAGTGCGAGGACACCGTCGCAATGCAGGAACGGCGGCCTCGACCGTAGCCCCACCGTCGCTGCGTAGCTGCTCCACTCCCATGCCTCGGGGACGCGGACGAGACCGGCGCGCACCGGGTTCAGGACGACGTACCGCGCGAGCTCCGCGACGTGGCGCTCGGTCGTCGCGATCCGCGACCAGAACCGGCGCTCGAACAGGACCCCGACGCGGTCTGGATGGACGGCGTTGAACCACGCCGCGTACTCGCCCTTCAAGTACTGCATCCCGCCCGAGATGTTGGCCTCTGGCGTCTCGAGGACGAGGTGAAAATGGTTGCCCATCAGGCAGTACGCGTGGCAGATCCATCGGTACTCCGCGACGACATAGGCGAGGAGCGAGAGGAAGACGCTGCGATCCCGCGGAAGGACGTCGAAGATCATTCGCTTCTCGACGCCGCGCGAGCCCACGTGATAGATGACGTTCGCCGCCTGGTATCGCCGTCCCCTTGCCACCCCTCCGACGGTAGAGACGGCTGCTCGCGCGTGCCGGCGTTGTCACACAATCGGCACGAACGCCATGTCCGCTCGCGACATGACGGGGCCAGGCCCAGTCATGGCTGCCAGGTACGGTCCGCCCCGTGGAACTGCTCCTCCTGGCGCGGCACGGGCAGTCGCTCTTCAACGTCGACGGGATCGTCAACGGCGACCCCGAACGCGACAAGGGGCTCTCGCCGCTCGGTGAGGACGAGGGGCGGAAGCTCGGGGTGCAGCTCGCCGGGATCCTGATCGACGCGTGCGTCACCTCGCGGTTTCCGCGCGCGCAGGAGACCGCTCGCCTCGCGCTGGGTCAAGCCCGCGCGGAGACGACCCCCACCGAGATCGACGCCGACCTCGACGACATCCGCGTCGGCGACCTCGAGGGCCGAACGCTCGACGACTACCGCACCTGGAAGCGCGCGCACCGCCGCTCCGACCGCTTCCCCGGCGCGAGCGGCGAGAGCCTCGACGACGCCGCGCACCGCTACGCGGACGCCTTCGAGCGCGTCACCCTGCGGCCGGAGCGCACGATCCTCTGCGTCTGCCACGAGATCCCCGTGCGCTACGCCGTGAACGCCGCCGCGGGGAGTGAAGACCTCGACCACCCGACGCACGACATCGCGAACGCGACGCCGTACCTGTTCGACAAGCCGGCGCTCGAGCGCGCCGTCGCGACCCTCAGACGGTGACGCGCGCGAGCTCTTCGACGGACGTGAGCCCGGCGGCCACCTTCGCGAGACCGTCGTCCCACAGCGTCCGCATGCCCGTCTGCATCGCCGCGCGCTCGATCTCCTCGCGCGGCGCCTTCTGCGCGGCTAGCGTCTCGAGCTCCTCGTTCATCGTCATCAGCTGGTAGATGCCGATGCGGCCGCGGTAGCCGGTCTGGTTGCAGCGCGGACAGCCGCGCTTCCGGTACAGCGCCATCCCGTCCGTCATCGCCGCGACGTCCGGCGACACGCGTGCCTTGATCAGCTCGTCGATCGACGGCGTGTACATCTCGCAGCAGTGCGTGCAGAGCTTCCGCGCGAGGCGCTGCGCGAGCACCGCAGTCACCGCGGAGCCCGTGAGGAACGGCTCGACGCCCATCTCGTTCAAGCGCGTCAGCGCGCCCGGCGCGTCGTTCGTGTGCAGCGTCGACAGCACCAG
>DATDNT010000012.1:0-19142 GCA_036518135.1 Gaiellaceae bacterium | reverse complement strand
CGCCCCCGCCCCGAGCTTCGCCTGCAGGTCCCGCGCCAGCTTCGCCGGCGAGAGGCGCGTCGTGAACTCGGCGTCGACGACGGCCGGAACCGGGTAGACGACGAGGACTGGCAGGCGGCGCGCGCGAGCGGCGCCGTGCAGCGGGAGCACGTTCGGGCCCCCGCTCAGGCTCGTGAACCCCGGCTCCCGCCGGATGGTGCGCAGCGCGGCGTCGAACGGCAGCGGGGAGCCGCCGCTCGTGACGAGCACGGGAAGGCCGAAGGGGCGCACCGAGTGGCTTCGGCCGAGCACGATCCGGACCGTCACGCGGTGCGCCGCCGCGTGGTGGCGGAACGACGCGATCGCAAGCGCACCGCCCGCGAGCGCGAGCAGCGCGAGCCCACCGCCGATCCCCGCGCGCCGCCGTCGCTGGATCGCGCGTGCGTCGGCGATGATCCCGAAAGCGACTGCCGCCATTGGTGCTAGTGTAAATAGCACCATGATCGGCGTCAAGCTCGACCCCCGCGACGCGACCGCGCTGAACGAACAGGTGGCGGCATCGATCCGCCGCGCGATCGCAGACGGCGAGGCGAGGCCCGGCGAGCGCCTCCCGCCCGCCCGCGATCTCGCGAAGGCGCTCGGCGTGAACGCGAACACCGTCCTGCGCGCGCTGCGGCTCCTCCGGGACGAGGGCCTGCTCGAGTTCCGCCGCGGCCGCGGTGTGACGGTCGTCGGCGCCGCGCAGCAGGGCCTCGTGATCGAGCGGGCGCGCGAGCTCGTTGCGTTCGCGCGTGCGCACGGGTACGACCGCCGCGAGCTCGTCGCGCTGATCGACGGACTCCCGTAGCAGCGCGACATACGATCTCGCCGTGGCCGGCACGCGCGTCGCGGTTCTTGCGGTCGCGCTCCTCTTCGCGGCCGGCTGCGGCGCGACGGGCGCGACGATCAACGTCGAGCCGCACATCTCCGCCGCAGACGAGCAGGTGCGGATCGCGGCGAGCCACCTCCCGAAGCACGCGGCCGTGTCGGCGCGCGTCAGCGCGACCGACGCCGCGAACGTCGCGTGGGCCGCGGTCGTGAACCTGCGCACCGGTGCCGACGGGACCGTGCGCGTCCCGGCACGCGCGATCGCCGACATGCAGCCCGTGGGCTCGAGCGCCGCGTTCTTCGCGTGGCCGAGCACCGGGACGGTGCGCTTCCACGTGTCGGTGTCCGGCGGAGGCGCGAATGCGCGCGCCGTCTTCGACCGCTCGCGGCTCGCGCAGCCGGTCGTGGAGCGCCCGGTGACGCTCGCGCGTGACGGCGTCGCCGGACGGTTCTTCGCGCCGGCGCACCCGGCGCGCGACGTGCCGGCGCTGCTCCTCTTCGGCGGATCGGAAGGCGGCCTCGCGCCGTACGGGCTCGCGATCGCGCGGACGATCGCAAGTCACGGCATCGACGTGCTGGACATCGCCTACTGGAGGTATCCAGGGCTGCCGCCGAGCCTCGACAGGATCCCGCTCGAGTACTTCGCGCGGGGGCTGCGCCTGCTCGCGCGCCACCCCGGCGTCGACCCGCGGCACGTCGACGTCGAGGGGATCTCGTACGGCAGCGAGGCCGCGCTGCTGCTCGGCGTCCACTACCCGAGCCTCGTCCACGGAGTCGTCGCGTCGGTGCCGTCGAACCTCGCAACCGAGTGCTACGGCGGACGGTGCAACGGCATCGATCCCGCCTGGACCTACGGGGGCCGGGACATCCCCGCCTTCAGCCCGATCCCGGTCGAGCGGATCCCCGGCCGGATCTTCGCGATCTGCGGCACGAAGGACCTGATCTGGCCGTCGTGCCCGCAGGCGCAGGCGATCGTCGCGCGGCGCCGCGCGCATCATGTGCGGCCCATCGACGTCCTCGTCGTCGCTCGCGGCGCGGGCCACTACGTCGGCTCGTGGATCCCGTACGGGATCTACCGGCACGACCCGGGCGACCTCCAGTTCGCGGGCGACGAGGCCGGCGCAGAGCTCGTGTGGCCGCGCCTGCTCGCGTTCCTGCGGGGCTAGGTGGCGATCGCGCCGAGGAGGTACTCGCGGATCACCGCGACGCGCACCGTCTCGGCACCGCGCTTCTTCGCCTGCACGAGCCGCTCGGCACCGTCGAGCACGACCCAGCGGCCGTCCCGGCGCGTCGCATAGAGCGGCAGCGAGTCGTCGGACGCGGCGCCGTCGGGGCACGGCAGCTCGAGCTCCCAGAACAGGTCGTCGACGCGCACGTCGAGCTCCGGCAGCGGCAGAGCCCGCAGCTTCTCGCGCGACCATTCGAAGTCGATCATGACGCCGGATCCTCGCGCTCGCGTCGGACGGCTCTAGGATCGGGGCGATGACGTCGCTGCACACGGGCACGGTGACCTTCGCGTTCACCGACATCGAGGGCTCGACGAAGCTGCTGCAGGAGCTCGGCGACTCCGGCTACGCGGTCGTGTCGCGAGACCATCGCCGGATCGTGCGCGAGACGTTCGGCGCGGCGGGAGGCACGGAGATCGACACGCAGGGAGACGCGTTCTTCTTCTCGTTCCCGCGGGCGCGAGACGCCGTCTCGGCGGCGGTCGCGGCGCAGCGCGCGCTGCGCGAGCACGCGTGGCCGGAAGGACGCGAGGTGCGCGTCCGGATGGGGCTGCACACCGGTGAGCCGCAGGTCGGCGACGAGGGCTACCTCGGCATCGACGTCGTCCGCGCGGCGCGCATCGCCTCCGCCGGCGCCGGCGGGCAGATCCTCATCTCGGAGACGACGCGCGCGCTCCTCGGCAACACGCTCCCGGACGGCGTCGCCGTCGTCGACCTCGGCGAGCAGCATCTGAAGGACATCCAGCACGAACGCATCTACGAGGTCGCCGTCGACGGCTCGGCGAAGGGCTACAGGCCGGCGCGCCCGGCCGCGGCGGAGTCACGCACCGACGCGATGGCGGAGCGGTTCGAGGCGCGCGTCCACGCCTACGTCGAGCGTCAGCTCGAGCAGGCGCTTGCCGGAGACGAGGTCAAGGTGCCGACGCGGCTCGCGCTCGGCGGCCTCGGGATCGCGCTCGCGGCGTTCCTCGTGTTCGCGATCGTGGTGGTCGTCCTGGTGCTGCTCGTGAAGCTCGTCTTCTGAGCGGCTCACAGCTCCGCGAGCGGGAAGCTGCGGTGACGCCGCGGCGGCACGAGGAAGTTCTGCCGGTGCGTCGTCGTCAGCACCGAGTTGAAGCCCTGCTCGCGCGCGCGCGGCTGGAACGGGATCTTGCCGCCGGGAAGCACGCCGTCCATCGCCATCCGGTTGCGGTGGAAGTCGTCGCCGGTCGGGTTGAAGACGACGAAGTGCACGCCGGCCGCGGGCGTCGCGCCGATCTCGTCCGCGCGCTCCGACCACGCGAACGGGTTGTCGAGCGTGTTGAAGTCCGCACGCACGGGGATCGCAGTCCCCTTCGGGAAGACGGTCCCGTCCCCGGCGACGACGTCGTGCGGCAGCCGCGAGGTCGTCTGGATCGACGCGCTGTGGCCGATGCGGCCGGACGACCGGTAGTCGCGGCGCACGTCGGCGACGGTCGAGACGTCGTGTGGCCCCTGGCGCACCGTCTGCGCGTCCTGACGCACGCGCAGGTTCGGGCGGAACGCCGTCGCGACGCGCTCGTCGAACTCGAAGTTGATGTACCACGCCTCGACGTCCTCCTCGATGTGCGACAGGTGCATGTGCGTCCCGTTGCGGAAGTAGTCGCTGCCGCGGAAGTCGACGTAGCCGAGCGTCTCGAAGTTCGCGATCGGCCCCGGCCCCATGCCCGCCTTCTGCGTCGACGTGAAACCGAGGAACAGCTCGGACGTGTCGGGGATGAGGTCGGCGCCCGGGATCTGCGCGGCGAGCGCCATCTTCTTCGGCAGCGACATGCCGCCGTCGAAGCCGCCGCCCGCGAAGCCCCGGCGGATCGAGGTGATGTGGAAGAGCTTCGAGCCGCGCAGACGCCTCTCCGCGTCGAGGATGTGGGCGCGGACGTCCGACCGGAGCAGGAAGACGACGTCGTTCTGCTCGAGCCGCGCGTCGGGCGGGTCGCTCGGGAACCGTGTCGCGTCGAACACCACCGGTTTCTGGGCGCGGCGGTCGTGGGGCAGGTAGCGCCGCATCTGGTCGGGCACGACGCGCCGGAAGTACGGGAGACCCCACGCGACGGTCACGCCGAGGCCGGCGGGCGACGGCGCGTAGTCGCGGTCGAGGCCGTCGAGGACCGACGCGAGCTCGCGCTGCGCGTCGCGCGCGCCGGAGCGATCGGCCTCGACGCGCGCCGTGACGATCTCGTGGTGGAGCGGCGGCACGAGCACCGGGATCCCCTCGGAGTCGACGACCCGGATGCCGTCGAGCAGGTGCTGCTCCGGCAGCGCCGTCGCGGCGTCGGCGCGCTGCGGGGACGAGCCCGTCAGCTTGTCGACGAGCTCGTAGATCCCGGTCGCCGAGACGGCGCCCGCCGCAGCGCCGACGAGCGCCTGTCTCCGCGTCAGCTTCATCACGCGGCGGGCTTGACCAGCACGAGCGTCGCGAGCTCGTGCCGCAGGTACTGCTTCACCTTCTCGCCCGTGAGCGGCGGGGCGACGTGCTCCGACAGCGTGTACAGGTTCCCGAACCGCTGCCACGCGAGCAGGTAGTGCCACGCGTCGGCGTCCTGGTTGACGGTGTACAGCGTCGCGGTGATGCCGTTCGCGCTGACCGTCCCGTGCGGGTCCGCGAAGCACGGCACGTTCCGGCTGTCGGAGCCGCCCGTGCGGCAGGTGGGGATCCTCGTGACGCCGGGGTACGCGCGCAGGTTGACGTGCAGCTCGCCGCCGGCGGCGCCGCCGCCCGTCTCCTGCCAGACCCAGCTCTCGAGGTAGCTCCGGTCGGCGGAGACCGAGTGGATGTTGTTGTCCTGTGCGCCGAGGCGCCCCGTCAGCGGGTCGGGGAGCCAGCCTGGGCAGTAGACCGGCGCCTTGATGCGGTTGGCGAGCTGCTGCCACGCAGGGCGGCCGTGACACGAGGGTGCCGGCGCGGCCGGCGCGGCCTCGGCCTTCTTCGTGCCGCCGCAGCCTGCCAGCACGGGGAAAAGCGCCAGGAGCAGGCACATCGTGAGGAGCCCTCTCACGGGCGCCATGGTAGCTCCCTAGACGTCGAACGGCTGGTCGCCGACCAGGTGGTCGACCTGCCGCGCGCCGACGAGCACCGCGTCGACGCCGGCGCGCTCGAGGGCGAGCACCTCGTCGCGGCTCGCGACCTCGACCTGCGCGATCGCGAGCTTCCCGGCGGGCACGTCCGGCAGCAGCTCGAGGACGGCGTCGAGCGGATCGACGTCCTCGTCGATGTCGTGCGCGTTCAGCAGGAAGATCTCCGGGTCGATGCGCTCGAGCGCGAGATCGAGCTCCTCCTCGTCACGAACGTCGACCACCATCTCGAGCCCGTCGTGCTGCGTGTCCTCGTCGGGGCGGATGCGGATCGCGTCGGCGTCGCCGGGCGCGCCCGCGCCGATCCAGAGGAGCGGCAGCGACGTCGCGTCGCGGATCCCGTCGATCGCCGTGCGCACGGCGACCGCCTCCGCGCCCTGCGACTCGGCGTTTCGCGCCGCGCCGACGTCGTCGACGCAGACGATGATCGAGATGCCATCTCCCTCGGAGATGCGCTGGCTGAGGCGTCGCGACCCGGGCACCCTGCTCACGGAAGCGTAACCGGGGACGCGGGCGACCGCTGCAGGCCCGCCCAGTCGTCGCGCGGCGGCGCGAACAGCTCCGCGAGCGCGGCCCCCTCCGGCCCCGCCTCGACCCGGTGCGTGACGTCGCCGGGGATCACCCACATCGCGCCCGGCGCGAGCTCCTTCGTCTCGTCGCCGATCGTGAACCGGAGCGACCCGCGCAGCAGCAGGCCGGTCTGCTCGCTCGGGTGGCGGTGCTCGGGCACCACGGTGCCCGGCTCGAGCTCGATGTACGCGAAGGTCGCCTCGGAGCCCGCGACGGCACGGCCGGTGACGCCGTCCCAGATCTGCAGGATCTCGAGCCGCGAGATGTCGCTGAAGGCGCTCACGTGCCGATCGGATGCCAGACGGTCTTCAGCTCCATGAACGCGGAGATCTCGTAGAGCGACTGGCTGTCCGGCTGCCCGAGAACGACGCGCTTCACGTTCTCCGCGGCGGCGGTCTCGAGGTCTGCGCGAAGGCCGTCGGCGCCCGTGAGATCGATCGCGTTGACGTCCATGTGGCTCGCGAGCCACGGCGCGAGCTCGGCGCGGCGCCCCGTGAGCAGGTTGACGACGCCGCCGGGGACGTCGCTCGTGGCGATCGCCTCCGCCAGTTCGACGGCGGCGAGCGGGTGCGTCTCCGACGCGACGGCGACCACGGCGTTGCCGCCGGTGAGGACGGGCGCGACGCGCGAGACGAGCCCGAGCAGCGGCGGGTCGTCGGGTGCGAGCACGGCGACGACGCCGGTCGGCTCGGGGATGGTGAAGTTGAAGTACGGGCCCGCGACCGGGTTCGACGAGCCGAGGACCTGCGCGAGCTTGTCGGCGAAGCCCGCGTACCAGACCCAGCGGTCGATCGCGCGATGGACCTCGTCCCGGCCCGAGCAGAGCTCGGCGAACTCCGGAACGCGCGCCTCCATCATCTCCGCGATCCGGTAGAGCACCTGGCCGCGGTTGTACGCCGTGGCGCCCGCCCACTTCGGCTGCGCGGCCCGCGCGGCCTGCACGGCATCGCGGGCGTCCTTGCGCGAGGCGCGCGCGACGTTCTGGCCCTGGGCCTCGTACGTGCGGCCCGACTCGCTGCGCGGGAACCCGCCGCCGATGAACAGCTTGTACGTCTTCTTGACGGGAAGCCGGTCAGCCACCGAAGGTCTCCGTGCCGTCGAATGCGAGGTACGGCTCCATCCCGTGGAGACCGCCCTCGCGACCGAAGCCCGATTCCTTGTAGCCGCCGAAGGGGCTCGTCGGGTCGAAGCGGTTGAACGTGTTCGCCCAGACGACGCCCGCGCGGAGGCGCTCGGCCATCCAGAGGATGCGTGAGCCCTTCTCCGTCCACACGCCGGCGCTCAGGCCGTACGGCGTGTTGTTCGCCTTCTCGACCGCCTCGTCCGGCGTGCGGAAGGTGAGCACCGAGAGCACCGGACCGAAGATCTCCTCCTGCGCGATGCGGTAGCTCTGCGCCACGTTCGTGAACACGGTCGGCGCGAACCAGTAGCCCTTCTCCGGCAGCTTGCACGGCGGCTGGTAGATCTCCGCGCCTTCGTCCTTGCCCGCCTGCACGAGCTCCGTGATCTTGTCGAGCTGCATGCGCGAGTTGATCGCGCCGACGTCGGTGTTCTTGTCGAGCGGGTCGCCGACGCGCAGCGTCGCCATGCGCTTCTTCAGCTTCTCGACGACGGGCTCGTAGATCGACTCCTGCACGAACAGGCGCGAGCCGGCGCAGCACACGTGGCCCTGGTTGAAGTAGATGCCGTTGATGATCCCCTCGACCGCCTGGTCGAGCGCGCAGTCGTCGAAGACGATGTTCGCCGCCTTGCCGCCGAGCTCGAGCGTGAGCTTCTTGCCGGTCCCGGCGAGCCGCCGCTGAATCGCCTTGCCGACCTCGGTCGAGCCCGTGAACGCGATCTTGTCGACGTCGGCGTCGACGAGCGCAGCGCCCGTCGAGCCGTCGCCCGTGACGATGTTGACCACACCGGGCGGGAGCTCCGCCTGCCGCACGACGTCGCAGAAGAGCAGCGCCGTCAGCGGCGTCGTCTCGGCGGGCTTGAGGACGACCGTGTTTCCGGCGGCGAGCGCGGGCGCGATCTTCCACGCGAGCATCAGGAGCGGGAAGTTCCACGGGATGATCTGCCCGGCGACACCGAGCGGCTTCGGCTGCCGGTTCGGGAACGCGTACTCGAGCTTGTCGGCCCACCCCGCGTAGTAGAAGAAGTGCGCCGCGGCGAGCGGCAGGTCGACGTCGCGCGACTCCTTGATGGGCTTGCCGCCGTTCAGCGACTCGAGCACCGCGAACTCGCGCGAGCGCTCGGCCAGGATGCGCGCGATCCGGAAGAGGTACTTCGCGCGCTCGCTGCCGGGCAGCGCCGCCCACTTCTTCGACGCGTCGCGTGCCGCAGCGACCGCGGCCTGCACGTCGGCCTCCGACGCCTGACCGACCTGCGCGAGCGGAGTCTCGTCGCGCGGCGCAACCGTCGCGAACGTCTCCTTCGTCTCCAGCCACTCGCCGTTGACGTAGATGCCGTAGCGATCCTCGATCCGGACGACGTCCGTGGACTCCGGCGCCGGAGCGTACGTCCAGTCGGCGGGGACGGGCGCACTGCCCTGCTTCGCGATCTCAGTCATTCGTGAAGTAGTCCTTCGACTGGTACGCGCCCGTCTTCTCCTTGCGCAGCTGCATCAGGATGTCGTTGACGAGGCTCGACGCGCCGATGCGGTACAGGTCGGGCGTCAGCCAGTCCGGCCCGAGCGTCTCGTGCACCTGGACGAGGTACTGGATCGCGTTCTTCGCCGTGCGGATGCCGCCCGCCGGCTTCATCCCGACCTTGCGGCCCGTCTCCTCGTACACGTCGCGGATCGCCTCGAGCATCACGAGCTGCACCGGCAGCGTCGCGGCGCCGGGAAGCTTGCCGGTCGACGTCTTGATGAAGTCGGCGCCTGCAGCCATCGCGAGCAGCGACGCGCGGCGCACGTTGTCGTACGTGCCGAGCTCCGCCACCTCGAGGATCACCTTGAGGTGCGCGTCCCCGCACGCCTCCTTCACCTGGACGATCTCGTCGTAGACCTTCGCGTAGCGCCCGGAGAGGAATGCGCCGCGGTCGATCACCATGTCGATCTCGTCGGCGCCCATCGCGACCGCGTCGTGCACGTCACGGAGCTTGACGTCGAGCGGGCTCTGGCCGGACGGGAATGCCGTCGCGACGCTCGCGACCTTGACACCGCTGCCGGCGAGGCGCTCCTTCGCCGTCGGCACGAGATTCGGGTAGACGCAGACCGCGGCGACGGAAGGGACGTTCGGGTCGCTCGGGTCCGGCCGGACGGCCTTCGAGCAGAGCGCCGCGACCTTGCCCGGGGTGTCCTGCCCTTCGAGCGTCGTGAGGTCGCAGCAGCGGATCGCGAGCTCGAGCGCCCAGACCTTCGCGTCCTTCTTGATCGAGCGCTTCGCGAGGTCCGCGGCGCGGCCCTCGACGGCGACCTGGTCGATCGCGCCGATGCGCGGGAGGCGCTGCTTGAGCGGCAGCTCGAAGCCGCGCGGGAGGGCGGGTGCCTGCGCCATGTGTGGCCAGTGTAGTCCCGCGGAAATGAACGCCGAGATGGACGAGGTTCGCGCCGAATCGTGGACGCAGCTGCACGAGCTCCTGTTCGCGGACTCGTGGCACGAGCGGCTCGGCCGGCACCGGGCCGACTACGTCTTCCGCGGCGAGGCATCGCGCGACGCGAACCTCGAGACGTCGCTGCAGCGCCTCGGCGGCGACTACGCCGACGTCGAGCCGCACCTGCTCCGCAACTTCCGCAAGTACGCGCAGCGGTCGGACGTGCCCGAGGACTCGACGTGGCACTGGCTCGCGCTCGCGAAGCACCACGGGCTCGCGACGCGCCTGCTCGACTGGACGTACTCGCCGTACGTCGCGCTGCACTTCGCCACGGCGTTCTCTCGCGACTACGAGCAGGACGGCGCGATCTGGATGGTCGACTTCGTGAAGACGAACAGCCTCCTCCCGGACGGCCTCCGCGAAGCGCTCGCGGGGGAGGGGATGAACGCGTTGTCGGCCGAGATCCTGCGCCGGACCGCGCCCACCCTTGCGGAGTTCGATCGGCTCGGCGACGACTTCGTCGTGTTCTTCGAGCCCCCCGCGCTCGACGACCGGATCGTCAACCAGTACGCGCTCTTCTCGCTGATGCCGACGCCGCACGCGCGCATGGACGAGTGGCTCGACCGGCATCCGGCGCTGTCGCGGCGCATCGTGCTGCCGGCGGAGCTCAAGTGGGAGGTGCGCGACAAGCTCGACCAGGCGAACATCACCGAGCGCGTCCTCTTCCCCGGGCTCGACGGGCTCGCGACGTGGCTCAAGCGGTACTTCTCGCCGCGGCTGCCGCGCTGACGAGATCGGGCTCGGCGAGCCGCGCCTCCCGCGTCGCGTGCACGAGCGCCCGCGCGTCGTCGTGCTGCGCGGCGCGCGCGAAGAGCGCGGCGGCGCGCTGGAGGTGGGCGCAAGCCGCCTCGAGCGGCCGGGTCACCCGCGCCGGCGCCTCCGCGGCGGCGACCATCGCACGGCAGCCGCCGAGGTCGGAGTACACGATCAGGAGCCCGTAGAGGCCGGACGTCCCCCGGAGCGCGCGCCGGGCGTCGCGGGCCGTGTCGCCGCCGACCGCGGTGCCGGCCACGTCCACGCGGAGCTGACGCACCACATCGAGCACGTTCGCCTGCCAGAGGCGGTGCGGCGCAGGAGCGGGCGTGGCCGCAGGACCGCCGCAGCCGGAGGCGACGAGGAGAACGGCGAGTGCCACGCGCCGACGCACGTCTCGGATCGATCATACGACGAGCCTGCGGCATAGACTCGGCCGGTGGACGAACCGCACGTGATCGTCGACTTCGACTTCGAGGACGGGCTCCTGTTCGTCGCCGTCGAGAACATCTCGCCGCTTCCCGTTTGCGACGTGACCGTCCGTTTCTCGCCGGGCTTTCGGCGTGCGGGCGACCGCCCCGTCGACGAGCTTGCTCTCTTCAGCCGGCTGCGGTTCCTCGCGCCGGGGAAGCGCATCCGCGCGTTCGTCGACGAGGCGTCCGCGTTCTTCGCGCGCGGCGAGCCGACCGAGATCGCGGCCCACATCGAGTACGAGACGACGCCGGCGCGTCACCGCCATCGTCACGTCGTCAACCACGATCTCGAGATCTACCGCGATCTCGGCTACATCCGGAGGAGCCTGCCGTGAACCCGTTCCCGAACCACAATTTCATCGTCGAGATCGACGGTCTGCCGGAGCTCGCCTTCGACGAGGTCCGCCTCGGCCCCTTGCGCGTCGACGTGATCGAGTACCGCGAGGGCGGCGACAAGACCTCCGACGCGCGCCTGCTTCCCGGCCGCGTGCACGAAGGGCCGGCGTTGCTCCGGCGCGGGCTCTCGGCGGACTCGGCCCTCTACGACTGGTGGACCGCGGTCAGGGACGGTCAGCCGGGATACGAGAAGAACGTGTCGGTGACGCTGCTCGACGCGTCGCGCCAGCCCGCAGTCCGGTGGCTCCTCCACGCCGCGTGGCCGTCCCGGCTCGAGTTCGGCCCGCTCGAGGGGCGCGGAGCCTCCGTCGTCGTCGAGCTGCTGGAGCTGCAGTACCGCCGGCTCGAGCTCGCCTCGGCCTAGATCAGAGCCCGAGACGCTCGAGCATGGTCTCGTTGCGGCGCCACTTCGGTGACGCCTTCACCTGCAGCTGGAGGTAGACGGGGTGGCCGACGAGCGCCTCCACGTGCGGGCGTGCGCCGCGGCCGATCTCGCGCACCATCGAGCCGCCCTTCCCGATCAGGATCTGTTTCTGGCTCTCCGTCTCGGTGTAGACGCGCACGTGCACGCGCCTCTCGTCGATCTCGACCACCTCGGCGGTGATCGCGTGCGGGACCTCCTCCTTCGTCAGCCGCAGCGCCTGCTCGCGCACGAGCTCGGCGATGCGCGCCTCGAGCGGCATGTCGGTCTCGGTGTCCGCGGGGTAGTACATCGGCCCGTCCGGAAGCAGCGAGATGAGGTCGCCCCGCAGCTCGCCGATCCCGTCGCCGGTCTTCGCGCTGACGGGGTGCAACGCGTGGAACGCGCCGAGCGCCGCCGCCGTCTTCATCTGCGTCGCGATGTGACCGGGCTTCAACCGGTCGACCTTGTTCAGCACGATCACGACCGGCACGCCGAGCTGGAAGACGCGACGGGCGACGTACCGGTCACCGGTGCCGATCCGCTCGCGCGCGTCGACCACGAGCATGACCGCGTCGACGTCGCTCGAGATCGCCTCGTCGACGCGCTCCTGCATGCGCTCCGTCAGCGGATCGATCGGCTTCTGCCACCCGGGTAGGTCGACGAGGACGAGCTGCGCGTCGCCTGCCGTGTACACACCGCGGATCTGATGACGCGTCGTGTGCGGCTTGTCCGAGACGATCGCGACCTTCGATCCGGTGAGCGCGTTGACGAGCGTCGACTTCCCGACGTTCGGCCGTCCGGCGACGGCGACGAACCCCGACCTCATCCCTCGGGGAGATCCCACGTGTCGGGCAGGAGGTCGTCCGCCGCGTACGTCGCGATCGAGCCGTCGGCGCGCCGGAAGCTGACGCTCGGGATCCTCCACTCGTGCAGCCACTGCCGGCAGCCCCCGCAGGGCGAGGCGTTGATGCCGATCGCGGCGAGGTCGCCCGGTCGGTATCCCGCTGCGGCGGCGGCGCCGATCGCGGTCTTCTCCGCGCACTGCGTCAGCGGGTACGCCGCGTTCTCGACGTTCACGCCCGCGAACTCACGCCCGTCGTTCGCGACGACGACGGCACCGACCGCGTAGTTCGAGTACGGCGAGTACGACCGCGTCGCCGCCTCCTCGGCCTTCAGGACCAGCTCTTCGCTCACGAGAACACCTGGAAGACGACGAGCGTCGCGAGCGCGCCGACGAGCGCGCCGTAGGTCACCTCGAGCGCGGAGTGCACGCCCGACTCGACCCGTGTCTGCGCGACGAGGACGGCGAGGATGAGCGCGATCGAGGAGATCAGGAAGCGGTGGTCGTTGCCCGCGACGTAGGTCGCGGCGACCCAGCCGGCGAACGCGAGCGCCGCGTGCCCCGACGGGATGCCGCCGCGGAGCGGCGTGCCGCGGCCGGTGTACGCCTTCGTCGCGATCACGATGATGATCGTCAGGACGAGCGCGACGAGCGTCAACTCGGCCGGCGCGTTCCGCAGCCGGTCGAGCAGGTCGGACGAGCGGTCGGCGACCTTCCCCGCGAAGACGAGGTAGCCGACGACGACGGCGTTCGCGGCGGCGATCAGCACGGCGCCGGCGGCGATGTCCTTCGCCAGCTTCGCCATCGGGTCGAACGACGTCGTCGCGATGTCGATCGCCGCCTCGACCGCGGTGTTGACCATCTCGGCGATCAGCACGAACGTGACGGAGATGAGGAGCGCGATCAGCTCGAGCTTCGTCACGTTCACGATCAGCGCGAGCACGAGCACGACGAACGCGACCCCGAAGTGGATGCGCATGTTCCGCTGCGTGCGGAGCACGTGGATGATCCCCTCGAACGCGTAGTTGAACGAGTCGATGACGGTCGGCGCCCGCCGCGCGCTCATCGCAGGAGCTCCTGTTCCCGTGACTCCATCTCTTCGCCGTGGTCGTAGCCGAGCAGGTGCAGCAGGCCGTGCGCGAGCGGCCAGCGCCAGTCGTCGCCGACGACCTCGGGGCAGAGCACCACGTCGCCGAGCGCCCGTGGCACTCCCTCCGGCAGCTCGTCGCGGCCGTCGATGGGGAACGAGAGGACGTCCGTCGCCTCGTCGATCCCCAGGTGGTCGCGCTTCAGCCCGCGCATCTCCTCGGCGGTGACGAACGCGACCCCGAGCTCGCCGTCGTCGATCCCCTCGGCGTGCAACACGCGCTCGACGAGCTCGAGCGCGCCCGGCTCGTCCACCGCGGCGCCGCTCCGGTTACTGATCTCGACGGAGAGCATTCCGCTCGTCGGTGTGGTCCTTGTACGCCTCGACGATGCGCTGGACGAGCTTGTGCCGGACGACGTCCTTGTGACCGAACTCGACGAACTTGATTCCTTCGATGTTCTTCAGCACGTCGCGCACGTGCACGAGGCCCGAGCGCTGCTCGCGCGGCAGGTCGATCTGCGTGATGTCGCCCGTGACGACGACCTTCGAGCCGAACCCGAGGCGCGTCAGGAACATCTGCATCTGCTCCGGAGACGTGTTCTGCGCCTCGTCGAGGATGATGAAGCTGTCGTTCAGCGTGTTGTGTGTCAACAGGTAGTCCTCGGTCACGTACAACGAGTCCTCGGCTGCCACCTGGATGCAGACGCACTCGGCGCTCCCTTCGGGCTCGATCGACTCGACGAACCGCCTTGGGCGCCCCCGCCCGTGCTCGACGTACTCGGCGTGCTTTCGGGACAGCCGGAACGGCTCGATGAAGGACGGCAGACGGACGTCGAGCACGAACGCGTCAGGCCGGTGCGAGATCTGCCGACCGGCCGAGCCATCGCACGCGACACCCCCGACCGACCGGACGAGTTCGATCACGTCGTCGCGAAGGCGCTCGGACGTGGTCGCGTACTGGATTCCACACGAGCGGCCGCGCTGCACGACCGGGCCTCCGTCGGTGTCGAGCAACCCCTGGAGAACGGCGACGCGCACCGACGCCGAGTTGCGCAGGTACACGTGAGGGATGAACTTCGCCGCCGACCGTGTTCCGGCGAGGCCGAGGTCACGGAGCACCTCCGCCACCGGGTTTGCCGTGATCACACCGCCGCGCCCGCCGAGCACGTGCCCGAGCGTGCGGTCGTCGGCGCCCGCAAGGTCGTGGTCGGCCGTTGCGAGGCTCGGCGTCGTCGGCGTCGCGAGACAGCCGTCTCCGAGGAGAAGCCCGAGCGCGTACGGGTCCATCGGCACGTCCCGCGGTGCGTGCCACGCGGGGGCGGAAAGCAGCGGGAGCTCGTACCGGTGCCGTTGCGCACGCAGAGGCGTCGCGATCATCTCCTGCGTCTCGAGCACCCGCCCGCGGTTACCGCGGCTCCTGTCCTCCGGCGTGCACACGTGCCATAGGTGCTCCGCGCAGCAAAGCGTGGAGGCGCGGTCCTGCGTCGTGAGCCGGAACACGTCCTTCCGCCCCTGCGGGTAGACGCCCAGCACGGGCGTCGGCAAACCGTCGGAGCCGATCACGTAATCGCCGACGCGCAACGAGCCGATCGGGCGCCATCCCTCGATCGTCAGCACTCGCGTCGAAACGGGCTGCGCGCGGCCGCGCATGAACGCGAGCGGCGCGACCTCGACGGTTCCACGCTCGATCAGGTTGTTCGCCTTGTCGGGATCCATCATGTCGTAGAGCGCGTCGAAGAGCGGGCGCAGATACGGGTCGACCTTCGCCATCAGGTCGCCCGGCAGGAAGCCGAGCCGCTCCCCCGCCTCGACCGCCGGCCGCGTCAGGATGATGCGCTGCACCTCGCGCTCGTGCAGCGACGCGACCGCGAGCGCCATCGCGAGGTAGGTCTTCCCGGTCCCGGCGGGGCCGATGCCGAACGTGACCGTGGAGCGGCGGATCGCGTCGACGTACTCCTTCTGCGTGACCGTCTTCGGCGCGATCTTCTTGCCGCGGTGGCGCCAGACGACGGCATCGAACACGTCGCGCACGTCCTGGCCCGCTTCGAGCGTCCCGAGGACGGCGTCGACCGTGTGCGACCCGATCTGATGACCGCCTTCGACGAGCTCGACGAGCTCGTCGATCACCGCCCGCGCATCTTCGACGTGCTGCGGGTCGCCTTCGAGGGTCAGCTGGTTGCCGCGTAGGCGCACGTTGCACTCGAGGCGTTCCTTGAGCGCGTCGAGGACGCCGTCCGAGATCCCCGCGAGCTCCGCGGCGACGGCGTTCGAGACGTCCAGGGTCTGTTCCACCCGTCCAGTGTAGGTTGCTTCTCCCATGAGCCGTAAGTGGTGGACGCTCGTCGCGGTCTGCGTCGCGACCTTCATGCTTCTGCTCGACATCACGATCGTGAACGTCGCGCTGCCCGCGATCCAGCGCGCGCTGAAGGCGTCGTTCTCCGACCTCCAGTGGGTCGTCGACGCGTACGCGCTCGCGCTCGCGACGTGCGTGCTCACCGCCGGCGCGCTGGCGGACCTGTTCGGGCGGAAGAAGCTGTTCCTGCTCGGGATCGCGCTGTTCACGATCGCGTCAGCCGCGTGCGGCCTCGCGTGGGATCCGCTGTTCCTGATCGTCGCGCGCGGCGTGCAGGGCATCGGCGGCGCGATGATGTTCGCAACCGCGCTTGCGCTCCTCTCGCAGGAGTTCCACGGGCGGGAGCGCGGCACCGCGTTCGGCCTCTGGGGCGCCGTGATCGGGGCGGCGGTCGCGATCGGACCGCTCGCCGGGGGCATGCTCACCTCCTGGATCTCGTGGCGGTGGATCTTCCTCGTGAACATCCCGATCGGCGTGGCGGCGATTGCGCTCGGCGCGAGGCAGCTGCACGAGTCGAGCGACCCCGAGCACAGCCGGCTCGACCCGGCGGGCCTCGTCACGCTGACGACGGGGCTCTTCTGCCTGATCCTCGCGCTCATCGAAGGCAACGGCCACGGCTGGACGAGCACCTTCATCGTCCTGCTGATCGTCGCCGCGGTCGTGCTGCTCGGCGCGTTCGTCGCGCTGCAGGCGCGCGACGGCGCGACGATGATCGACCTCGCGCTCTTCCGGCGGCCCGCGTTCGTCGGCGCGCAGACGACGGCGTTCGCGATCTCCGCGTCGATGTTCGCGATGTTCCTGTACCTGACGCTCTACCTGCAGAACATCCTCCACCTCTCGGCGCTCGAGACCGGCGTGCGCTTCCTGCCCCTCTCGGTTCTCTCGTTCTTCACGGCGCCCGCCGCCGGCCGCCTGTCGGCCCGCGTGCCGATCCGGTTCCTCATCGGCGCCGGGCTCGCGCTGAACGCGGTCGCGATGTGGTCGATGAGCCACGTGAAGGCGGACTCGCACTGGACGGTCCTCCTGCCCGGGTTCCTGATCGGCGGCGTCGGGATCGGGCTCGTGAACGCACCGCTCGCGACGACGGCCGTGTCCACGGTGCGCGTCGAGCGCGCAGGCATGGCGTCGGGGCTGAACAACACGTTCCGGCAGATCGGGATCGCGACGGGCATCGCGGCACTCGGCGCGATCTTCGCGTCGAAGACCGGCTCGAACCGCGACCCGTCGACGTTCGTGCAGGGGCTGCACGACATCCTGCTCGTCGGTGCCGCGACCGCGGCCGTCGGCGCGGTTCTCGCCGTCGTCCTGATCCGGCGGCGGGACTTCGTCTCGTCGGGCCCGCCGCAGGGCGCCGAGGCCTAGGCGAGCTTCTCGCGGAGGATCTGGCTCACGGCCGACCCGTCCGCACGGCCCGCGACCTGCGGCATCACGTCCTTCATCACGCGACCCATGTCGCGCATGCTCGTCGCGCCGTTCTCGGCGATCGCGTCGTCGACGATGCGCTCGAGCTCCTCCTCCGACAGCGGCTCGGGCATGAACTCCTCGAGCACGTCGAGCTCGGCCTCTTCCTTCTCGGCCTGCTCCTCCCGCCCACCGGACCGGAACGCCTCGGCGGCTTCGATGCGCTTCTTGCGCTCGCGTTGCAGCACCTGCAGCTCCTCGTCCTCGGACAGCGGCCGCAGGAGCTCCTTCTCGGCCGACCTGAGGCTGGCCAGGATCAGGCGCAGCGCGTCGCGGCGCGCGGCGTCGCCCTCGCGCATCGCTTCCTTGATGTCGTCTTCGATCTCCGCGATCAGCGTCACAGCGTTTCTCCCATCGGGCGCCCGCCGAGGATGTGCCAGTGCAGGTGGAAGACGGTCTGCCCGGCGCCCGGTCCTACGTTGACGACGACTCGGTAGTCGGTCAACCCGGATTGTGCCGCGGTCGCCGCGACGAACTCCAGCATCCGCTTCGCCTCGTCGCCGCCGAACTCGCCGACGTCGCGGAACGTGTCGACGTGGCGCTCCGGCAGCACGAGCAGGTGCACCGGCGCCTGAGGGTTGATGTCGGCGATCGCCACGAAGCCGTCCGCGGCGCCGACGTGGTCGCCGTCGCGGACGAGCTTGCAGAACAGGCAGTCCTCACGCGGCTCGGGCAAGGACACCTTCCTCGGTCACACCGTCGGCGGTGACGCGGACGAGGTCGCCCACCGGCGCGTCGACGAGCCAGGGCGTGTAGTCGTCGCCGTATCCCCGCCCGGGCCTGTCGACGAGCACGACGTCCTCGGTCTTCGTTGCCCACCGCTTCACGCACAGCTCGTGCGAGAGCGCCCGCAGACGCGCGCCGCGCTCCTTCTTCACGTTCGGCGGCACCGGGTCGTCGCCGGCCGTGACGGTGCCGGGGCGCGGCGAGTACGGGAAGACGTGCACCTTCGTGATCCCGGCACGCTCGACCGTGCGCAGCGTCGTCTCGAACGCGGCGTCGTCCTCGGCCGGGAAGCCGACGATCACGTCGCTCGTCAGGTTGAACTCGCCGGCGAGCGGCGCGAGCCGACGCAGGTAGGTGTCCACGGTGTACCGGCGGCGCATCGCCTTCAGCACGCCGTCGTCGCCGGACTGGAGCGGCACGTGCAGATGGCGGCTCGCCGTCGGCGTTTCGCGCAGCGCCGAGAGGAGCGCGTCGTTCACGTGGTTGATCTCGATGGAGCTGAGCCGAAGCCGCTCGAGCCCCGGCGTGGCGCCCGCCTCGCGGACGAGTCGCGGCAGGTCGTACCCCGCGGCGCGGTCGCGGAAGCAGCCGAGATTGATCCCGGTGAGCACGACCTCGCGGTGGCCCTGCGCGACACGGCGGCGGATCTCGGCGAGCACCGCGTCGGCGTCGCGGCTGCGCGAGGCCCCGCGCACGAGCGGGATCACACAGAAGTTGCACGAGAACGAGCAGCCGTCCTGGATCTTGACGAACGCGCGGACGCGGTCGATCCGCGCGTCCGCGTGGACGCAGCCGATCGCGCCCACGTCGCCGGCGACGAACGCCGCGGTCTCCTCCGGCCGCTTGCTCACGACGACGACGTTCGCCGGCAGGTTCGCGAACGCCTCGGTCTGGAGGTTCGCGCCGCAGCCGGTGACATAGACGCGCGCGTGCGTCCGCGCGGCGCGCGCCGCGGCCTTGCGGCTCTTCGCGACCGCCTCGTTCGTCACGCAGCACGTGCTGATCACGGCGACGTCGCCGCCGTCGCGCTCGGCGTGGCCGTCGCGCAGCAGCGCCTCGCGCACTTCGTGCGCGTCGACGTGCGAGACCTTGCAGCCGAGAAAGTCGACCGTGAACGTCGCCACGGGACGATTATCGCCGCCGGTAGAGATCGCACGCCCAGCCATCGAGCGTGCGCCGTGCCTCGTGCTCGTACCCCGGCAGCTCCGGGAGCTCGGCGGCGAAGTACCCGGAGGTGACGAGCGTCTCCGTCTCGAGCCGTCCCGGCAGCGCCTCGACCGACTCCAGCGAGATGTTCGCGACGGTCAGAGGCGACGACGGCAGTGGGTCGTC
>DATDNT010000011.1:0-17444 GCA_036518135.1 Gaiellaceae bacterium | reverse complement strand
CTCCACGCGCTCGATCAACACGTCGCCCGACTCACAGTGCTTGCCCGCGATGGCAAACGCGCCGTCGGGCTCGGCGTCTGCGCGCGACGCGAGCAGGGCTGCATAGCGCGCGTTGTACATCGCCGGGCGGGGATTGTCGGACATGCCGCCGTCGACCGTCACGTACGTGGTCGCCGCGCTCGCGCGCTTCACGCCTCCGACCGTGTAGAGCGTGACGCCTGCGCGTGAGACGAGCGAGCGGCCCGGCTCGAGCGCGAGCTGCGGCTCGGGCAGCTGCTGCAGGTGCCAGGCACGCCGCAGCTCGCCCACGAGGCCGAGGACGAACTCGTCGATCGTGAACGACGGCTCTTCGATCACGTGTCGCACGCCGAGGCCGCCGCCGAGATCGATCAGCCGCGGCGTCCAGTCGAGCTCCGCGCGGAGGCGCGCCGCGAACTGCGCGACCCAGTCGACGGTCATGAGCGAAGCCCCGAAGTGCAGCAGCTGCGAGCCCACGTGGACGTGCAGCCCCTCACAGGCGGGAATCAGGCGGACGAGCTCGACCGCGTCGTCGGGCGGCAGCCCGAACTTCGAGCCGTGGTGCGCGGTCTTCACCGCCTCGTGCGTGTCGGCCTCGATGCCCGGCGTCACGCGCGCGAGGAACCTCGACGCGCCGGCGTCGCGCGCGCGGTCGAGCTCCTCGATCGCGTCGAGCACGATCAGGGCGCCGGCCTCGGCCGCGCGCCGGAGCAGCTCGTCCTCCTTGTTGTTGCCGTGGATCACGAGCCGGTCTCCCGGAATGCCGGCGCGAAGCGCGAACTCGAGCTCGCCGACCGTCGAGACGTCGGCACCGAGGCCCTCCTCCGCGAACAGCCGGAGCACCGCCACCGACGGGAATGCCTTGGTGCCGTACGCGATCAGCGCCCCCGGCGCCGCCGCGACGTAGGCGCGCGCCTGCGCGCGCAGCGTCTCCTCGTCGTAGACCACGACCGGCGTCCCGAACTCCCCGGCGAGGTCGCGGGCCAGGACGCCGCCGAGCACGAGCTCGCCGTCCGCGATCGCCGCGCCGTCGGGGAGGAGGTCGGTCACCGAATGCACGTCAGGCATTGTGCTCGACGCCATGCTCGCGTCGCTCGTGCACCGTCGCCCGCGCGTGATCCTCGCGATCGCGCTCGCGATCGGCATCGTGGCGGCGGCGTTCGGCATCGCAACGCCCAAGCACCTCAGCTCGAGCGACAACGACTTCCAGGACAAGAGCTCCGAGAGCTACCGGACGCAGAAGCTCCTCTCGGCCGCGACCGGCATCGTTCCGGGGCCGTCGATCGTCGTCGTCTCGACCCGGCCGGCGGTCGTCGTCGCGCGGCTGCGCCGCGACCCCGCGATCGCGCTCGTCCGCGCGCGCGGGCGTGTCGTCGGCGCCTACCTGCGTCGGGGCGCGCACGCCGGGGCGACGGCGCGGCGGCTCGAGCGCACGCTGCCGGGGCTCGTCGGCGGCGCCGCGGTCGCGAGCGAGCAGGTGCGCGTGCAGTCGGAGCGCGATCTGTTCCGCGCCGAGCTGATCGCATTCCCGCTCCTGATGCTCCTCGGCGTGTGGATCTTCCGCGGCATCGTCGCCGCACTGCTGCCGGTCGCGGCAGGGCTGCTCTCGATCGCGACGACGCTCGCGCTGCTGCGCGCGGCGAACACGTTCGCGCCGATCTCCGTCTTCGCGCTCAACCTCGTCACGGGAGCGGGGCTCGGCCTCGCGATCGACTACAGCCTGCTGCTCGTCTCGCGCTACCGGGAGGAGCTCGAGCGCGTCGGGCCGGGCCTCGAGGCGATCCGCACGACGCTCGCGACGGCCGGCCGCACCGTCGCGTTCTCGGCCGTCACGGTCGCGGCGGCGTTCGCCTCGCTCCTCGTCTTCCCGCTCCCGTTCCTGCGCTCGATGGCGATCGGCGGCCTCATCGTCGCACCGTTCGCGGGCATCGTCGCGCTCACCGTCGTGCCGTCGCTGTTCGCGCTGCTCGGGAACCGGCTCGCCGTCCGGCACGCCGTCCGCCACGGCGGCTGGTATCGATTCGCCCATGCCGTGATGCGGCGGCCGCTGCCGATCGCGCTCGTCACGGCGGTCGTCCTCGTCGCACTCGGACTGCCGTTCCTCGGTGTCCGGTTCACCGCGGTCACGGCGCGCGTGCTGCCGGCGTCGGCGAGCGCGAGCAAGGTCGACCAGGTGATCGGCGGCGCGACGCCGATGCACGTCGTCGCCCCGTCCCGCGCGGTGGCGCGACAGGTGCGGGCGCTGCCCGGCGTGCGCACGGTGAGCGTGCCGCGGCGGCTCGGCGGCGCGTGGACGTTCGACGTCACGCCGCGCGCCGCGGACATGTCGAACGCGACGAAGGACCTCGTGCGCGCCATTCGGGCCATCCCCGGCGTGTCTGTCGCGGGCCTCACCGCGTGGTACCTCGACACGTCGCACTCGCTTCTCGCGCACCTGCCCTATGCGCTCGGCCTCCTCGCCCTCGCCGTGATCGTCCTGCTCTACCTCGTCACGCGGTCGGTCGTCCTGCCGGTGAAGGCGATCGTGATGAACGCACTCAGCCTGTCGGCCGCGTTCGGCGTCCTCGTGTGGGTGTTCCAGGACGGCCGTCTCGAGAGCGTTCTGCGCTACCGGTCAGAGGGGGCGCTCGAGCTCACGCAGCCGGTGCTGCTGTTCGCGATCGCGTTCGGTCTCGCGACCGACTACGGCGTCTTCCTGCTCGCGCGCATCCGCGAGGCGCACGACGACGGACTCCCGAACCGCGAGGCGGTCGCACTCGGGCTCGAACGCACCGGGCGGGTCGTGACGGCCGCGGCGCTCCTGTTCTGCGTCGCCGTCGGGTCATTCGCCACGTCCTCGATCGTCCTCGTCAAGGAGATGGGCATCGGGATCGCGCTGGCCGTCGCGATCGACGCCTCGCTCGTCCGCGCGCTGCTCGTCCCGAGCCTGATGGCGCTCCTCGGGGACTGGAACTGGTGGCGACCGGGTAGGAGCCGTGGCTAAGATGCGCTCGATGGTGCTGCTTCTTACGTAGGGCAGGGAACCTCGCGGCGAGAGCCGCGCCGGCTTCCCCACGGCCTCTCATGCGAGAGGCTTTTTCATTTCATGGACACGTACAACCCCAAGCAGATCGAAGAGAAGTGGCAGCGCGTCTGGGCCGACGCCGGCGCGTTCCACGTCGAGAACCCGCGCCCCGGCGAGGCCGACGACGGCCGCCACTTCTACATGCTCGAGATGCTCCCGTACCCGTCCGGGTCGCTGCACATGGGGCACGTCCTCAACTACACGCTCGGCGACGTGCTGACACATTTCAAGCGGCGGCACGGGTGGAGGGTGCTGCGGCCGATGGGCTTCGACTCGTTCGGACTGCCGGCCGAGAACGCGGCGATCCGTGACGGCGGCCATCCACTCGAGATCACCGAGAGCAACATGGAGAAGATCCGCCACCAGATGCGCCTGATGGGCTGGGCGATCGACTGGGCGCGCGAGGTCTCGGCGCACGAGCCGACGTTCTACCGCTGGACGCAGTGGCTTTTCCTGAAGTTCTTCGAGCACGGGCTGATCTACCGCAAGGAGGCGCCCGTCAACTGGTGCCCGAACGACCAGACGGTGCTCGCGAACGAGCACGTCGTCGACGGCAAGTGCTGGCGGTGCGGCGCCGTCGTCGAGGCGCGGAACATGGCGCAGTGGTTCTTCAAGATCACCGCGTACGCCGACGAGCTCTTGGACGACCTGGCGACGATCGACTGGCCGGACCGCACGAAGCGCATCCAGACGAACTGGATCGGCCGCTCCGAGGGCGCCGAGCTGCTCTTCCGCGTCGACGACCTCGACATCGACATCCCCGTGTTCACGACGCGCGCCGACACGATCTTCGGCGCGACGTTCTTCGTCCTCGCGCCCGAGTCGCCGCTCGTCGAGCAGCTCGCCGGCGGTAACGAGGAGGTCATGACCTACGCGCGCCTGAGCGCCGCGCGGCCGACCGAGGAGCGCGAGTCGCGGGAGAAGACGGGCGTCTTCACGGGCCGCCATGCGACGAACCCCGCGACGGGCGAGCAGATCCCGATCTGGGTCGCCGACTACGTGCTGATGGAGTACGGCACCGGCGCGATCATGGCGGTGCCCGCGCACGACGAGCGCGACCGCGAGTTCGCCGAGATGTATGCGCTGCCGATCGTCGAGGTCGTCGGGGAGGACGGCCGCCTCGTCAACTCCGCGCAGTTCGACGGGCTGCAGTGGGAGGAGGCGAAAGGCGCGATCACGTCGTGGCTCGGCGAGCGCGGCCGGGGCGCGGCGGCGATCAACTACCGCCTGCGCGACTGGTCGTTCTCGCGGCAGCGCTACTGGGGCTGCCCGATTCCCGTCGTGTACTGCGAGCAGGACGGAATCGTCCCGCTGCCCGAATCGGAGCTGCCGCTCCTCTTGCCGGACGTCGAGGACTACCGGCCGAAGGGCAAGCCGCCGCTCGCGACCAACGAGGCGTGGATGCAGACGACGTGCCCGCGCTGCGGCGGCCCGGCGACGCGCGAGGCCGACACGATGGACACGTTCGTCGACTCGTCGTGGTACTTCCTGCGCTACACGGATCCCGAGAACGCCGACGCGCCCTTCGCGCGGGCGATCGCCGACTACTGGATGCCGATCGACCAGTACATCGGCGGGATCGACCACGCGAAGGGCCACCTGCTGTACTCGCGCTTCTTCGTCAAGGTCATGAACGACTGGGGGATGGTCGCGTTCCGCGAGCCGTTCCAGCGGCTGTTCCACCAGGGTTGGGTGCTGCTCGACGGGCAGAAGATGTCGAAGTCGCAGTCGGGCGTGCAGCCGAACGAGCTCGTCGAGCAGTTCGGCGCCGACGCTGTTCGCATCTACATCCTCTTCCAGGGGCCTGCCGACCAGGACATGAACTGGACCCCCGACGGCATCGACGCGACGGTCCGCTTCATCCGCCGGCTGTGGCGGGTCGTGCACGAGGCCGCCGCGAGGCCCGAGTCGCCGGCCGAGGTCGATACGCCGCTCGCGCGGAAGGCGCACGAGACGATCGCGCGCGTCACCGACGACATCGACCGCCGTTTCGTCTTCAACACGCCGATCGCCGCCGTGATGGAGCTCGTGAACGAGCTGTCGAAGGCCCCCGACGACCCGGCCGCCCGGTTCGCCGCGGAGACCGCGGTGTCCGTGCTGCAGCCGTACGCCCCGCACGTCTGCGAGGAGCTGTGGTCGGTGCTCGGCCACGCGCACCTGTGGGAGGCGCCGTGGCCCGTCGCCGACGAGGCGAAGCTCGTTCGCGAGACGATCGAGCTCGTCCTGCAGGTGAACGGCAAGGTGCGCGACCGCGTGCAGGTGCCGGCGGGGCTGTCGGAGCAGGAGCTCGTCGCGCGGGCGCGCGCCTCCGACAAGGTGCAGGCGCACGTGAACGGCTCGCCGGAGCGGCGCGTGATCGTCGTCCCGGACAAGCTCGTCAACATCGTCGTCTGAGACGAAGTTCCACTTTCGTCACACGTGGGTCACCCACGTGTGACGGGTTCCCCGGCACGGTTGAGATGTGGTCGTTCCCGTCTCGCACCGCCGCCTGATCGCGCTCGCGCTGCTCGCCGTCGTGGCGCTCGTGCTCGTCGTGCGCCGCGCCGTGTCGACGCCGGCGCCCCCTGGGGTGCTTCGGGTCGCCCCGCTCCGCGTGGCGGCGCGCGCCCGTCCTGCCGGTGCGCCCGCCGCGGGGATCGTCGTCGATGTCGAGGGCGCGGTGCGGCACGCCGGGCTCGTGCGCCTCCCTGCGCGCTCGCGCGTCGCGGACGCGATCGCACGCGCCGGCGGTCTTGCGCGCGGCGCGGAACGCTCGGGTGTGAACCTCGCCGCGCCGGTCGTGGACGGGCAGCAGGTGCTGGTGCCGGCGCGCGGCTCGCCGGGTGCGGGCGGCGTCGTGGTTGGGGGCGGCGGCGCGCCGTCCGGGCCGGTGTCGCTCAGCTCCGCGACGGCGGAGCAGCTCGACGCGCTGCCGGGCGTCGGGCCGGTGACCGCCCAGAAGATCATCGCCTACCGCGAGCAGCACGGCGCCTTCCACTCGGTCGACGAGCTCGACGCGATCCCCGGCATCGGGCCCGCGCGCATCGCCGACCTGCAGGGGCTGGTGACGCCGTGACGCGCGTGCTCCCCGCGCAGATCGTCGTCGGTGCGGCCGTCGCCGGCCTCGCGGCCGCGAACGTGTTCCGCGTGCACGATGCCGTGGTGCCGGCCGTGGTCGTCTCCGCGGCGGCGCTCGTCGCACCGCGCCGGACGGGCCTCGTGGTGCTCGCCGGCCTCGCCCTCGTCGGCGCCTGGTGGTGGGGGAGCCTCCGGCTGGACTCGCTCGACCGGAGCACACTCGCGGCGCGCATCGGCACCGCCGGCCGGTTCCTCGCGACCACCACCGCCGACGCGCGCCGCGGCAGGTTCGACCAGCGGCAGTTCGCGCGGGTGCGCGGGGAGCGAGTCGAGCTCGAGCTCGCGCTCGGACGCGCGCCTCCGCAGGGCGCCGTCATCGACGCGCTCGCGGTGGTGAAGGCGCCACGCGGGCCGGACAACGGATTCGACGAGCGGACGTGGCTTCGCCGGCAGGGCGTGCACGTCGTCCTCCGGGTCGACGCGTGGCATGTCGTGGGCCGTCGGCGCGGCGTCGGCGGCGTCGCCGACCGGCTGCGGTCGTGGCTGCGTCGCGCGTCTGCGCCCGGCCTCGCCGGCGAGCGCCGAGCGGTCGTCGAAGGCGTGCTGCTCGGCGACGACGGCGGTCTCTCGGACGGCCTGAAGCAGGCGTTCCGGAGGAGCGGGCTCTACCACCTGCTCGCCGTGTCGGGCCAGAACGTGGTCCTGCTCGCAGCCGGGATGCTTGCGGCGTGCCGGATCGCGGGTGTCGGGCGCATGTGGGGGCACCTGGGCGCGCTCGCGGCGATCGCCGCGTACGTGCTCGCCGTCGGGCCACAGCCCTCCGTCGTCCGCGCGGCGGTCGCGGGCGGTGCGGTGTCGGTCGCCTGGCTGCTCGGACGCCTGCGCGACGCGTGGCACGTGCTCCTCCTCGCCGCGCTCGTCCTCCTGGCGACGAACCCGTACGCCGTGTACGACGCCGGGTTCCAGCTGTCGTTCGCCGCAGTCGCCGCGATCTTCCTGGTCGGCGGGCCGCTCACGCGGGCGCTCGAGGGGTACCCGATGCCGTCGCGCCTGCGTCCGGTGATCGGGATCTCGGTCGCGTGCACGCTCGCGACCGCGCCGTTCCTCTGGCTCGAGTTCGGCCGTGTCCCGCTGCTCGGCGTCGTCGCGAACGCGCTCGTGGAGGTCGCCGTCCCGTTCCTGCTCGGCCTCGCGTTCGCCGCGGCCGCCGTCGACGTGGTCTCGCCGACGCTCGCATCTGCGCTCGCCGAGCTGAACGGCTGGGTCGCCGCCTACGTCGCGGGCTGCGCACGCGCGGTCGCAGCGGTGCCGTTCGCGCAGGCATCGGGCCGCGCCGCCGCGCTCGCGGCAGCGGCGGCGCTCGCTCTGACGGGGCTCCTACTGCGTCGTCTCACGGATCGCGTCCACTGAACGTTCTAGATTCGAGAGCAATGACGACGCGCGTCCTCGACACCCCGATCGGCCCGCTCGGCCTCGTCGCGTCGGGGCAGGGACTCAGCCGCGTCCTCTTCCACGGCGGTGGGCTCGCGGACGACGGCGAGTCACCGGTGCTCGACGACGCGGCCGAGCAGCTCGACGCGTACTTCGCGGGGACGCTCACCGAGTTCGAGCTGCCGCTCGATGTCGGCGGCACCGGGTTCCAGAGGCGGTGCTGGCTCGCGCTCGCGACCATCCCGTACGGACAGACGGTCAGCTACGGCGAGCAGGCGCGCCGGCTCGGCCTCGGCCCCGACGCCGCGCGGGCCGTCGGCGCCGCGAACGGGCAGAACCCGCTTCCGCTCGTCCTCCCCTGCCACCGCGTGATCGGCGCGAACGGCTCCCTCACCGGGTTCGGCGGCGGCCTGCACGTGAAGCGGTTCCTGCTCGAGCTCGAGGGTGCGCTGCTGCCGCTCGGCTAGGCGAAGCGCCACACGTTCACGTCGAGCACCGGGCGGTACCCGATCCGCTGGTAGATCGAGTTCGACGTCGGGTTCGCGAGGTTCGTGTAGAGGAAGCAGAACCTTCGCCCGGACCCCAGCACATGCGCCGTCACGGAAGCCGTGAGCGCGCTCGCGTACCCGCGACCGCGCAGCTCGGGCGGCGTGTAGACAGGCCCGATGCGCATGCCGGTGGGGGTCGGCGACCCGTGTCCCGCGAACGAGACGGGCGCGTCGTCCTCCCACAGCCACAGCGCGCCGTGGGGATCCGCCAGGCGCCCATCGACCTGGGCGCCGGCGTCCTGCTCCGGCGCGTCCGGCAACGCCTCGACGAGGAAATCCTCGAGCCAACGAACGAGCAGCTCGCGGTCGTCGGTCGTGGCACGCCGCATCCGGCCCGGGGTCGGACGGGGCGGGATCACCTCCGCCGCCTCGTAGACACGCTCGGCCAGCGTCACCTCGGCGCTCCTCCCGTCGCGGCGGATGAACGCCTCCCCGACCTCGACGGGAGCGTTGAGGCCCGCCGGCGGATCGGCGCGCCGGGCGTCGGCGACTGCAGCGGCGGCATCGCCGCTCATCGTGGAGAGGACGAGCGGGAACGGCGGCGTCTGGACGGCGACGCCCGCGACCTCGCCGCCGTCGAGCACCGCGGCGAGATAGGGATCGACCGGCCCGAAGGCGCGGGGGTCTGCCACGAGCCGCGTCCTGAACCCGAGCAGGAGGTTGTTCTCCGCCTCGCGCGCTGCCAGGAACGAGCCGACGTGCTCGAAGAACGAGCCGACGTCGTCGTATCGCTCGATCCGCATCGCGTGCCTATCCTTGCGCGAATGGCTGACGACCTGAAGGCCGCGTACCTGATCGCGGGAAACGATCGGCCGAAGGTCGACCGCGCCGTCGCGCGGCTCCGTGCACGGTTCGACGCCGAGGCCGTCGAGCTGCACGACGCGGCGGACGAGACGGGCGAGGACGCCGTAGCCGCGTGCAACGCGCTCGGCCTCTTCGGCGGCGGCGCACGCCTCGTCCTCGTCGACAACGTGGAGGCGTGGAAAGCACCCGACGCGAAAGCGGTCGCCGAGTACCTCAAAGCGCCCGCGCCCGGGACGACGCTGGCCCTCGTCGGCGGCGAGCTGAAGAAGGACGCGCCGATCGCGAAGGCCGTCGGTGCCGGCGACGTCCTGATCTGGGACGTGCAGTCGAAGGCGATCCACCGCTGGATCGCAGAGCAGTTCAAGCTGGCCGGCGCGAAGGCGGAGCCCGAGGCGTGCCGCCGACTCGCGGAGCTCGTCGGCGAGGATCTCTACGAGCTCGCGGGCGAGGTCGAGAAGCTCGCGACGTGGGCGGGCGGCGACGAGGTGACGGAGGCGGTCGTCGCGGAGCTCGTCGCTCCCCGCGCGGACACGCCGCCCTGGAGCCTCACCGATGCGTGGGGCGTGCGCGACGTCGGGGGCGTGCTGCGCGCGACGGAGCGCATGCTCGACCGCACCGGCGATCCGCTGTCACGGACGATCCCGCGCCTCGTCGGCAGCCTGACGAACCACGTTCGCCGTGCCCGCGTGGCACATCGTCTGGAAGCCCGGGGCCTGTCGCCCGCGGACGCGGCGTCGAAGCTCGGCATCAAGCCCTATCCCGCGCAGAAGCTCTACGGCCAGATCCGCAACTTCACGAGCGCCGAGCTCGACGCGGCGCTCGTGCGCCTCGCGCAGCTCGACCACGCGCTCAAGGGCGGCTCACGGCTCGACAACCAGCTCGAGCTCGAGCGGGCCCTCGTCGAGATCACGCAGCCCGCGGGCTAGGCGGCGGAGCCGCCGCCGGACGCCAGCTTGGCGGCCTGCGACTTCTTGCGCGCGGCGGTGTTGCGGTGGAGCGCCCCGCGGGTGACGGCACGGTCGATGAGCTTCACGAGGTTCCGGTGCTCCGTCTCGACGGCGGCGCTGTCGCCGCCCTCGGCGGCGGTCGCGAGGCGCTTCGTCAGCGTCTTGATCGTCGAGCGGTAGCGCAGGTTCTCGAGGCGCTCCTCGGCGGCGGTGCGGACGCGCTTCTTCTGCTGCTTGATGTTCGGCATCTCGAAGAAATGCCCGCTCCTGCGGGCGCGAGCAGGGTACCAGACTACGATTCTCGCCGGTGGCCGACGAGAACCCAGCGCTCGAGTCGGCCGACGCGGCACCGACGCCCGGCGAGGCGCCACCGCGGCAGCGCCTCGGTCTCTCGGCGGCGATCTTCGGCATCGCGACCGCGCTCTCGCGCGTGCTCGGGCTCGTGCGCGAGATGGTCGCCGGCTACTACTTCGGCGCCGCCGGCCCGATCAACAACTTCACGGTCGCGTTCCAGATCCCGAACCTCGTACGCGCGCTCGTCGCAGACGCGGCGCTCTCGTCGGCCTTCGTCCCCGTCTTCAGCGAGCTCCTCGAGAAGGGCGAGCGCAAGCGCGCGTGGCGCGTCGCGTCGAGCCTCTTCTGGCTGATGCTGCTCGCCCTCGGCGCGCTCTCGGCGCTCTTCATCCTCGTCGCGCCCTGGCTCGTCAGGCCGTTCCACCCGCCGGACGCGAACCTGACGGCCGGCCTCGCACGCGTCCTCTTCCCGATCGTCGCGCTGCTCGGCGTCTCGGGGATCGTCGTCGGGATCCTGAACAGCTACGACCACTTCACGGTGCCGGCGCTGTCGCCCGTGCTCTGGAACGTCGCGATCATCGCCGGGCTCGCGATCGGCGTGCCGCAGGGGCACACGTCGAGCGCGAAGCTCTACGTCTACGCCGCGTCGATCCTCGTCGCGACCCTCGTCCAGGTCTTCCTGCCGATGCCGTGGCTACGCGGGCGCGACGGGCGGCTCCAGCTCGTCCTCGACTGGCGCGACCCGGCCGTGGCGCGCGTGTTCAAGCTGATGGTCCCCGTCACGCTCGGGCTCGGGCTGATCAACGTCAACGCCCTGATCGACACCTTCTTCGCGTCGCGGTTCATCGACCCGCACCTGGCCCCGACGGCGATCCAGAAGGCATTCCTCGTGTACATGCTCCCGCAGGGGATGTTCTCGGTCGCGATCGCGACCGTGCTCTTCCCGTCGCTGGCGCGTGCGGCGACGCGGAACGACATGCCGGCCTTCCGGGCGACCGTGTCGACGGGGCTGCGGCAGATCGCGTTCCTGCTCGTCCCGGCCGCGGTCGTCAGCGCCGTGCTCGCGGAGCCGATCATCCGCATCCTCTTCCAGCGCGGCAACTGGACGCCCGCACAGACACCCGTCGTCGCAGGCGCGCTCGCCGCGTTCAGCGCAGGCCTCGTCTTCAACGGCGCGATGCTGATGCTCAATCGCGCGTTCTTCAGCCTGCAGTCGAACTGGATCCCCACGTCGATCGCGCTCGGGAACCTCGCGCTCAACGCGATCCTCGATGCGCTCTTCTACCGCTTCGGCACGTGGGGGATCCCGCTCTCGACGGCGGTGTGCAACGTCGCGGGCAGCGCTGCGCTGCTCGTCCTGCTCCGCCGTCAGGTCGGCCGCATGGACGGCAAGGAGATCACGTCGTCGACGCTGCGGATCGTCGCAGCGTCGGCCGCGGTCGCTGTCGTCGCGTACGTCGTCTGGCGGCCGCTCGACGACGCTCTCGGGAGGTCGTTCCCGGCGCAGGTCGTGTCGGTCGGCGCCGCGCTCGCAGCGTCGGTCGTCGTCTACTTCGGCGCGTGCCGCGCGCTCCGGGTGCGCGAGATGCAGGCGCTACTCTCCCTGCGGAGCCGCGTCCGACGCGGCTAGCGCCTCATGGACCAGTCGAAGATCCGCAACTTCTCGATCATCGCGCACATCGACCACGGGAAGTCGACGCTCGCCGATCGCATCCTCCAGCTCACGGAGACCGTCTCTGCGCGCGAGATGCGCGACCAGCTGCTCGACTCGATGGACCTCGAGCGCGAGCGCGGCATCACGATCAAGGCGCAGGCGGTCCGCGTGCAGTGGAAGGGCCACGAGCTGAACCTGATCGACACGCCGGGCCACGTCGACTTCACGTACGAGGTGTCGCGGTCGCTCCAGGCGTGCGAGGGCGCGCTCCTCGTCGTCGACGCGGCGCAGGGGATCGAGGCGCAGACGCTCGCGAACGCCTACCTCGCGATCGAGAACGACCTCGAGATCGTCCCGGTCGTGAACAAGATCGACCTCCCGCAGGCGGATCCCGACAGCGCGTCGGCCGAGGTCGCGGACCTGATCGGCGAAGACCCGGAGCGCGTGCTGCGCATCTCGGCGAAGACCGGCGAGGGAGTCGCGGCGGTGCTCGACGCGATCGTCGAGCGGATTCCCGCACCGGCCGGCGTGCCCGAGGCACCGCCGCGCGCGCTGATCTTCGACTCGTCGTACGACCAGTACCGCGGCGTCGTCGCGTTCGTCCGCGTCGTCGACGGCGTCTTCCGCGCGCGCGAGCACCTGAAGGCGATGGCGCTCGGCACCCGGTTCGAAGCGCAGGAGATCGGCTTCATGTCGCCCTCGATGCGCCCGGTGAAGGAGCTCGCGGCCGGCGAGGTCGGCTACGTGATCACCGGCCTCAAGGACGTCTCGGAGCTCCGCGTCGGTGACACGCTCACCGCCGAGAAGCGGCCGGCGGCCGAGCCCGTCCCCGGGTACAAGGACGTCAAGCCGATGGTGTTCGCCGGGCTGTTCCCGACGGACTCCGACGACTATCCCGAGCTGCGCGACGCGCTCGAGAAGCTGAAGCTCAACGACGCCGCCCTGTTCTACGAGCCGGAGACGTCGCAGGCGCTCGGCTTCGGCTTCCGCTGCGGCTTCCTCGGCCTCCTCCACATGGAGATCGTCCGCGAGCGGCTCGAGCGCGAGTTCGACCTCGACCTGCTCGTGACGGCTCCCAACGTGGCCTACCGCGTCAAGCCGACGAACGGCGAGTGGGTCGAGGTGCACACGCCGGCCGACCTGCCCGACGCGTTCGACGAGGTCGAGGAGCCGTACATCGGGGCGTCGATCATCGTCCCGAAGGAGTTCGTCGGCGCCGTGATGGAGCTGAACAACGACCGCCGCGGCAAGTTCGACCAGCTCGAGTACCTCTCCGAGCAGCGCGTGCACCTGACGTACGAGCTGCCGCTCGCGGAGATCGTCCTCGACTACTACGACCAGCTGAAGTCGCGGACGCGCGGGTACGCGTCGTTCGACTACGACATGGCGGGCTTCCGCGCGGGCAACCTCGCGCGCGTCGACATCCTCGTCGGCGGCGAGCCCGTCGACGCCCTTTCGCTGATCGTGCACCGCGACTTCGCGTACGAGCGCGGGAAGATGCTCGTCGAGAAGCTTCGCGAGGAGATCCCCCGGCAGATGTTCGACGTCGCCATCCAGGCGGCGATCGGCGCGCGGATCATCGCGCGCGAGACGGTGAAGGCGCGGCGCAAGGACGTGCTGGCGAAGTGCTACGGCGGCGACATCACGCGCAAGCGGAAGCTGCTCGAGAAGCAGAAGGCCGGCAAGAAGCGGATGAAGCAGGTCGGCGGGGTCGAGGTGCCGCAGGAGGCGTTTCTCGCCGTGCTCAACCTGAACGAGTCGGCCAAGCGCTGATCGTGTCCGGCGGCGCACGTCATCTGTACGTGCACCTGCCGTTCTGCGCGTCGCGCTGCGGCTACTGCGACTTCGTCACCGTCGTCGGGCGCGGCGACGCACACGCGCCGTACGTCGACTCGCTCCTCCGGGAGCTCGAGCTCGAGCGCGCGCACCTCGGCCCCGAGCTCGAGAGCGTCTACCTCGGCGGCGGCACGCCCACGCTCACCGACGGCGCGTCGCTCGAGCGGCTGCTCCGCGCGCTGCCGGCCGCGCGCGAGGTGACGGTCGAGGCGAACCCGGAGACGGTGACACCGGAGCTGGCCGCCCTGCTCGCACGAAACCGTGTCGATCGTGTGTCGATCGGCGCACAAAGCTTCCATATGCACCTTCTGGACGTGCTCGAACGCCGCGCGCGGCCGGACGACGTCCGCCGCGCCGTGCACCGTCTCCGTGGTGCCGGAATTGGCAACATCTCCGTCGATCTCATCTACGGGATCCCGGGCCAGAGCGCCGCCGACCTCGAGCGCGACATCGCCGAGGCCCTGGCCCTCGAGCCCGAGCACGTGTCCGCGTACGAGCTGGAGGCGAAACCCGGAACACGCTTCACGCATGCGCACGGCGCGGAGCTCGCACGCCAGGCCGAGTCGATGGAGTCCTACTTCGAGCTCGTGGTCGAGACGCTGACGCGTGCCGGCTACCGCTGGTACGAGACCGCGAACTTCTGCCGGCGGGGCGGCCGCGACCTGCGTGCGCGCCACAACCTCGGCTACTGGCTCGGACGCGACTACCTCGGCGTCGGCGTGGGCGCAGTCAGCACAATCGAGAACAGGCGCTGGCGGAACGCGCCGTCGCTCGCGCGCTACATGGCCGCGCTGCAGGCCGGCGAACGCCCCGGGCGCGAGGTCGAGGCGCTCCCGGCGGAGGTGCGGCGCACCGAGCGGGTGATGCTCGGGCTGCGTCTCGACGAGCCGCTCCCGCTTGCCGAGGTCGGGGACGCCGTCGACGTGGCGGAGCTCGCGCGGCTCGAGGCGCTCGGGCTCGCGACCCGGGAGGGAACGGCGATCGGGCTCACGCGCCGCGGACGCTTTCTCGGCGGCGCCGTCACGGCGGCCCTCGTCGCCTGACGTCCTGCCTACCATGGGAGGGATGAACATCCCGCTTTCCGGAAGGCAGCGCGACATCCTGCGGCTCCTCGTCGAGGAATACGTCGCCACGGGGCTGCCCGTCGGGTCGAAGACGCTCGTCGAGCGCTCCGGCCTCGCCGTGTCGCCGTCGACCGTTCGCAACGAGCTCGCCGACCTCGAACGGCTCGGCTTGCTCACGCACCCGCACACCTCCGCCGGCCGCGTGCCGACCGAGGCCGGGTACCGGGTCTACGTCGACGAGCTGCTGTCGAGGCCGGAGTCGCGGTCCGACGAGCTCCAGCTCGGGCTCCCCGCCGCGCGCGCCGAGGTGGAGGACGCCCTGCAGGCGACGACGGAGATGCTCGCGCAGGTGACGCGGCTGCTCGCCGTCGTCTCGGCGCCGCCGCTCGAGGCGGCGACCGTGAAGCACGTCGAGGTGCTCCTCCTGCAGCCCGACGTCGTGCTCGTGGTCGTGATCGCGTCCACCGGCAGTGTCACCGACCTCCGCTTCGCGTTCGAGGAGCCGCTCGACCCCGGCCTCGTCACCTGGGCGGGCGACTACCTCGACGAGCGGCTCGCCGGGGCGCGCATCGGGTCGCGCGCGGTCAAGCTCGCCTTCGACGAGCCGACGCTCGGCGCGCGCGAGCGTGCCTTCCTGCAGGCGATCCGGAGCGCGTTCGAGCAGGCGGCGGAGGAGAACCGGCAGCTGTTCGTCGGCGGTACCGCTGGCCTCCTCGACGAGATGCGCGCCGAGGAGATCGGTGCGTACCGCAGCCTGATGGAGGCGCTCGAGAAGCGGGCGGCGCTGCTCGACGTCGTCGCGCAGCGGCTCGACCCGCGCCGCTCGTTCGCGCGCGTCGGCGAGGAGCTCGACAACCCGGGCCTCCGCGAGCTCGCGCTCGTCGGCGCGACCTACGGCTTCGCGCACCACACGCTCGGCTCGGTGAGCCTGCTCGGGCCGCTGCGCATGGACTACGAGAAGGCGCTTCGCTCGGTGCGCGCCGCGGCGCACGAGCTGTCGCGGTTCGTCGAGGACGTCTACGCGGACGAGCGCTGATGAGCACGACCGATCGCGACTACTACGAGCTGCTCGGCGTCCCGCGCGACGCGGACGAGCAGACGATCAAGAAGGCGTTCCGGCGCCTCGCACGCCAGCTGCACCCCGACGTCTCGCAGGAGCCCGAGGCCGAGACGCGGTTCCGCGAAGTGACCGAGGCGTACGAGGTGCTCACGAACTCGGAGACGCGTGCGCTCTACGACCGCTACGGCCACGCCGGGCTGCGCTCCGGCGGCTTCCAGCCGACGCGCTTCGACGTCGGCGGGCTCGGCGACATCTTCTCGATGTTCTTCGGGGACGACCTGTTCGGCCGCGGGGGCGGGGGCGGCGCCGGCGCGGCGAGCCGCCGCGGCGCGGACGTCGGCGCCGAGATCGCGATCGACCTCGTCGACGCCGCGCACGGCACGACGGTCGCCGTCCCGTTCGACGTCGCGACGACGTGCGCGCGCTGCGGCGGCGACGGCGTCGAGCCGGGGACGACGCCGCTCGGGTGCGATCGCTGCGGCGGCACGGGGCGGCTGCAGCAGGTCTCCCGCAGCGTCTTCGGCGAGTTCATCCGGACACAGGCCTGCCCGGCGTGTCACGGCCGCGGGGTCGTGATCGAGCATCCATGCGAGCAGTGCGACGGTGAAGGGCGAACGGTCGAGCGGCGCAGCCTCGACGTCGACGTGCCCGCGGGCATCCACGACGGCCAGCGCATCCGCCTGAGCGGCGAGGGCCACGCCGGCGCGCTCGGCGGCCGCTCCGGCGACGTCTACGTGCTCGTGCACGTGAAGCCCGACCCGCGGTTCGTGCGCGAGGGCAACGACATCTACTCGCAGGTCGACCTGACGATCGTGCAGGCGGCGCTCGGCGCGACGCTGCCGGTCGAGACGCTGGACGGGACCGTCGAGCTCGAGCTGCCTGCGGGCGTGCAGCCGGGTGAGGTGCGCATGCTTCGCGGGAAAGGCATGCCGGTGCTGCAGGGGTTCGGCCGCGGCGACCATCGCGTCCTCGTGAACGTCTCGGTCCCGCGGCGCCTCACCGACGAGCAGCGCCGCCTCCTCGAGGAGTTCGAGGCGGCGAGCGACGAGCACACCTACCGTCACGACGAGAGCTTCTTCGAGAAGCTGAAGAGCGCGTTCCGCTGACCGGTCTCCGCAGAGTCTCGGTCGAGGTCGGCCGCGACCGCGCCGAGGAGGCGCGCGCGACGATGATCGAGCTGTTCCCCGGCGGCTTCGAGGAGGTCGAGCGCGGCGACGGCGTCGAGCTCGCCGCCTACACCGACGCCGCGGGCGAGGAGCGCATGTGGGCGTTCTTCGGAAACGGACGCGCGGCCGACGTCGACAGCGGTTGGGAGGACCGCTGGCGCGCGTTCCACCGCCCGATCCGGATCGGGCGCCTCTGGGTCGGGCCGCCGTGGTTGGAGCCCGACGCCGACGCGCTCGCTGTCGTGATCGACCCGGGCCGCGCGTTCGGGACCGGCGCGCACCAGACGACGCAGCTCTGCATCGAGACGCTGCAGGAGCTCGAGCCGCAGCCCCTGCTCGACGTCGGCTGTGGGTCGGGCGTGCTCTCGATCGCCGCGGCGCTCCTCGGCTACGCGCCGGTCGTCGGCGTCGACATCGAAGAGCCGTCGATCGCGGCGACCCTCGAGAACGCCGCAGCGAACGGCGTCGCCGTCGACGCGCTCCTGGTCTCGCGCGACGACC
>DATDNT010000010.1:0-7147 GCA_036518135.1 Gaiellaceae bacterium | reverse complement strand
CCGTGTCTCAGTCCCAGTGTGGCTGATCGTCCTCTCAGACCAGCTACGGATCGTCGCCTTGGTGGGCCGTTACCCCACCAACAAGCTAATCCGCCGCGGGCCCGTCCTTGGCCGGAGGCCGAAGCTACCTTTTCCAACCGCTCCGAGGAGCTGCTGGGCCATCCGGTATTAATCCGGGTTTCCCCGGGCTATCCCAGTGCCAAGGGTGGGTTACCCACGTGTTACTCACCCGTTCGCCGCTTTCCCCAGTCCCGAAGGACTGGTTCTCGCTCGACTTGCATGTGTTAAGCGCGCCGCCAGCGTTCGTCCTGAGCCAGGATCAAACTCTCCGTGAATAGATGTCGGCCGGCGAACCGGCCAAACGTCACAGTGAGCTCGTAGTGCTTGCTCAAAGGTCTGTCCACGTGCCAGGGAAGGCACGGGCAGACGAGGTGTTGATGTCCCTTCCCACCCGAAAGTGGTCCAGGTCTCGACACTCGAAGAACGTTCGCTGTTGAGTTTTCAAAGACCGGTGCCAGTCGTTCTGACGGCGTAAAAAAGCCTCCGACTCGCGCCAGAGGCCAACCGAGCAATCGAATCGTATCGGATACGAGTCGGGCCGGGTCGGCTCCTAAGCGTCGAGGACAGGGACTTTCGGACGCCGCCCGCTTGGACGGCTGAAGAAGTATAGCGCTGCGGCCTAGGCTGTCAACCGGGCGAAACGGCGCTTGCCGACCTGCAGGAGCGCTCCCGCCAGGTCGCCGCGGGCGACGTCGAGGCCGCCCGCCGGCGCGCCGTTCACCTTGACGCCGCCCTGCTGGATCAGCCGGCGTGCCTCCGAGGTCGAGCCGACCCCGAGCTTCTCGACGAGGAGCGCCGGCAGGTGGACGGGATCGCCGTCCGGGAGCGGCACCTCGGGCACGTCCGCGGGCGCCTCGTGCCGCCGCACGACGCGCGTGAAGTACTCCTCCCCCTCCCGCGCCGCGTCCGCGCCCCAGGAGCGGGCGACGATGAGGCGCGCGAGCTCGAGCTTCGCCTCCATCGGGTCGCCCGCCGGCACGTCGCGCTCGGCGACGAGTCGGAACCACTCGGGGAGCTGCTCGTCGGGGATCCGCATCGTCCTGCCGAACATCTCCTCCGGCGGGGCCGTGAGCGGGATGTTGTTGCCCTTGGACGAGCTCATCTTCTCGCCGTCCCACGACAGGAGGAGCGGCGTCGTCAGGACGACCTGGGGCTCGAGGCCGTACTGCGGCATCATCTCGCGGCCCGCGAGCAGGTTGTAGAGCTGGTCGGTGCCGCCGAGCTCGACGTCGGCCTCGACGGCGACCGAGTCGTACGCCTGCATGAGCGGGTAGAGGAGCTCGGAGATCGAGATCGGCTGCGACGCCCGCATGCGCTTCTCGAAGTCGTCGCGCTCGAGGATCCGCGCGACCGTCGCCGTCCGGGCGATCCGGACGATGTCGGCGTAGGAGAGCTTCGCGAGCCATTCGCCGTTGTACCGCACCTCCGTGCGGTCGCGATCGAGGATGACCATCGCCTGCTCGAGGTAGGTCTGCGCGTTCCGATCGATCTCCTCGTCCGACAGGATCGGCCGCTCGGCCGACCGGCCCGACGGGTCGCCGATGCGCGTCGTGTAGTCGCCGATGATCAGGACGCCGGTGTGCCCCTCGTCCTGGAAGGCGCGCATCCGCTGGAGCGGGATCGCGCGGCCGAGGTGGATGTCCGGCGACGTGACGTCGATCCCGAGCTTCACGCGCAGCGGCCGGCCGAGCTTCAGCTTGGCGTCGAGCCCGCCCTCGGGCAGCACGTCGACGGCGTTCCGCGTCAGCTCTTCGAGGGCCATAAGAGGGCTAGACTACCCCGGTTCTGAGGCTCCTCAGGAGAAACACGCCGAGGCGGCCCAAGCGCCGCCGCATCCGCAAGCTCAGACTCCTCGCCCTTCTTTCGGTGCTCGGGCTCCTGGGCATGTCGGCGTTCACCTTCGGCCTGCTGACGGCGATCGCGGCGAAGATCCCGCAGCTCGAGCCGAGCGCGAAGCGGACGCAGGCGAACACGTACGTCTACGCGAGCGACGACCACACGGTCCTCGCGATCCTGCGTGGCGACCAGGCGCGCATCGTCGTGTCGTCGAACGCGATCTCGCCGTGGATGAAGCACGCGATCGTCGCGATCGAGGACAAGCGCTTCTACGAGCACCGCGGCGTCGACGTGCGCGGCATGGCGCGCGCCGTGTGGGCCGACATCTCGCACCGCGGCGCGGTCCAGGGCGGTTCGACGATCACGCAGCAGCTCGTCAAGAACGCCTACCTGACGAGCCAGAAGACGATCGGGCGCAAGCTCGTCGAGGCAGCGCTCGCGTGGCAGCTCGAGCAGAAGTGGTCGAAGGACAGGATCCTCACCGCGTACCTCAACACCGTCTACTTCGGGAACGGCGCCTACGGCGTCGAGCAGGCCTCGCGCATCTACTTCCACCACGCGGCGAAGACGATGAACCCGGCGGAGGCGGCGCTTCTCGCGGGTATCCCGGAGGACCCGAGCCTCTACGACCCCGTCGCACATCCCGACGCGGCGCGGTCGCGGCGCTCGCTCGTCCTGCAACAGCTCCTCCAGCAGGGCTACCTGACGCCGAGCCAGTACGGCCAGTGGCGGAACTACCGGATGCCCGACCCCCAGAAGGTGTCGTTGCCTTCGCCCGCCAACACGGTCGCGCCCTACTTCGCGAACTACGTCAAGGACCAGCTGGTCTCGACGCTCGGCGCGAACAAGGCGTACGGCGGCGGGCTCAAGGTGAAGACGACGCTCGACCCGAACCTGCAGCGGATCGCGCGGCAGGCGGTCGCCTCGGTGCTCCCCGCAAACGGGACGAACCCGGCGGCCGCGCTCGTCGCGATCGACACCGGCGGCGCGCATCACGACCCCGGCGCGATCCTCGCGATGATCGGCGGCGCGAACTACCACCAGAACCAGTTCAACCTCGCGACGCAGGGCGAGCGGCAGCCGGGCTCGTCGTTCAAGCCGTTCGTGCTCGCGACCGCGCTCAAGGACCACATCTCCCCGTCGACGATCTTCACGTCGTCGAAGCAGGTGACGATCAACGCCGACGGGCGGCTCTGGCAGGTGAACAACTACGAAGGCGAGGCGCTCGGCCCGATCGACCTGAACAAGGCGATCGCGTACTCCGACAACTCCGTCTTCTCGCAGCTGACCGCGCTCGTCGGCCCGCGGAACGTCGCGCAGACGGCGCACGACCTCGGCATCACGTCGAAGCTGCAGGGCTACTTCGCGATCGGCCTCGGCGCCGAGCCGGCGACGCCGATCGAGATGGCGCGCGCGTACACCTCGTTCGCGGACGGTGGCAAGCGCATCGACGGCTCGATGTTCGGGAACGAGCCGCGTGCCGTCGACACGGTCACGAGCGGATCGACGACGCAGACGAACGAGCCGGTCGCCCGCGACGTCCTGTCGTCGGACCAGGCGGCGATCGTGAACCAGATGCTCCAGGGCGTCGTCCAGTACGGGACGGGCAAGGCCGCGCAGATCCCCGGCTGGCAGGTCGCCGGCAAGACCGGGACGACCGAGAACTACGGCGACGCGTGGTTCGTCGGCTACATCCCGCAGATGGTCGTCGCGGTCTGGGTCGGCTACCCCGACAAGCTCGTGCCGATGACGTACCAGTTCCATGGGCAGCCGGTCGCCGGCGGGACGTACCCCGCACTGATCTGGAAGGCATTCATGGAGAAGGCGATCGCCTACCTGAAGCTGACGCCGGAGGCGTTCTCGCCGCCGCCGTCGCTCTATGCGGCCCCGGTCACGGTCGTGAACCGTGGCGGCGTGCTGATGCGCGACGACGGCGTGTGCCACTCGAGCTACCAGGTCGAGTTCTTCGGCGGACAGGGGCCGTCGCGCGTCGCGACGTGCAAGCCGAACGAGGTCGAGATACCGGACGTCGTCGGCCGGACGATCCGCGATGCGAAGACGCGGCTCGCGGGGCAGCCGTTGCGCGCCGCGATCGTCTACAAGCCCGCGAAGCCGGGCGACCGCGTCGGCTACGTCGTCGGCCAGTTCCCGCGCCAGGGGACGGCATCTGCGTACGACAAGATCACGCTCGTCGCGGAGAAGTCGCTCGGCGGCGTCGTGCCGCGCGTGATCGGGCTGACCGTGCCGAAGGCGCGCGCGAAGCTCGCGAAGCTGCGCCTCCACGTGAAGCTCTCAGGCGGGTCGTCGGGCCGGGTCGTGTCCCAGTCGCTCGCCCCGTCGACCGCGTCGTCGCCGGGCATGGGGATCGTGCTCGGCGTCAGGGCCTGAACGGCCGGCTGACATAGCGCGACCCTGCGAGGCCGTAGCGCCACGGGACCTCGGCGGCCTTCGTGATCCCGATCCGCGGGCCGGTGACGACGTCCACGGGATGCGCACGCGGGACGAGCGTGAACGGAGGCTCGTCGACGCGCAGCCCGTCGTGCTCCCGCGTCACGCCGAGCGCCTGACACAGCTTCCCGGGACCGGAGCACAGGTTGCGGATGTCGTGCACGCCGCGGCGCTCGCGCATCGTGTGGACGTTCCGCGTCGGCTTGAGCGCCCGAAGCAGCACGGCGCCCGCCACGCCGGGCTCGCCGCAGACGATGTTCATGCACCAGTGGATGCCGTACGAGCGGTAGACGTAGACGTGGCCGCCGCCGAGGAACATCGACGCGTTCCGCTCGGTCCGGCGGTTGCCGAAGCCGTGCGCAGCCGGGTCCTCGTGGTCGTACGCCTCGACCTCGATGATGACGCCGCCGACGCCGTCGAGGTACAGCTGCGCGCCGATCAGCTCAGGCGCTACTCGGTGCGGGCTCTGCGTGAGATCCAGCGTCATACCTCAGGAACCTCGGAAGGGCGAGCGCGGTGACGATGCAGCCGGCGATGCATGCGATCCCCCCGGAGACGACGGAGAAGCGAAGCGACGTCGCCGAGGCGAGGAGACCGGCCTCGAGGTCGCCGAGGGACGGCGCGCTCGCGACCTGCATGAACTCGATGCCGAGAAGGCGGCCGCGCAGGTGGTCGGGCGTCGAACGAAGGAGAAGCGTGCTGCGGAGGACGGCGCTGTAGAAGTCCGCGCCGCCTGCGACGGCGAGCAACGCGAACGCGGGCGCGAGCGAGGTCGCGAAGCCGAAGCCGGCGATCGCGGCGCCCCAGAGACATGCCATGACGGTGATTCCGAGCCCCATGCGGCGCACGTGGCTGCACCAGCCCGAGAGCAGCGAGCACGCGAGCGCGCCCGCGTACGGCGCGGCGTACAGGTAGCCGACGGTCGCGGCGTTCCCGTGCAGGCGGTGCAGCGCGATCGCCGGGAAGAGCGCGCTCGGCATCCCGAACACCATCGCGTTCGTGTCGATCGCGAAGATCCCGATCAGCGCCTGCCGACCCTTGAGGAAGCGGAACCCGTCGACGATCGAACGGACGCTCGGCCGCTCCATCTCCTCGAGCGGCGGCAGCCGCGGCAACAGCCAGATCGCGACGAGCGAGGCGACGTACGTCGCGCAGTCGATCGCATAGGTCCACGCGACGCCCGCGTGCGTGATGATCAGGCCGCCGATCGCGGGCCCGGCGACGGCCCCGAGCGAGTTGTAGACGCTGAAGAGCGCGGAGGCGGCGGCGATCTCCTCCTCCGGCACGAGCCGCGGCGACAGCGAGCTCATCGCCGGGCGTCCGAGGCTGAACACCGCCGTCGCGAGCGACATGAGCAGGAAGAGCACCCACACCTGCGGATGCGGCAGCAGCGCATTGACGAGGAACAGCGCGGTCACGAGCGCCATCCCCGTCTCGGTCGCGAGCACGACCGTCCTCCGGTCGAGCGCGTCGGCGATCGCGCCGCCGACGAGCGGCACGACGAGGAGCGGCACGAGCTGCGCGAGGCCCAGCAGGCCGACGAGGGCGGTCGAGCCGGTCAGCTTGTAGACCTGGTAGGGCACGGCCACGGTGCCGATCGCGCCGCCGAGCGTCGAGATCATCTGGCCGAGCCAGAGGTTCCGGAAGTCGCGGTGCCGCAGCGGCCGCGTGTCGACGCGGAGCCGCCGCGCCACTAGAAGAGGTTCTCGTCCTGGGGCGCCGGACGCGTGCGCGGCGGCAGCACGCCCATGTCGGCGAGGATGGCGCGCTCGCTGCGCGACGCGATCACCGGGTCGGGGATGCCTTCGACCCAGACACGCGTGCGAGATCCCGAGCCACGGGCGTCGGGCGGCAGCGGCTCGACCGCGTAGATCCGGTCTGCACGGACGTACTTGCCGAAGCCCAGGAACACCATGTGGAGCTGCGCCATCGACGCGATCTTAAGCTGCATGCGTGGAGAACCGTCCGCCGCCCGCGACGGTGCAGCTCCGGCCGCTGCCGCTCATGGAGAAGCGCGTCGTCGGCGGGCCTGTGCCGGAGCGCGTCCTCGCCGCCTACTTCGGCGTCGCGCTGCTCGCGTGGATCGGCGCGGGGATCGCGGTCGTCCGCGCGGCGCCCGACCTCGCGCGCGCCGCGCCGTTCAGCGGTCGCGTCATCCTCGCGGCGCACCTCGTCGCGCTCGGCGTCCTGCCGTTCGCCGTCGCCGGCGCGTCGTTCCATCTCCTGCCCGTGATGTTGCGGCGCGACCTGCCGTCGCCGCGCGCGCTCTGGCTCGCTCTCCTGCTGCTCGTCGGCGGTCCGGCGGTCGCGTTCGGCCTGTCGAACGCCTCCCGCACGACGACGTGGGCCGGGGCGGCGCTCGTCGCATGCGGGCTCGCGGTCGTCGTCGTCGAGCTCGGCTGGATCGTCCTCCGCGCGCCGCACGACCGCACGCTGATCGCGAGCCGTCTCGGCGTCACGCTCTCGCTCGCGCACGCGGCGCTCGCGCTGTGCCTCGGCGCGTTCGTGTTCGACCGGCCCGTGCACGACTTCGGGCGTCGCGTCGTCGCGCATCTGCACCTCGCGCTCGTCGGGTGGATCGCGCTGCTCGTGCTCACCGTCGGCCGGAACCTCGCGCCGATGCTCGCCCAGGCGCCTGCCGCACCGAGGCGACGGCTGCCGGTCGACGAGGTCGTCCTCGTCGCCGGTCTCTGGATCCTCGTCGCGGGGATCCTCGACGGAAGCCGCCTCGTCACGCTCGTCGGCGGCGCGGTCGTCGTCGCCACGATCGCGCGGTTCGGGACGCTCCTCGTCCGCACCTATC
>DATDNT010000009.1:0-24717 GCA_036518135.1 Gaiellaceae bacterium | reverse complement strand
GATCACCGGCACCGCCGCCAAGATGTTCAACGCCGCCGTCAACTCCGGCCTCGGCAAGGTCGACGTCACCCCGACCATCCAGGTCGCGATCCCCGGCAACGCCTACGCCGGCACCTACACCTCCACCGTCACCCTCGCAGCGGCAACGGGCCCCTAGAGCCCTCCCTTCCTCCCCCTGCAAGACGTCCGGAACCGCTGCCCGGACTCGAAGCGCCCCGGCCATCCGGGGCGCTTCTGCGTTATGAATCGGCCATGACGGCGCGGAGCGGGTTCGGCGACGAGGCCTGGCGCCTCGCGCTCGACGGCGACGTGGCGGGGCTCCAGCGTGCGGCGTCGCTCCTGATCGACGGCGACCTCGGCTACGACGGCCACCGTGCGCGTGCCTTCGCGCTGGCCGTCGGGGGGAGGGTCGACGACGCGCTCGCCGAGCTCAACGAGGGGTGGACGGAGGACTGGCCGTTCCCGGCGGCGTACGCCGCCGACACGGCGCGCGTCCGGTACCTCGCCGGCGACTACGAGCGGTCGCTCGGGGCGCTGCAGCTCGCCGCGCACGGCGCCGACCGTCTCGACCCGGCCGTCGCCGATCTCGTCGCGGCCGTCGTCCGACGCGCGCCGCGGCTGCGCTTCCGCGCGCTGAGGGTCGTGCTCGGCGGCGGGACGGCGCTGCAGCGGCTGCGGAACGCCGCCGCGCTCGTCGTCAGCCGATAGCGAGGACGATCTTGCCGAGCTGCTCGCCGGCCTCGAGGCGCTCGTGCGCCGCGCGCGCTTCCGCGAGTGGGAGCACCGTGTCGACGACGGGCCGCGCCTTCCCGGCGGCGATCAGGTCGTAGGCTCCCCTGAAGTCCTCGGGCGTTCCCATCGTCGACCCGAGGATCGAGAGCTGCTTCCACCACACGCGGTGGAGCGCCGCCGGCGGGTTCGGCCCCGTGGTCGCCCCGCACACGACGACGCGGCCGTCGGCCCGAGCCGCGTCGAGCGTCCGCTTCCAGGTGGCCTCGCCGACGTCGTCGACGACGACGTGCGCGCCGCCTCCCGTCACGTCCTTGACGGCTGCGACGACGTCGCCCGTCGCGTGGTTCACGACGGCGTCCGCGCCGAGCTCCTTCGCGCGCTCGAGCTTCTCGTCGCTCGACGACGTCACGACGACGTGCGCGCCGAGCGCCTTCGCGATCGACAGCGCGGCCGTCGCGACGCCGCCGCCGATCCCCCAGATCAGGACCCATTCGCCCTCCTGCAGCCGCGCGCGCGGGACGAGCATCCGGTACGCCGTCTCGAACACGAGCGGGAACGCGGCCGCTTCCTCGAACGACAGACCGTCGGGGATGGGGTGGACGTAGTCGCGCGGCACCGCGATCAGCTCGGCGTGCGTGCCGTCCCTCGTCTCGCCGACGATGTGCATCTTCCCGTTCTCGAGGATCCCCGGGTTGATGACGACGCGCTCGTCGGTGCCCGCGATCACGCCCGCGCCGTCGGCGCCGAGGATGCGCGGCTTCGGCACGGACGGGAGGCCCTTGCGGATCCACACGTCGAGGTGGTTGAGCGACGCAGCGCGAAGCTCGACGAGCACCTCGCCGTCACCCGCGGCCGGGTCGGGCACGTCCTCGTAGCGAAGGACCTCGGGGCCGCCGTCCTCGTGGATGCGAATCGCCTTCATGCGGGCACAATCCTAGGGTGAGGGGGGAACACGTTCGCCGGTTGGCGGAGGAGGCGGGCCTCGACGCGGTCGGCGTGACGCGTGCCGAGGCGTACGAGGAGACGGAGCGGCACATCCGGGAGCGCCGCGCGCGCGGGCTCTTCGCGACGATGAAGTTCACGATGGCGCAGCCGGAACGGTCGTGCCATCCGGAGACGCTGCTCGACGGCGCGCGCAGCGTCGTCTCCGCCGCCCTGTGCTACTGGCAGCCCGAGGCGCCGCTCGAGCAGGGCGACGGCCGCCTCGCGCGCTACACGTGGGACGACCGGTACGCCGAGCTCCGTGAGAAGCTCGACGCGCTCGGACGCCGGCTCGGCGGGAGCTATCGCGTGCTCGTCGACGCGAACGAGCACGTCGACCGCGAGGCGGCGGCACGCGGCGGCGTCGGCTTCTACGGCAAGAACACGATGCTGATCACGCGGCGCCACGGCTCGTGGGTCGTGCTCGGGACGCTCGTCACCGACGTGGAGCTCGAGCCGACGCCGCCGCTCGACACCGACTGCGGCGAGTGCCGCCTCTGCGTCGACGCGTGCCCCACGGGCGCGCTCGACGAGCCGGGAACGCTCGACGCGACGCGGTGCCTCTCCTACTGGACGCAGGCACCGGCGCCGGTCCCTGCCGCGTACCGGCCGCTGCTCGGCGCGCAGGCGTACGGGTGCGACATCTGCCAGGACGTCTGCCCGTGGAACCGCGGCGTCCAGAAGCGGCGCGCCGACCTGCCGGAGCGCGACGCGCACGTCGATCTCGTGGCGTGGCTCGAGGGCGACGCGCGCGGCTTCGACCGCCTCTACGTGCCGCGGAACCACATTCGCTGGCTGCAGCGGAACGCGGCGGTCGCGCTCGGGAACACGGGTGGGCCGGAGCACGTGCAGGCGCTCGAGGCGGCGGCGTCCGGGGGCGACGAGCTGGTCGCGGAGCACGCAGCGTGGGCGCTCGCGCGGATCGCGGAGCGCGCGTGAACGCGAGTCGCCGGACGCTCGAGTGGTGGGTTGCGGTCGTCCGCCTGCTCGCCGTCCCCTTCGCCGTGCTGCAGGTGTCGCTGACGACGGGCTACCCGAGCGGCGCGGAGACGATCGCGTGGGCGCTGACGGCGGTGCTCGCCGCAGGCGGCGTCCTCTTCTATTTCGCCGTCCGGCACGAGGTGTCGCACCGCGTGCAGCTCGTCGCGATGGCGTTCGACTTCGGGATCATCTCGGCGTTCGCGGTTCTGTACGCGTTCGAGCTCGGCACCCCGACGCGGCAGCTCCTGTTCCTCGCGATCGTCGGGGGCGCCGCGCGATTCGGTCTCTCCGGCGGGATCGCCACCGCGTTCGCGGCGGTCCCCGTGTCGGCGTGGTTCGAGGAGCGGCGCTCCCACTTCTTCCACGTCTCCTACCGCATCGACTTCGTCACGTTCCAGGCGGGCGCCGGGCTCCTGATGGCGCTGCTCGTCGGCTGGCTCTACGCGCGCCTCGACGAGCAGCGCGCGATGGCCGTTCAGCGCGCGGACGAGGCTGAGTCGCTGCGCGACGAGCTCGGCCGGCGCGCCGACCTGCTCGACGCCGCGAATCGCTGCGCGCGCGCCCTGAGCTCGTCGCTCGACCTCGACGAGGCGTTCGGCGCGTTCATCCGCGAGCTCCGCGGCCTCGTCCCGTTCGAGCGCATGGCGATCGTGCTGGCCGAGGACGGCGTCGCGCGCGTGATCGCGACGGCGGGCGCACGCGCCGACGAGGTGATGCCGCCCGGGACGCAGCTCAGCCTCGCCGACAACGTGCTCGCGGACGTGGTCGCGCGCGGCCAGACGGTCTATCGGGAGGACATGTCGGAGCCGCGGTACGCGGAGGAGCTGCGGCTGCTCGAGGTCGGCGTGCGGTCGCGCGTCGTCGCGCCGCTGCTCATCGGCGCGCGCGCGGTCGGGATCATCTCGCTGGGCCGCCGCGAGCCGGGCGCGTTCGAAGAGCACGAGGTCGAGCTCGTCACGCTGCTCGGGCGGCTGGTCGCGAGCGCCGTCCAGAACATGCGCGCGTACGAAGGCGAGCGGCGCACGGTCGACGAGCTGCGGCGGCTGTCGGCGCTGCGCGCGGACTTCGTGTCGCTCGTCTCGCACGAGCTGCGCAGCCCGATGGCGGCCGTGATCGGCGCAGCGCGGACGCTGCAGGCGCGGTGGCGCGAGCTGCAGCCGGATCAGCGTGAGGCGTTCCTCGCGCTGATCGGCGACGAGACGTCGCGGCTCGCGACGCTGATCGGCGACGTGCTCGACACCTCGCGGATCGACGCCGGCACGTTCACGTACCGGTTCTCCGACGTCGACCTGCGCGCGCTCGTCGAGGACTCGGTCGCGACGGCGGTCGTCGGCCAGGACGAGGTTCCGGTCGTTCCGCACCTACCGGTCGCCGTGCCCCGCGTCCGCGGTGACGGCGAGCGCCTGCGCCAGGTGCTCGGGAACCTGATCGACAACGCGGTCAAGTACTCGCCGGCGGGCACGGCGGTCGAGGTGCGCGTCGCGCCGACGGACGGCGTCGTGCACATCTCCGTCAACGACCGCGGCCCCGGCATCGACGTGGACGACCAGCGACTGATCTTCGAGAAGTTCGGCCGCGTCGCGAGCGGGTCGTCGAAGCCCGGCACCGGCCTCGGCCTCTACATCGCGCGCTCGATCACGGAGGCACACGGAGGCACGCTGACCGTTTCGTCCGCGCGGGGACGCGGATCGACGTTCACGGTCACGCTCCCGATCGAGGGCTAGGCGGTCTTCTCGGCGACGTCGCGCCCGGGGCCGGTCTTCTCGACCACCGTCGCGTCGCCGGCGACCCCGACGCGATCTTCGATCTCCTCGCTCACGTGCGCGTCGATCACCATGAACCGGTGCTCGTTCGAGCGCACGTCACGGTAGACCGCGAGCGGCACGTGGATCCGCTCGGCGCACGAGTCGCGCGAGCACTCGCAGATGAACTCGTGGACGTCGTCGTCGCCGTCATCCCACTGCGCCACGACCTCCTCGACGGCCGCGTTGACGTCGCGCGCGATCGCCTCGTTCAGCGCCAGGCGGCGCTGGCGCTCGTCGTTCACGGCTACGCCTTCGCGCGCGCAGGGCGCAGCTCCGTCGCGAGCTGCCTCGCCCGGTGCGCGACCTGGGCCCGGAGCTCGGCGGGCTCGAGGACGATCGCCTCGCCGCGGTAGGAGACGACCTCGCCGACGAGCCAGTCGGCACTGCCGACGGACTTGTTCGCGACCGCGGAGCCGTCGACGAGCGGCGTCGCGCCCTTCTCGATCTCCCACCGCGCGACCGCGGGCGAGTACCAGATGCGCGCGGTCGTGGCGCCGTGGAGGCCCTGGCGGTCGAAGTCCTCGCGCGGCGCGAACGTCTGCCGCTGCACCGTCGCCTTCCGCATGCGGTCGAGCCGGTACGACCGCGGCTGGTCGCGCTCGGTGTCCCATGTGTGCACGTACCAGTGGGGGAGGCGGCGCTCGATCGAATACGGCTCGACGACGCGCGTCACGACCTCCTGCTCCTCCGGCTTCAGGTACTCGATCTCGACGATTCGGTGCTTGTCGATCGCCTCGGAGAGCTTCTCGACGAGCCCAGCCTCCTCGCCGACGTGCGGCGCGGGCGTCTGAGTGAGCTCGAACTGGCCGAACGTCTCCTCCAGCTTCGCGCGCACGCGCTCGAGCGGCGAGTGCGCGCCCGCCGCGACCATGGGGCCGACGAACTCGAGCGCGAGCCGGATCGCGCGCGCCTCGAGCGGCGTGAGCCTCGGCGGCCGCCGGAACGCGTCGCCGAAGAGCTCCTTGTCGACGTGCACCTCGTCGCCGTGCAGCTCCGCGTACACCGCGTAGCAGCCGCCGCCGAAGTTGACGAGGTTCAGCAGCGAGAGATGCTCCTCGAGCGCCTCGGCCGGGATCGAGAACCGGTCGACGAGCTCGTGCGCGGCGATCGTCGCCTCGCGCTCCTCGCCGCACGCCGCGAGCAGGTAGGCGAGGAGCGACTGGAGCACGCCGAACCGCTCCGGCGCGACGGGTCCCGCGGGCCGGTCGGCCGCCGTGTCGTCGTCGCCCGCCGCGAGCTCGTCGGCGGCGGTCGGCGGCGCGCCCTCGTGTGCGTTGCGCGCCGCGCGCGCGCCCTCGACGACGAGGCGGCGGAGCTCGGACGGCTCGAGCGGGATCGCGCGTCCGTCCTGGCGGAGGATCCAGCGCGCCAGCAGGTTCGACGACGCGTACTGCGTGACGAAGACGTCGCCCTCGACGCGGTTCCGGGCGCCGCCGTACGCGCGCTCGACCCACCACGCCGTGTCCGGAGCGACCTCGACCTTCGCCTCGCCGACGATGTCGCCGAACTGCCACTCCGCACGGCCGCGGTAGTGCTCGACGTCGAACTCGGGCGGCAGGCGGAAGTCGCGCTCGCGCCGCGTCGCGAAACGGATGTCGGAGCGGATGCGCGAGACACGGAACGTGCGGATGTCGTCGCGGTCGAGGTCGTGGCCGATCACGTACCACGACCCGTTCTCCGGGAGCAGGGCGTAGGGGTTGAGCGTGCGCTCCTCTTCCTCGTCGCGGTAGATCGACCAGTAGCGGAACTTCACGGTGCGCTGCTTCGAGATCGCGCCTTCGAGCTTGCCGAGCCGCCCTTGCAGCTCCGGCGTGTAATCCGGGTCGTGCACCTCCACCCGCGCGGCGGTGCCCGTCGGCGCGGCCGCGAGCGCGCCGGCCGAGCGGCCGAGCGCGAGGTTCTGGAGCGCGAGTCGCAGCGGCTCGGCGTACGCGAACCGACCCTCGAGCAGGTAGAAGCACGTCTGGAGCGCCGCCAGCTCCTCGTCGTCGAGCTCGAGCTCCGGCAGGAAGTAGCGCTCCGAGCGCAGCGTGTAGAGCTCTTCGCCCGTGAACTCGTCGCGCTGCGAGTCGAGCGGGACGCCGAGCGCGACGAGCTCCGCGCGATCGGAATAGAAGCGCCGGGCGAACGCCTCGTCGCTCATCTCCTGGTACCCCTCGACGTTCGACTTGATGTCGCGTGCGGTGAGCGGCCGGCGCTCCGCCATCAGGAACGCGACCAGGCTGAGCTGACGGATCAGCTTGTCCGTGTCGTGGCTCAAGAGAGCTCGAGCCTATCGCAGTGAGGCTAAGCCGCAGCCTTGCTGCGCTCGAGGTGCTGGTGCGACGGGCAGTAGTCGCGGTTCGGGAGCGGCGTGCGCTGGCACGCCTTGCCCTTGCGGGTCGTCGCGCGGCAGCGGGCGACGCCGCCGTCGAACGCGCCCTGCTCGATCTGGTCCTCGACGAACCCGACGGCCGCGTCGACGCCGTGCGACACCGCCCACGCGACCTGCGCCTGCACGGTGATCGGGAAGTACCGCCGAATGTCCTGGAACAGTGCCTTGTCCGGCTTGGCGAAGTAGTGCGGGTCCTGCGCGAGCCGCTCCATCGTCCCTTCACACGCGGCGAGCACCTCGCGGCGGTACCCGAGCTGCGTCTCCTGGTCTACGTAGGGGTCGATCAGATCCTTGATCGAGCGATAGATCGCTCGCGAGTACTGATACATGCAGTGCTGAATGTGCAGGATCCGTTCGTCCATCGGTATGCGTATCGCTCCTTCGACTGTAGCCGGCAGCCCTTTAAGAAGCGGTAAAACCCTTCCCTCCGGCGCGACCCCGCGAGGACTCTACACGCTTCAAGGGGCTGTTACAAATGTTTCCAACGGTGTAAACGCGAGCGCCCGCTCCAGGAGGCTCCGTACCCGGCGCTTCGTGGCGCAAACGCTCCGCGTCAGCGGGCGATCTGCCTGCTGTAGGCGCCGGCGAAGCCGGCCTGGCGCGCCGTCGCGACGGCGGCGTCCGCATCCGTCTTCGAGGAGTAGATGCCGGTGAACACGACGAAGTACCCGGGCTGGAGGCTCGCGTAGCGGCTCGAGTCGAGGACGCCGACCTGGTGCAGGCCGGACTTCGCGGCGCGCGAGGCCGTCGTGTGCGCCGCCGTGACGCCGGTGGTCTTCGGGTACGAGACGAGCACGATCGTCCAGCCGTTCGCGTTCGGCCAGGCGAGCGTCCCGTTCTGCGGCTTCTTCGCGGTCGGCTTCTTCGTGGTCGTGCCTGGCTCCGGGGCGGACGGGAGCGTCGACGTGTCGACGGTCGCCGGCGTCGTCGCGGTCGGCGGTGCGACCGTCGGCTCCTGCACGGAGATGCTGACGCTCGGCGCGGCCGTGAAGACCGGCCCCTGCGCGTTGGCCTTGTGCGTGACGAGGATCGCCGTCGCGGCGCCGGCGATCGCGACGACGAGCGTGAGCAGAGAGACCCACACCCAGTCGCCGGGGTACCAGCCGACGCGCGTGATCCATCTGCGGCGGAGGCTCGCGATCCGTCCGTCGACCTGCGGCAGCGCGAGGCCGCACTCGAGGCAGTAGCGCTGGTCGGGCTCGCGCGGCGTCCCGCAGCGGGGGCACGTCTCCTCGGCCGCCGCGAGCGCCGTCTCGCGCTCGGTCGCAGTCGGCGTCGTCATCCCTCGACGATCGTCTCCTCGACCGCCGCGGGCTCGAGCGACCGGCCGCAGTTCGGGCAGAACCGCGACCCGCGCAGGATCGGCGCGCCGCATTCGCAGCGCGGGACCTCGCGCGGCGGGTGGAGGAGCGCCTCGATCTCCGCGAGCCGCGCGTCGATCCCGACGACGACCGCCGCCCGCTCCTGGAGGAGGTCGTCGCGGAAGCCGCCTCGGCGGTACATCTCGACGAGCAAGCCGCCGATGTCGCGCAGGGCGTCCTCACGCGCCTTCACGAGCGCGCGACGCTCGCGGCGCAGGACGCCAGGGTGCGGGCGCCTCGGCGCACGGCGGAGCAGCGGCGACATCGCCCCTAAGGGTAACGGGGGCGGCTTACGGTCTCGGCTCTGCCGCGCGCTTCCCGAACCCGAGCAGGAACGCGACGATGATCACGAGCCCGACGAGCGCGACGACGATGCCGCCCCACGGGAAGAAGAGCAAGCCGAGCAGCCCGATGATGAGGAGCGCGACACCGAGTCCAAGGGAACCGGCCATGGCGCCGTTCTCTCCCGGGCCTACAGCTGCAAAACCACGAGACGTTCCTCGGTCATCTCGTGGACGGCCCACGCAGGGCCTTCCTTCGTGTTGCCTGACGCCTTGACGCCGCCGTACGGCATCTGGTCGGCGCGGAACGTCGGCGCCTCGTTGACCGTGACCCCGCCGAACTCGAGGCGGTGCGCCGCGGTCAGGCAGGCCTTCACGTCGCGCGAGAAGATCGCCGCCTGCAGCCCGTAGCGCGTCGCGTTCGCCCGCTCGATCGCGTCGTCGAGGCTCGAGACCTTCGTCAGCGTGACGACGGGGCCGAACACCTCCTCGCACTGAACCTTGTCCTGCGGCGCAGGGTTCGCGATCACGGTCGGGCGGATCAGGCCCTCGCCGGTCGTCTCGCCGCCGGCGAGCACCTCGCCCTTCGACTCGCGGATCCAGTCGAGGATCCGGTCGCGGTCGTCGCCGCTGATCACGGGGCCGACGTCGGTCTCGTCGTCGCCGGGGTCGCCGACGACGAGCGCCTCGACCTTCGGCACGAACTGCGCGACGAACTCGTCCCACGCCTCGGCCAGCACGAAGACCCGCTGGACGGAGATGCAGCTCTGCCCGGCGAACGAGAACGCGTTCGCGGCGAGCTTCCCGGCGGTGTCCTCGGGCGCGTCCGCGCACACGATCGCGGGCGTGGCATTCCCGAGCTCGAGCTTCACGCGCTTGCGGTGCGCGCGCTCGGCCAGGCCCCAGCCGACGTCGCCGGAACCGGTGAACGTGATCAGCTTCACGCGCTCGTCGTCGACGAGCGCGTCGCCGATCTGCGACGCCGAGCCGGCGACGACGTTCAGCCAGCCGGGCGGCAGACCCGCCTCGGCCTCGAGGCCCGCGAGGAAGAGCGCCGACAGCGGCGTCGCCGACGCCGGCTTCAGCACGACGGGGCAGCCGGCTGCAAGCGCCGGCGCCACCTTGTGCGCGACGAGATTCAGCGGGAAGTTGAACGGCGAGATCGCGCCGACGATCCCGATCGGCAGCCGAAGCGTGAACGCGAGCTTGCCGGCGCCGGCGACGGACGCGTCCATCGGCACGATCTCGCCTGCGAGCTTCCGCGCCTCGACCGCCGCGAACGTGAACGTCGAGACGGCGCGCTGCGCCTCGACGCGCGCGGCCTTCATCGGCTTGCCGGCCTCGGACGAGATGATGCGTGCGGCCTCCTCCTGGCGCTCCTCGAGCAGGCGGGCGGTGGCGTCGAGGATCCGCGCGCGCTCGTGCGCCGGGATCGGGCTCTCGAGCGCGCGGGCGGCGGCGTCGAGCGCGCGGCGCGCCTCGGCGGCGCCTCCCTTCGCGACGCGGCCGACGACGTCGCCGGAGTACGGCGACCTCACGTCCGTCCATTCGCCGGTCTGCACGCGCTCGCCGGCGATCAGCAGCGGATGGTCAGTGGTGGTGGTTGCCATGCCGATGACTCTAATCTTGTCGGGTGGTCCGGGTCGCCGCTCCCGCGCTGTGGGTCGTGCTCTCCGTCGTCATGGTCGCGACGGTCGGCGTGCCGACCTCGCACGACCTCGTATTCGCGTGGTTCGCCGCAGGTATGGCGGCGTTCGCGGTCACCGACCTCCGGCGGAAGGTGCCGCGGTTCTTCCGCGACTGGTCGCCGTTCATGGTCGTGCTCTTCGTCTACGACCGGCTGCGCGGCTACGCCGACGGGATGGTCGTCAAGCCGCGCGAGGTGCCGCAGATCAAGATCGAAGCCGCGCTGTTCGGGAAGCCGATCCCGACCGTGTGGCTGCAGTCGCACCTGTGGCACGGCGGCGCCGACCTCCGCTGGTGGGACTACGCGGTGTGGTTCGTGTACCTCACGCACTTCGTGGCGACGCTCATCGTGGCGGCGATCCTCTGGACGTGGGCGCACGAGCATTTCAAGAAGTTCGCGACGATGGTGTGCCTCCTCGCGTTCGCCGCGTTCACGACGTACGTCCTGTATCCGGCGGTGCCGCCGTGGCTCGCAGCGCAGCACGGGTCGATCGGCGAGGCGAACCGCACCGTGAAGGTGACGTGGCCGCACGTGCCGATCGCGCACTACGGCTCGCTGTTCGAGAAGGGCGAGCACTACGCCAACAACGTCGCGGCGATGCCGTCCCTCCATGCCGGCTACGCGCTGCTGATCACGCTGTTCCTCTGGCGGTTCACGAAGCCGTGGCTGAAGCCGCTACTCGCGGTGTACCCGGCGGCGATGGCGTTCAGCCTCGTCTACGGCGGCGAGCACTACGTCGTCGACTGCATCGCCGGGTGGGTGTACGCCGGCGCGACGTACGCGGTCGTCGAGTGGGCGTTCGAGCGGCGGCGGCGTGAGGTGCTCGAGCCGGTGCTCGTCGATTGAACGACGTCGCGTCCGTCCATTTCTGCGACGTGACCGTCGGCGGCGAGCGCTGGCCGGTGTTCGGCTGGACGATCGCGACCGCGGGCGGGACCGTGCTCGTCGACACCGGGATGATCGACTCGACGCCCGAGCTCGACGCGGAGTGGGGGCCGGTGCTGCACGACTGGCACGTGCCGGACGTCGTCGCGGTGATCAACACGCACCTCCATTTCGACCATTGCGGCGGCAACCGGCGCTACGCGGGGACGCCGACGCACGTGCAGCGCGCGGAGCTCGCCGCGGCGGTCGAGCCGGACTATGTCGAGGCGTGGGCCCGCTTCGACGGTGAGAGCTACGTCGAGCTCGACGGCGACACGGAGCTCTTCGACGGCGTGTCGGTGCTCTTCACGCCGGGGCATTCTGCGGGGCACCAGGCGGTGGTCGTCGAAACCGGGGAGGCGCGCATCGTGCTCGGCGGTGACGTGACGTACTCGATGCGCGAGCTGATCGACGGCGCGACCGAATCGATCCGCCGCATCCACGCGCTGCGGCCGGACGCCGTGTACCTGGCGCACCACGAGCGGCCGTGGCACCCTGCGTGGTGATGGACGCCTACATCGTCGACGCCGTGCGCTCGCCCGTCGGGCGCAGGAACGGGACGCTGTCGGCGATCCGCGGCGACGAGTTGACGGCGCAGGTCCTGAACGGGCTGATCGGTCGGCTCGACCTCGACCCCGCGGAGATCGAGGACGTGCAGATGGGCTGCGTCACGCAGATCGGTGAGCAGGGCTGGAACGTCGGCCGCATGGCGGTGCTCGCGGCGGGCTGGCCGGTGTCCGTGGCCGCGACGACGGTCGACCGGCAATGCGGGTCGTCGATGCAGACGAACTTCAACGCGGCCGCCGCCGTCATGGCGGGGCAGCTCGACCTCGTGGTCTCCGCGGGCGTCGAGATGATGTCGCGCGTCCCGATGGGCTCGAACGGCGGCTCGATCTCCGAGCAGGTGACCTCGCGACACGAGATAGTCATGCAGGGGACGTCGGCGGAGCTCCTCGCCGACGAATGGAACCTGTCGCGCGAGGCGCTCGACGCGTACTCGCTCGAGTCGCACCGGCGTGCGGCCGCGGCGATCGACGAGCGGAAGTTCGAGAGCGAGATCGTCCCGATCGAGCTGCCCGACGAGCCGAGCGCCGGGGGTGTCGCGACACGCACCACGTTCCGCGTCGACGAGGCGGTGCGCCGCGAGACGTCGCTGGAGGCGCTCGCCGCGCTGAAGCCGGCGTTCCGGCCGGACGGCGTGATCACGGCGGGGAACTCGTCGCAGATCGTGGACGGGGCGGCCGCGGTGCTCGTCGCGAGCGAGGCGGCGTGCTCGCGGCTCGGGCTCGAGCCGCGCGCACGGTTCGTCTCGTTCGGGCTCTCCGGTGTCGATCCGACGCGGATGCTCCACGGGAACCCGGAGGCGATGCAGAAGGCGGTCGCGAAGGCCGGGATCACGCTCGAGGACGTCGGCGTGATCGAGGTGAACGAGGCGTTCGCGTCGGTCGTGCTGCAGACGGTCGCCGACCTGCACCTCGAGGAGCGCATCGCCGACGTGAACCCGAACGGCGGCGGCATCTCGCTCGGCCACCCGCTCGGCGCGACCGGCGCGCGGATCACCGCGACGCTTCTGCCGGAGCTCGAGCGCCGCGGGGCGCGGTACGGCATCGCGTCGATGTGCGTCGGCTTCGGCATGGCGATCGCCGGCGTCGTCGAGACGCTCTGACCTGCTGGCTCCTCGTCCGCGGCCGCGGTGACCGGCCGCTCGAGCGCTTCCACGGCGACCGCGTCGACGCGCACTCGTCGTCGAAGCGCCCGTCGCACGTGGTCGGCGACCGCTGTGTGCTGTACGCGTCGGTGTGGCAGGCGGTGTACGGCCTCGCCGAGGTCGCGGGCCCGGCGGAGCACGACCCGGAGCGTGCCCGGTGGGCGTGGCGGTTCCCGCTGCGGCCGGTCGCGGTGATCGAGGACCTGGACCGCGCGATCCCGGCGGAGGAAGTGGGCGTCTTCCCGTCGTCGGTGTGGCGCCACTCGTACATCCGCCTGACCGAACAGCAGTACGCCGGAGCGGCCACCGCCATTCGAGCCAGGGCCGGGTGCCAGGCACCGTGACGAAACTGCGTCGTGACAGTGACGACGGTGCAACGTCCCTGCTCGTCCCGGGAGATGGATGAGACGTGTCCGGTGCCAGGCACCGTCACGGAAGTGCAACGTCGGTAGGATCGCGCGCCGTGAAGGTCGGAGTCGTCGGACTGGGCGCGATGGGTGCGGGGATCGCGCAGCTCGCCGTCGAGGCGGGGCTCGACACCGTCGGGCGCGAGGTGGAGGCGGCGCGCGGCGAGGCGGCGCGCGACCGGATCGCGCACTTCCTGACGCGCAAGGTGGAGAAGGGCCAGCTGGAGCAGGGCGCGCGCGACGCGGCGGTCGGCCGGCTGAGCATCACGACCGACCTCGGCGACCTCGCCGACTGCGACGTCGTGATCGAGGCCGCGTTCGAGGATCTCGCCGTCAAGCACGAGCTCTTCCGCAACGTCGAAGCGGTCGTGCGGCCGGACGCGATCCTCGCGACGAACACGTCCGCGCTCAGCGTCACCGAGATCGCCTCCGTGCTCGAGCGGCCCGAGCGCGCAGTCGGCATGCACTTCTTCAACCCGGCACCGCTGATGCCGCTCGTCGAGATCGTGCGCGCAGAGCGCACCGCCGACGACGTCTACGAGCGCGCATTCGAGCTCGGCCGCACGCTCGGCAAGACGCCCATCCGTTGCACCGACACGCCCGGGTTCGTCGTGAACCGCATCCTGATCCCGCTCCTGAACGACTGCGTGCGCGTCCTCGACGAGGCAGGCGTGACGCCCGAGGACCTCGACGCCGGGATGAAGCACGGTGCGGGCTGGCCGATGGGCCCGTGCGCACTCCTCGACCTCGTCGGAGCGGACGTGCACGTGCACGCGAGCGAGGCGCTCTACGAGAAGCTGCGCGAGCCGCGCATGGCGCCGCCGCCGCGCCTCGTCCGGATGCTGCAGGCCGGCAAGCTCGGCCGGAAGACCGGCGAGGGCTTCTACCGGTACGAGTAGCGTCGTCCGGCCGCGCGCCTAGCGTGCGGTCATGGCGATGTGCAACGTCTGCCGGCGGACACTCCTCGCGGGCGAGCGCTACCGGACGTGGCGCTGGGGCCGCCGCGACCGCACCGTCTGCGTCGTCTGCGAGCCGGATGTCCGCGCCGGCGGCGCAGTCCGCGTCGTCGACGTTTTCGAGTCGGTGCGCGTCACCGGGCTGATCCAGCACGTGAAGCGTGTTGCATAGGGACGCCCAGCCTGCGCGCAGCGGCTGAGATCGTCGAGCCCTGCACGACGACCGACGCGAGGACGACGACGAACACGATGTCGTAGATCCGCGCGCCGTCCGGCACGTGCTGCCCGAGCGCGAACGCAGCGAGCAGGATGGGCACCGCGCCCTTCAGGCCGCCCCACATGACGAAGAGCACCTCGCCGCGCGCGAGCGTCGTCGGTGCGAGGAGCGGCGCGAGGGCGAGCGGCCGCGCGACGAGCGCGGCGAACGCGGCGAACGCGAGCCCCTCCGCCCAGTTCGCGGCGCCGACCCCCGCGAGGTCGATCGTGAGGCCGAGCGCGAGGAACACGACGATCTCGGCGAGCGTCGCGAGGCCGTTCTGGAACGCCTCGATCTCCGACTTGAGCGGCGCCTCGACGTCGCCGACGAGCACGCCCGCGACGAAGACGGCGAGAAACCCCGATCCGTGCGCGACCGCGGCGGCGCCGTAGACGAGGCCGGCGAGCGCGAGCGTGCGCACCGTGTGGAGGCCGGTCGACGGGAGTGCGACGCGGCGCAGCAGCTGCTGCTCGACGAGGCCGCCGAGGATCCCGAACGCGAGGCCGATCGCCATCTGCTCGGCGAACGTCCTGACCACGATCCAGAAGCTCGCATCGGCGTGCGTTGCGAGCTGGATCATCCCGATCGTCAGCGCGATCCCCACGGGGTCGTTCGCGCCGGATTCGCCCTCGAGGATCGTGCGTGTCCCGCCGGCGATCGCGCGGTCGCCGAGCACCGAGAACATGACGGCCGGATCCGTCGGCGCGATCGCGGCGCCGAGCAGGCCGGCCGTCGTCCACCCGAGCCCGAACGCCGAGTGCGCGAACAACGCGACGAGCCCGGCGGTCGCGAAGGTTCCGAGCACACCGAGCGTCGCGATCGGCGCGGCGGCGACGCGGAAGCGGCGCATCCCGATCGACGAGCCGCCGTCGAACAGGATGACGATCAGCGCGACGGTGCCGATCCGCTCGACAGTCTGCGTCGAAACGGCGAGCGACGGGAAGACGTCCGACGCGACTGCCGCCAGCACGAGGAAGAGCGCGGCGGACGGGATGGAGACCCGCGCGCCGGCCTTGGAGGCGAGGAGCGCCGCCGAGAGCGCCGCCGCCCCGAACAGCACGTCCAGCCCGAAGCTCGTCAGGTCGTGCATGGCACGCGACCTTACCCGTGCAGGTTCGAACGAAAAGTCCTTACTTTTCGATCACTGAGGGCATAATTCGGAAGGAAAGAATCTGAATGCCGATGCGCCGGCTCATCGTCACCCTGCTCTGCGGCCTGATGCTCGCTCCGACCGCCTTCGCGGCCTCCCGCGCTGCCGGCGACGGCGTGCTCGAGCTGCGCGCCGTCTACGGCACGGTCGTCGTGGGCTCGACCGCTCAGCCCGCCAAGGGCGCGCTGTGGGGCCAGATGGACAAGGGCGTGATCAAGGTGACCGACCCCGTCGTCGGCGACGGACAGGTCTACGTGTCCGGCTACGAGTCGAGGACGGTCAACCCGGACCTACCCAACGTCGTCGTCTACTCCGGCAAGGATCTCCACTTCCGCGTCACGGGCGGCAAGTACAAGCTCTTCTTCAGAGGCTCCGGCCTCGACTTCACCGCGGTCGGCGTCGGCACGGCGCTTCTGAACGGCGACGACTCCGCGATCGACACCGGTGATTACGCACGGAACGGCGGGAAATGGTTCAACGTGCCCGTGACCCCGACCGTGATCACCTTCGGCGACCAGCCGACCCAGTAGCGTGAGCACCCCGACGCCGACCATCCTGGTCGTCGAGGACGAGAGCTCGATCGCGTCGTTCGTCGCGCTCTACCTCAAGAACGCCGGCTACGGCGTGCGCACGGCGCCGACCGGACGCGACGCGCTGAACCAGGTGGCGCAGGAGATGCCGGGCCTGATCGTGCTCGACCTGATGCTCCCGGACATCGACGGCATCGAGGTCACGAAGCGGATCCGGCAGACGAGCGACGTGCCGATCCTCATGCTGACCGCGCGCGACGAGGACGTCGACAAGATCATCGGCCTCGAGGTCGGCGCGGACGACTACCTGACGAAGCCGTTCAACCCGCGCGAGCTCGTCGCGCGCGTCAAGTCGATCCTGCGCCGCGCGACGCCCGACCGCCGCGACCTCGAGAGCGAGACGATCGACCACGGCGACCTGCACGTCGACGCGGGCCGGCGTGAGGTGCGCGTCGGCGAGGAGGAGATCCAGCTCGCGCCGAAGGAGTTCGACCTCCTCTGGGAGCTGCTCGACCACCGCGGTCTCGTGCTGACACGCGACCAGCTGCTCGAGCGCGTGTGGGGCTACACCTTCGCGGGCGACACGCGCACCGTCGACGTCCACGTGCGCCAGTTGCGGCGCAAGCTCGGCGACGCGTCGCCGATCGTCACGGTCTGGGGCGTCGGCTACAAGGTCTCGCCGGCGAAGGACGCCAAGAAGGCACCGGCGAAGAAGTAGGGCGTCATGCGCCTCGGGTCGCTCCGCGTCCGGCTACCGCTCGTGTTCCTCGCGGGGATCCTCCTCGCGGGCGTGATCACGACGCTGATCGCGATTCGGCTGTTCCGCGACTACGCGCACGACCAGGCGCTGACGAAGCTCTCGCACGAGGCACACGGGATCGCCGCGCTCTATGCGCAGGCGCTGCCGCAGGGCTACGGCAACAAGAAGGACCGGCGCGCGCCGTACAAGTTCACGGCGGAGTCGCTCGAGACCGCGACCGGCGACAAGCTGTTCTTCGTCGGCCCGCACCGGCTCTTCCCGGGGCAGCCGGTGCCGATCTCGGGGCTGACGCGCCTCGACCCCCAGACGCTCGCCGCCACCGGGTTCTCGTGGATCTCCGGGACGTCGGGGACGTTCGAGTTCACGCCGCCGCACGCGCACCATCCCTATTACGCGGTCGCGAACCCGATCGTCACGGGCACGAGGGCCGAGTCGCAGGTCGTCGGCGCGATCATCGTCGCGACGCCGAAGACGGACGTCAGCCGTCGCGTGTACACGCTCCTCGAGCGGCTCGCGGTCGCGGGCATCCTCGGCCTGCTCGTCGCCGCGCTCCTCGCGTGGTACCTCTCGCGCCGCATCGTCCGCCCGGTGCTGCAGCTCTCGGACGCCGCCGACGCCGTCTCGCGCGGCGAATATGCCGTCGCCGTGCCGGGTAACGCGCCCGGTGAGCTCGGGCACCTCAGCGAGCGGTTCGGCGAGATGGCGGCGCGGCTCGCGGAGGTGGAGGAGATGGAGCGGAACTTCCTCATGTCGGTGTCGCACGAGCTGCGCACGCCGCTGACCGCGATTCGCGGCCACGTCTCGGCGCTCCTCGAGGGAGTCGTCGAGGAGCCGGAGCAGCGGCGGCTGTCGCTCGAGACCGTCGAGGCCGAGGCACACCGGCTCGAGCGCCTCGTCGGCGACATCCTCGACCTCGCGAAGCTGGACACGCACCGCTTCACGGTCACCGCCGAGGAGGTCGACATGGGCGCGCTCGTCGAGGAGGCGTTCGAGCGGTACCGGGAGGAGGCGCGCCGGCGGTCGATCGAGTACCGGCACGAGGTGCGCGCACGGCCGGTCATCACCTCCGACGGCGACCGGGTGCTGCAGATCGTCGGCAACCTGCTCTCGAACGCGTTCCAGGCGACGCCCGACGGTGGTCGGATCACGCTCGAGCTCGCGCAGGCGAACGGCACGGTGCACGTCGCGGTCGACGACAACGGCCCCGGCATCCCCGAAGAGATGCGGGAGCGGCTCTTCCGTCCGTTCGTGTCGGAGACGGGCGGCGGCACCGGTCTCGGCCTCGCGATCGCGAAGGAGCTGTCGGCGATGCTCGGCGGCCGGATCGAGCTCGAGTCCGAGGTCGGGAAGGGCACGCGGTTCGAGCTCCTGCTCCCTGCGCGCTGAGACGTCGCTCGAACGAGGGAATCCGCGCCGCGTCTTACACGCGCGTTACGGACAGGCGACGAACGGTTGACGTGATCCGCACACCGTGCACCGGTCGTTTCCCCCTACACGCAAGGAGCGTGAGTGCAGTGACGAAGTTCCTGACTCTCCTCGCGGTCGCCCTTGCGGTCGCGGTGGCGGTGCCGATGGCAGCGCTCGCCGACGACCCGACGGCGACCGTTCAGGCGGACATCGCGAAGCTGAAGAGCGACGTCCAGACGAAGCACGACACGGTCGTCGCCGACGCGCAGAAGCTCGAGGCGGACGCTGCGTCGTTCACCGGTTCGAGCGACAAGCAGGCGGCGCGCGACGCGATCAAGGCGGACGTCGCGAAGCTGACCGGCGACTGGAAGTCCCTCGTCGCAACGTGCGTCGCGGACCGACAGCAGCTCCGGCAGGACCTGCAGGCGGCGATTCAGAACGGCGCCGACAAGCGGCAGTTGCGGCTGCTCGTCCAGCAGGCGAGGCTCGAGGTCAGACTCGCGAACCTCGACATGCGCGCCGCCGTCGTGAAGGCGCGACTCGCGGTCGTGAAGATGCGGCAGAGCTTCGCGTCGAGCGGCCAGCAGGCTCCGGCCGCCCCGACGCCGACCGCTCCCTGACGCGCCGCTCCCCGACGCCGACGCCGGCTAGCTACGCCGCGTCGGCGTCGGCGCGAAAGGGCACGACGTTGCCGGACCGTGCCTCGAGCGCCGCTTCGATCCGGTCGAGCCGCGAGTTCATCGCGCGCCACCCCTCGGTCAGCAGCTCGACGAGGAGCGCGAGGTCGTCGATCCGCGCATCGCGCTCCGCTTCCAGCGTGCCTTCGATCCGCTCGAGCCGGCGGATCGCGTTGTTCGACAGACCCTTGACCTCGGCCAGGCGCCGCGAGATCGGCGCGGCTTCCTCGCGCAGCCCTTCGCGGAGCGCTTCGCGGACGTCGTCCATGGATGTCGACGCTAGCGTGGCCGTCGGATGGACGCCCGTGAGCTCGACTACGACCTGCCGGCCGAGCTGATCGCGCAGCACCCGGCGGAGCGGCGCGACGAGTCGCGGCTCCTCGTGCACGATCGTCGGACGGGTGAGACGTCACACCGTGTCTTCCGCGAGTTGCCGTCGCTCGTCGCGGACGTGCTCACGGTGGTGAACGACACGCGCGTCGTCCCGGCGCGCATTCCGATCGACAAGCCTCGCGGCGAGGTGCTGCTCCTCGAGCAGGTCGACGGCGACGTGTGGGAGGCGCTCGCGCGCCCGACGCGCCGGTTGAAGGCCGGCGCCCGGTACGGCGCGGTCGAGCTCCTCGAGCATCTCGGCGAAGGGCGCTGGCGCGTGCGCCTCGACGGCGAGCCCGACGGTGCGACGCCGCTGCCGCCGTACATCACGGCGCCACTCGAGGACGCCGAGCGGTACCAGACCGTCTACGCGCGCGAGCGCGGCTCGGCGGCGGCGCCGACCGCCGGTCTGCACTTCACGCCGGAGGTGCTCGCGCAGCTCGACCTCGAGCGGGTGACGTTGCACGTCGGGCTCGACACGTTCCGGCCGCTGCAGTCGGAGACGGTCGAGGAGCACCGGATCCACGGCGAGCGGTACGCGGTTTCCGCGGATGCCTGGCAGCGGATCCGAGCGGCCCGCGAGGTGCTCGCCGTCGGAACGACGACCGTGCGCGTGCTCGAGACGCTCGCGCGTGACGCGCTGCTTGCGGGCCGCACCGAGCTGTTCATCACGCCCGGATTCGAGTTCCGTCGCGTCGACCACCTGCTGACGAACTTCCACCTGCCGCGATCGACGCTGCTCGCCCTCGTGATGGCGTTCGCGGGCGTCGAGCAGACCCGCCACCTGTACGCGCTCGCCGTCGAGGAGCGGTACCGCTTCTACTCGTTCGGCGATGCGATGCTGATCCTGTGAGCGCGTCGCACTTCCGTAACCCTTCCCAGGGAACGAACTGCGGCGGGAGCAGCGGCTTCTGACCGTGTCGGCGCAGTCTCGTCACCCTTCCCAGGGAACGGTCTTCGAGGTGCAGGCGACGGACGGGGCCGCGCGGGCGGGTGTGCTTCGCACCGCCCACGGCGAGATCCGCACGCCGGTGTTCATGCCCGTCGGCACGAAGGCGACGGTCAAGACGCTGCACCCGGACGAGGTGAGCGACCTTGGCGCGCAGATCCTGCTCGGCAACACGTACCACCTGCACTTCCGCCCCGGCGACGAGCTGATCCGCGACCTCGGCGGTCTGCACCGGTTCATGGCGTGGGACCGCCCGATCCTCACCGACTCGGGCGGCTTCCAGGTCTTCTCGCTGCGCGACACGATCGCGCGCGTCGACGACGAGGGCGTCACGTTCCGGAACGTGTACGACGGCAGCGAGACGCACTTCACGCCCGAGCTCGCAGCGCGCATCCAGCAGAACCTCGGCAGCGACATCGCGATGTGCCTCGACCAGGTGCCGCCCGCGGGCATCTCGCGGCGGGCGCTCGTCGACGCGGTGCGCCGGACGACGGCGTGGGCCGAGCGCCAGCGGTACGCGCCGCGCGCCGACGGCCAGCTCCGCTTCGGGATCGCGCAGGGCGGCGTCGACCCCGAGCTCCGCCGCCGCAGCACCGAGGAGATCGCGAGCCTCGACTTCGACGGCAACGCGATCGGCGGCCTCGCGATCGGCGAGGACCGCGGCGCGATGTTCGAGACGACCGACTGGGCGACCGCGCTCCTCCCGGCGGACAAGCCGCGCTACTTCATGGGAATCGGCGACCCGGAAGGGATCCTCGAGGTGATCGAAGCGGGCGTCGACATGTTCGACTGCGTGCTGCCGACGCGGACGGCGCGCACGGGGAGCGCGCTGACGGGCCACGGGCGCATCAACCTGCGGAACGCGAGGTTCGCGCGCGACGAGCGGCCGCTCGAGGAGGGCTGCGACTGCCCCGCCTGCACGCGGTTCACGCGGGCCTACATCCGCCACCTCGTGAACCAGAACGAGCTGCTCGGCCTGCGGCTGCTCTCGCTCCACAATCTACGCTTCCTGATCGAGCTGACCCGCGGCGCGCGCGAGGCGATCGAGCGCGGCGTGTTCGACCGGTACAAGGACGACGCACTCGAAAGGCTCACGTGTCCGGATTCCTGATCATCCTCATCTTCGTCGGCGTGGTGTGGCTGATGTTCGTGTTCCCGGCACGGAAGCGCCGGCTCCAGCACGCCGCGATGCAGGACTCGGTGGAGACCGGCGACGACGTGATCACGGCCGGCGGGATCCACGGACGCGTGAAGGCGGTCGACGAGGACACGGACATCGTCGACGTCGAGATCGCGCCGTCGGTCACGGTCAAGCTCGACCGCCGGGCGATCGCGGCCGTCGCGCGGGAGGTCGAAATCGAGGCCGAGCCCCCCGCGGAACCCCGCTAACCTGTTCCGAGCGTGTCGTCGCGGCGCTCGAACCTGATCCTGGTCCTGCTGATCGTCCTCGCCCTCGTGGGCGTGGGCCTCCTTGCCGTGCCGGGGTCGCCCTTCCACCGCAGCGTGAAGAAGGGCCTCGACCTCCAGGGCGGCCTCGAGGTCGTCCTCAAGGCGCAGCCGCCGAAGGGCCACAAGCTGCAGAAGTCCGACCTCGACCGGTCGGTGAACATCATGCGGAACCGCGTCGACAAGCTCGGCGTCGCCTCGCCGGAGATCCGCGAGCAGTCGCCGGATCAGATCGTCATCCAGCTCGCCGGCGTCCACGACCCGGAGCAGGCGGCGCAGATCATCGGGAAGACCGCCGAGCTGGAGCTCTACGACATGGTCCCCGCGCTCGAGCCGCCCTCCGGCAGCGCGAGCGGGCAGGTCGTCCCCTACACGAACCTGTACCAGCTCCTCTCGTCGGTGCAGGCGCGCGCCGGCAAGAGCCCGAGTGCCTACTGGCTCTTCAAGCCCGTGAAGATCACGTCGACGACCGGCACGGGCAAGAAGAAGAAGCAGACGACGAAGACGGTGTACGTCCTGCCGCGCAACGCACGGGGCGCCGTCCTCGGCGGCCCGTTCGCCACGTTGCACCGCGACCCGTCGACCGGGAACGCCGGGGCGTTCGACGCGCACGGCGGGAAGCTGCCGACCGGCTGGAAGCTCCTGAAGGTGCCGCCGAAGACGGTGGTCGTGACGTGCTCGTCGAAGACCGCGAGCGTCTGCCCCGGAGACCGGCTCGGCGTGCCGCCGGGGAACGGCGTCGACTACTACCTCTTCAAGCACGGAAGCTACCCATCGGACCGCTACGCGACGGACGGCCAGTACCCGAACATGACGGGGAAGGAGCTGAACCTCTCCGGCGTCCGCCAGGACTTCGACCAGAACGGCGCGCCGATCGTGCTCCTCGCCTTCAACGGCAAGGGGAACAAGACGTTCCTGCAGGTGACGAAGAACGAGGCGACGCGCGGCCAGATCACCGGCCAGACCGGGAACAGCTGCGGCGCCACGTGCGCGTTCGCGATCGTGCTCGACAACGAGATCAGGTCGTGGCCCGCGATCAATCCCTCCGACAACCCGAACGGGATCGACCCGCGCGGCACCGGCGCGATGATCAACAACATCGGCAGCCTCTCCGAGGCGAAGCAGCTCGCGCTCGTGCTGCAGACCGGCGCGCTGCCGGTGCAGTTCAAGACGCTCGAGCAGACGGACGTCTCGGCCACGCTCGGCAAGGACTCGCTGAAGCAGGCCTATCGCGCCGCGATCGGCGGCATCGTCGTCGTCGCGCTGTTCCTGCTCTTCCTGTACCGCTTCCTCGGCCTCGTCGCCGTCATCGGGCTCGCGATCTACGCCGCGTTCATGTACGCGGCGATCCTGCTGTTCGGCGTCACGCTCACGCTGCCGGGCTTCGCGGGCCTGATCCTGACGATCGGCGTCGCGGCCGACGCGAACGTCGTCATCTTCGAACGAATCAAAGAAGAGGCGCGCGCCGGCAAGTCGGTGCGCGCCGCGATCGCCGCCGGGTATGCCAAGGGCTTCCGCACGATCGTCGACGCGAACGTCGTCACTGCGATCACGGCGCTGATCCTGTTCGCCGTCGCGACCGCGGGCGTCAAGGGCTTCGCGCTGATGCTGCTGATCGGCACCGCCGTCTCGCTGATCACCGCCGTCGCGGCGACGCGCGCGATGCTCGGCCTGCTCGCCGGCTTCAAGTGGTTCGAGAACCCGCGCTTCATGGGCGCGCACCACAGCCAGCGCGGTTCGTTCCTACAGATCGACTTCATGAAGCGAATCCTGCTGTGGTTCGCGATCTCCGGCGTCGTGATCGTCGTCAGCGCCCTGTCGCTCGGCATCCGCGGGCTCAACCTCGGCATCGACTTCAAGGGCGGGGTGCAGATCACGTTCAAGACGCCGACGTCCACGTCGCTGACGAAGGTGCGCGACCAGACGGCGCTCATCGGGCACTCGAAGGACGCCGTCGTGCAGGGCCGCGGCCCGTCGACGAACGGAGGCGAGAGCTTCAAGAGCTTCCAGGTGCGGCTGAAGAAGCTGAACCCGGCGCAGCAGAACAACCTCAAGGCCGACCTGACGCAGAACGTGCACGCGCAGGCGATCGGGATCAAGAACGTGTCGTCGAGCTTCGGCCGGCAGATCGCGCGGTCGGCGATCCTCGCGATCCTCTTCTCGCTGCTCGTGATCACGCTGTACATCACGATCCGCTTCCACGGTCTCGCGTTCGCGGTGCCGGTGATCGCAGCGATGCTGCACGACGTCCTGATCACCGTCGGGGTCTACTCCGTGACCGGACGGGAGGTCACCGAATCGACGGTGGCAGCGGTGCTGACGGTCCTCGGCTACTCGATCTACGACACGATCATCATCTTCGACCGCATCCGCGAGAACGTGCCGATCATGCGGCGCGCGTCGTTCGCGACGATCGTCAACGTGTCGCTGTGGGAGACGATCCGCCGTTCGATCGCGACGACGTTCATCACGCTGCTGCCGGTGCTGTCGCTGTTCTTCTTCGGCGGCGCGACCCTGAAGGACTTCGCGTTCGCCCTGCTGATCGGCGTCACCTCGGGTGCGTACTCGTCGATCTTCATCGCGGCGCCGATCGTGACGCTCTGGAAGCAGCGCGAGCCGGAGTACGCGCGCCGCCGCGGCCAGACGACGCCCGAGGGCGCGCAGTCGCAGAGGCTGCTCGACGAGGCCGAGAAGGCTGCGGCCGACGAGCCGACGCCCGCCACGCCGGTCGACGTCGTCGAGTCGGCCGTCACCGACGGCGACGCGAGCGAAGAAGCGAAGCGGGAGCGCCGCCGCCAGCGGCGCAAGACGCGGCCCCATGGGCGCGCCCGGTAACTCCGAGCTCGAGCGCCTGATCCAGCTGCTCGGGCCGCGGCTCGACGAGATCCGCTCGCTCGTCGACGAGCTCGGCTCACGATGGCGCGGGGACGCGCTCCGCGTCGGGGAGGGCTCGAAGCGGCGGATGCAGGATCT
>DATDNT010000008.1:0-21433 GCA_036518135.1 Gaiellaceae bacterium | reverse complement strand
GGCGAGAGCTTCAAGAGCTTCCAGGTGCGGCTGAAGAAGCTGAACCCGGCGCAGCAGAACAACCTCAAGGCCGACCTGACGCAGAACGTGCACGCGCAGGCGATCGGGATCAAGAACGTGTCGTCGAGCTTCGGCCGCCAGATCGCGAAGTCCGCGCTGCTCGCGATCTTCTTCTCGCTGCTCGTGATCACGCTCTACATCACGATCAGGTTCAAGGGCCTCGCGTTCGCCATCCCGGTCATCGTGGCGATGCTGCACGACGTCCTGATCACCGTCGGGGTCTACTCCGTGACCGGACGGGAGGTCACCGAATCGACGGTGGCAGCGGTGCTGACGGTCCTGGGCTACTCGATCTACGACACGATCATCATCTTCGACCGCATCCGCGAGAACGTGCCGATCATGCGCCGCGCGTCGTTCGCGACGATCGTGAACGTCTCGCTGTGGGAGACGATCCGCCGTTCGCTGGCCACGACGTTCATCACGCTGCTGCCGGTCCTTGCGCTGTTCTTCTTCGGCGGCGCGACCCTGAAGGACTTCGCGTTCGCGCTGATGATCGGCGTGACCTCGGGCGCCTACTCGTCGATCTTCATCGCGGCGCCGATCGTCAACCTCTGGAAGCAGCGCGAGCCCGAGTACGCGCGGCGCAAGGGGCAGGCGACGCCGGAAGGCCGCGCGGCCCAGCCGCTCCTCCGCGAGGCCGAGGAGGCCGCCGCCGACGAGCCCACTCCGGCGACGCCCGTGGACGTCGTCGAGCACGTGATCACGGACGGCGACGGTGACGGAGATGCGGCCGCCGCCGCGAAGCGCGAACGGCGTAGGCAGCGGCGCAGGTCGCGCCCGCACGGGCGTGCCCGGTAGCTCCGACCTCGACCGCCTGATCCAGCTGCTCGGACCGCGGCTCGACGAAGTCCGCTCGCTCGTCGACGACCTCGGCTCGCGCTGGCGAGGCGACGCGCTGCGCGTGGGGGAGGGCTCGAAGCGGCGCATCCAGGACCTCGCGCGCGAGCTCGGCCTCGTCACGCGCGAGGAGTGGGACGAGCTCGAGCTCCGCGTCGCGCAGCTCGAGCACCGGCTTCGCCTGCTCGAAGACCGTCAGCCCTAGTGCTCCGCGCGGTCGCCGCGACGCGGTACGTGGCTGCGCTCCGCGAAGGCGGGTCGCTGCCCGGCCTCTGCGAGGCCGACGACGACGGGCTGTACGTCGTCAAGTTCCGCGGCGCCGGCCAGGGGCGGAAGGCGCTCGTGGCGGAGGTGATCGGCGGCGAGCTCGCGCGTGCGCTCGGCCTCGCCGTGCCCGAGCTCGTGATCGCGGAGCTCGACGAGGGGTTCGGGCGCGCGGAGCCCGATCCCGAGATTCAGGAGCTCCTGCAGGCGTCGACGGGCGCGAACCTCGGCGTCGACTTCCTTCCCGGCGCGCTGCCGTACGCTCCGGCGACGGGAGAGGTTCCCGACGCGGCGCTCGCCGCGGACATCGTCTGGCTCGACGCGTATCTCACGAACATCGACCGCACCGCGCGTAACACGAACATGCTCTGGTGGCACGGCACGCTGTACCTGATCGACCACGGCGCGACGCTCTACTTCCAGCACGACGACCGCCGCGCGTCCGGGTTCGAGCGCACGTCGTTCCCGCAGATCGCAGACCACGTGCTGCTTCCGTGCGCCGGCTCGATCGCAGAGGCCGACGAGCGCTTCGCGCCGCGCGTGACCGAGGCACTCGTCGACGAGGTCGTGGGCCTCGTTCCGGACGCGTTCCTCGACGGCGACGAGCGCCGGCTCTACCGCGACTACCTGTGCGCACGCGTCGCGGCCCCGCGCGCGTTCGCCGAGGAGGCCGAGCGTGCCCGCCCGTAGCCCGTTCTCGTACGCGGTGTACCGCCTCGTGCCGGATCTCGAGCGCGGCGAGCGGATCAACTGCGGGACGATCGTCTTCTGCCGGCCGCTCGACTTCGTCGGCGCGCGCACGCTGCTCGACGAGGCGCGCCTCGCCGCGCTCGCGCCGGGCCTCGACCCGGCGCCGCTCGCGCCGCAGCTCGCCGCGATCGAGCGGATCGCGGCCGGCGACGCCGGCGCCGGGCCGATCGCGCAACTCGACACGACGGCCCGATTCCACTGGCTGACGGCGCCGACGAGCACGATGATCCGGCCCTCGGCGGTGCACACGGGCATGTGCGACGATCCGCAGTCGGTGCTCGACGAGCTGTTCGACCGTCTCGTCGCGCCGCCCCGCCATCCGTAACCGCTGCTACTTTGGTGCTACGGAGCCGGATGGGCCGGCTCCCGTGAGGTCTGCAGTCTCCCTTTCGGACGCTGAGATCTCGAGTCCGAAGGAGTTGAGACAAGTTGACCGATTTTCGTTCCCTCGGGGTGTCCGAGGCCGTCGCGGATGTGCTCGGGCGCCGCGGCATCTCGCATCCGTTCCAGATCCAGGCGCTCGTCATCCCGGAAGCGCTGCAGGGCGGCGACGTCCTCGCGAAGAGCCCGACGGGCTCCGGGAAGACGCTGGCGTTCGCGATTCCGATCGTCGAGCGGCTGAACACCGCCGATCCGAAGCCCGGCGCGCTCGTCCTCGTGCCGACGCGCGAGCTGTGCGTGCAGGTGACGGAGGAGTTCGCGCTGATCGCCGGCGACCACGTGAAGGTCGCGTCGGTGTACGGCGGCGTCCCGCTGAAGGCGCAGGCGAACGAGGCGAAGGCGGCGCACGTGATCGTCGCGACGCCGGGCCGCCTGCAGGACCTCGTCGACCGGCAGCTCGTGTCGCTCGACGCCGTGAAGGTGCTCGTCCTCGACGAGGCCGACCGGATGCTCGACATGGGCTTCAAGCCGCAGGTCGACCGCCTCGTGCGCCGCCTGACCGACAACCGCCAGACGATGTTCTTCTCCGCGACGCTCGACGGGGAGGTCGGCGAGCTCGCGCGCCGCTACACGCACTTCCCCGCGCGCTTCGAGGGCGAGCTTCCGGCGGAGCGGCGCACCGGGGAGATCGACCACCGCTTCGTGCCGGTGACGCCCGACAACAAGGTCTCGACGCTCGTCGACCTGCTCAAGCAGGACGACCGCGGCCTCGCGCTCGTCTTCGTGCGCACGAAGGCCGGTGCCGACCGGCTCGTCGAGAAGCTGCGCCGGAACGACGTCGACGCGGTCGCGATCCACGGCGACAAGGGGCAGGCGCAGCGCGAGAAAGCGCTGGCGCGCTTCGACGCCGGCAAGGTGAAGACGCTCGTCGCGACCGACGTCGCCGCCCGCGGCCTCGACGTCGACGACATCACGCACGTGATCAACTTCGACCCGCCGGAGGAGCCGGACGTGTACACGCACCGTGTCGGTCGCACCGGCCGCGCCGGCCGCGGCGGCGTCGGCATCACGCTGGTGCTCCCGGAGCAACAGGCCGAGGTGTCGCGCGTCGCGCGCCTCCAGGGTCAGGTCGAGAAGTACGAAGAGGCGGGGCTGACGCTCGCCAAGCCGAAGCTCCTCTACACGTCGCGCCGTCGCGGAGGCCGCTCGAAGTGGTAGACGGGGAGAAGCTCACCGCGAAGCAGGCCTCGGCGCTGCGCGAGGAGCTCGACGAGCTCGAGGGCCCGCGCCGAACCGAGATCGTCGCGGCGATCAAGAAGGCGCGCGAGTTCGGCGACCTGTCGGAGAACTTCGAGTACCACGCGGCGAAGAACGAGCAGGGTCTGCTCGAGGCGCGGATCCGCACGCTGCGGCACCGGCTCGACACCGCCGAGATCGTCGACGACGCCGCGTCCGATGCCGTCGGCATCGGCTCGGTGGTGGACGTCGAGGGCGACAGCGGCCAGAAGCTGACGGTCGAGATCAGCGCGGTCGGCGGCTCCGGAACGGTCTCGCCGACGTCCCCGCTCGGGTCGGCGCTGCTCGGCAAGAAGATCGGCGACGCCGTCGACGTGCAGGCGCCGAAAGGCGCCTGGCGGGCGACGATTCGCCACATCCACTAGTTCGGGGCAGACTTAAGGCGTGGCGACGCGCCCCAAGCAGCGGAACCTCGGCCGGCTCAGCGAGATCGCGCAGGTGGCGGTGCGGCACGGGTTCGGGTACGTGGTGGAAGGACGGAAGGCGGGCGACCCCGCGATCGAGGGGACTGCGCGCGGCCGGCACCTCCGCGAGATGCTCGACGAGCTCGGCCCGACGTTCGTGAAGTTCGGCCAGTTGCTCTCGACGCGCCCGGACGTCGTTCCGCCGGACATCATCGCCGAGCTCCGCGGGCTGCAGGACGACGTGCGCGCGTTCCCGTACGCGGACGTGGAGCGCAGCGTGCGCGAGGAGCTCGGGCAGCCGATCGAGCGGCTGTTCCTCGAGTTCGACGAGACGCCGCTCGCAGCCGCGTCGATCGGGCAGGTGCACCGCGCGGTGCTCCCGAACGGCCGCCGCGTCGTCGTCAAGGTGCAGCGCCCAAATGCGCCGCGGCAGATCGAGGCCGACCTTTCGCTCATGTACCAGGCGGCGCGCCTCGCGAAGGAGCGCATCCGCGCGCTCGACTTCATCGACACGAACGACATCGTCGACGAGTTCGCGCGGTCGATCAGGCAGGAGCTCGACTACCGGCTGGAGGCACGCAACGCCGAGGCGTTCCACCGCGACTTCGCAGGGCACCCGCACGTCGCGGTACCGCGCGTGTACTGGACCTACACGCGCGCGCGTGTGCTGACGCTCGAGGAGCTCGACGGCGTGCAGCTTGCGGACCTCGACCTCGAGCACTGGTCGGCGGAGCAGCGCCGGCGGCTCGCGTACCTCATCACCGAGTCGTGGATGACGATGATCTTCCGGAACGGGTTCTTCCACGGCGACCCGCACCCGGCGAACATCCTCGTGCTCGCGCCAGAGCGCATCGGCCTCGTCGACTTCGGTCTCACCGGCAAGCTCACCGACGACGACATGTCGAAGCTGACGCGGCTCTTCATCGACGCGGCGTCGGAGAACATCGAGTTGCTGCCGAAGCGCCTCGCCGACCTCGGCGTGCGCTACCCGAAGGAGCGCGAGGAGCAGTTCGTCGCGGCGCTGCGCGAGCTGTACTACCGCTACTACGGCGCGAGCCTGCAGGAGATCGACCCGATCCAGGTGATCCGGGAGGCGTTCGCGTTGATCTACACGATGAACCTGCGGCTGCCCACGCGGTTCGTCATGCTCGACAAGGCGATCGCGACCCTCGGCTCCGTCGGCGTCGAGCTGTACCCCGACTTCAACGTGTTCGAGGTCGCGCGGCCGTACGCGCGCGACCTGATGCTCGAGCGGTTCACGCCGCGCCGGATCGCGGCGCGCGCGCGGCGCGAGGGGTGGAAGCTCACGCAGATGGCGGTCGACCTGCCGTACCAGATCCACGACACGCTCGAGCAGGTCCGCGACGGCCAAATCGAGGTGGGCTTCGTCCACAAGGGCCTCGACGACCTGCTCGCGAAGCTCGACACGCTGTTCAACCGGCTCGTGATCGCCCTCGTCGTGACCGGCGGGCTGATCGGCTCGAGCCTGATCGGCATCTTCGCGAAGAGCGGGCCGCACATCCTCGGCCTGCACATCGTCGCCGCGTTCGGCTTCTTCCTCTCGTCGGTGCTCGGCGTGTGGCTCCTCTGGGGCGTCGTCCGCTCCGGACGCCTCTGAGGATTCTTCGGCGCACAATCGTGCGAAAGGACGACTGTCGCGCGCGCGGCCGCGCGGCTACCGTCGCGACATGAGTGCTGCGCTCCTCCTCGCCGCCGCCGAGCCGGATCTCGCGCGGCACCTGCCCGAGGACGGGTTCGAGCTCGTGCCGCCGCACGGTCGCTTCGATCTCGTCCTCGCGGGCGACGTCGACGACCTCGAGAGGTGGGCGTCGCACGCGCCGGTGATCGTGCTCGGCCGCGAGGAGGCGGACGCGGTCGACCGCGTGCACGCGTTCCGCCGCGGGTGCGACGACTACGTGCCGAGGCCGTTCGACTACCAGGAGCTCGTGGAGCGGATCCGCGCGGTGCTGCGCCGCGTGCGCCCGCCGGCGACGGAGCTCGTCGTCGCAGGCCCGCTGCGGATCGACCTGCGCACGCGCGACGTGCGCATCGGGGGCGAGCGCGTGCAGCTCGCGCAGAAGGAGTACGAGCTGCTGCTGACGCTCGCGCGGGAGCCCGACCGCGTCTTCACGAAGGCGGAGCTACTGCGGGATGTCTGGCACTACCGAGCGACGGCGCGCACCCGCACGCTCGACTCGCACGCGTCGCGCCTCCGCCGCCGGCTGCGGGACGCGGGCGTCGACCACGGCCTCGTCGAGAACGTGTGGGGGGTGGGCTACAGGCTGCTTCCGTCGCCGTAGTACCGGCGTGCGTGTCTCGTGAACAGCGGCTCGACCACGCTCATCGGCGCTCGTCGCCTCGCGGCATCTCGACGTGGCGCACGGGGCGAGCGAACGTCCGCCGAACCCGCTCGATGACGCTCGGCCGCAGCCACGGCGACGGCTGTGTCGGGGCAGTGACCAGCAAGATCTCGTCGGCGTCGAAGGCGTGGAGCGCGTCGGCGATCGCCTGGACGGGGTCGGCGTCGCCGAGATGGCCACGGACGCGGATGCCGTCGCTCGCGAGGCAGCGGAGACAGGTGCGGAGCCGGTGGGTGGCTTCGGCGCGCGCCGCGTCCTCGTCGACGTACCACTGCGCGTCGACCGCGCCGTGTTGCGGGGCCACGACGAACGCGTCGAGAGGCTCACCGGCGGCGAAGGAGCGGACGGACGCGCAAACGGTGGGGGCCGTGCAGCTGTCGTCGACGACGATCAGTACCCGCCGCGTCGCCGTTCGGGACGGCGCTGTCTCGACGGTCGTCGGGGGTGGTGTGAGGACGGGGCTCATGGTTGTTCCTTTCACGGTGTGTGGAGATCCCGGCGCGTGAAGGCCGCGACCGCGCCGCTCGCAGCGAAGAGGGCCACGCTCAGCAGCAGAACGACGTGGTCCAATCCGAGCCCGTCGCGCAGGGCGTCCTGCGCGACGTAGTGGTAGAAGGGCGACGCGATGCGGAGCGGCTTCAAGGAGTCGACGAGCTCGCCGAGTGAATTGAGGAGGTACGCGGCGACGGCGCCGGCGGCGGTGATGCCGATCGCCGCCCCCCGACTGCCGAGCCAGGCGCCGAAGAAGACGGCTACCGCTCCGTAGACGATCGCGAGCAGCACTGCCGCCGCCGATGCCGCCCCGAGGTGCGCGGCGGAGACGTGCATCCCGACGATGTGGCAGCCGAGGACGAGCGAGAGCCAGAGCACGGCGCCCAGGACGGCGATCTCGGCCACGAGCGCCGCCAGCTTGTCGACGAGCAGGCGGCGGCGCGAAAGCGGGTTGGCGAGGAGAAGGTCGAGCGTGCCGCGCTCCTCCTCGCCCGCCGTGGCCCGGGCGCCCGCGCCGATCGCCGCGATCAGCAAGAGAAGGGGTGCCATGAACGAGAAGAGCTCGCTGTTCAGATAGCCGACGGCTGAGGTGTAGTCGACGTCCTGACCGAGCCCGAAGAAGGCCTTGAGGACGTCGGGGTAGTCCTCGACCATCTTGTTGAGCTCGGGGTTGTCGCGCACCGACGGATAGACCGCGACCACGAAGGCGGTCAGGGCGACGATCCCGAGGATCCACCAGGCGGCGGTCCGCCGCAGATCGCGCAGCGTCTTCGAGAAGACGTTACGCAGCATCTCGCGCCTCACGCCGGTAGAGGCTCAGGAAGATGTCTTCGAGGTCGGCCTCGTGGCTGTCGAGGGCGACGACGTGGAAGCGGCCGAGAGCCTTGACGAGCGCGTCTGCTTCCCCCTCGAGCGCGAAAAGGATCGTTTCCCCGTACCGGTCGAGCTCGCGTGCGCCGGGGACACGGGTGAACGCGTCAGGGGGAGGCAGAGTTGCGAATGTTGCTTCGACGCGCCCGAACGCGCGCGCGCGAAGCGCGGCCACCGACGCGACATCGACCAGCCGGCCCTCGCGAACGAGCGCGACACGATCGGCGACGTGCTGGACCTCCGGCAGGACGTGTGACGACAGGAAGACCGTTGCCCCGGCAGCTCGCCTCTCGTCGATGAGCCCGTAGAACGTCTGCTGCACGAGGGGGTCGAGCCCGGCCGTCGGCTCATCGAAAACGAGCAGGTCGGGCTCGTGCATGAGGGCCTGGACGAGACCGACCTTCTGGCGGTTGCCCTTCGAGAGCGAGCCGATCGGCCGGTCGATCGGAAGGTCGAGGCGGTTGGCGTACGCGACAGCGCGGTCGATCGTCCGCATGCCACGCAGGTTCGCGAAGTAGCGGCAGAGCTCCGCGGCTGAGAGACGCTCGTAGAGGCGCAGATCCCCAGGCACGTAGCCGACACGTCGCCGGACCGCGACGTTGCAGCGCGGGTCGACGCCGAAGAGCGAGACGCGTCCCGACGTCGCCCGGATCAGGTCGAGGAGAAGCCGAATCGTCGTCGTCTTGCCGGCTCCGTTCGGGCCGAGAAAGCCGAAGACCTCGCCGCGCTCGACGGTGAACGAGAGGTCGACGACGCCGCGGTCGTGGCCGTACATCTTCGTGAGGCTCCTCGCTTCGATGGCGGGACTCGTTGCGGCCATCGACGCTCCTAGCGGCCGAGCTCCTCCGCGACGCGCTGCCAGACCGGCTCCCGCACGACGAGCGCCGAACACGCCGCCGTGTGGGCGAGACGCTCGGAGACGGAGCCGAGAGCGCGGACGCCGTGCAGGCCACGGCTGCCGACGATGACGAGGTCGGCCTCGGCTGCGGCTGCGGCGAGGGCCTCGGTCGGCGGGAGATGGCTATCCACGTGCGCGCCGTCCGTGATTGCGGCGACGAGGCGCTCGTTGACTCCCTTGCCGCCCCGGGCGACGACGGCATGAAGCTCGGCGTCGAAGCGCGCGGCCAGGAAGTAGGCGCACGCATACGCCGCGGCCGACTCGATCGAGCCGTCCACGCCGACGACGAGGCGCTTCGGGAACGTGGCCGGCGCCGCGCGCGCGACGAGGATGGAGCACGGCGCCTTGTGGATCAGCTCGGTGGCGACTGCTCCTGCGACGATGCCGAGCAGCCGGCCTGTCCCGCTCGAACCGACGACGACGAGTGTGCGCTGGTCGCGGTCGATTGCCTGCAGCAGCTCCGAGACGGGCGTTCCGCGCACGAGCGTCGCCGTCGTGCGCGCGTACGGGCGAACGTGCTCGGAAGCCGCAGCAAGATTCCTCTCGGCGACTCGCCGCTGCAGCTCCTCGTCGTAGTAGTAGGGGATGTGCGTCCCGGTGCCGCCGATGATCGTCGGCGCGATGTCCCACGTCGACAGAAGCGACAGCTCGCCGTGAACGTCCTCGAGCAAGGCCGCTTGACGCGCCGCTTCGAGTGCTTGCTGCGACCCGTCGATGCCGACGAGGATTCGAGAGAAGACGCGGCGGCCGGCATCGAGCCGTGACCTGCGCGCTGCCGTTGTCGTCACGCGGACCTCCTGTTCGTGGATGTCGTCCGCGGGCGAGGCCAACGCGGTTCGGCGGTTTGCCGCACAGCAGGCGGACGAACTACGGAGGCTGGGTCAGCCCGCGGCGGCGAGCTCGGACGCGAGGTCGCGGAGCGCCTCGTCCTTGAGGCCGCGAACGCGCTCGGCGCTCAGGTGCATCTCTGCGCCGATCTCGACCAGCGTCGCCCGCTCGCCCGCCAGACCGAAGTGACGGTGGACGATGCGGCGCTTGCGCGGGCTCAGCCGCCGGACCGCCGCCCTGAGCGCGGCGACCCGTGCCGAGGCGACCAGCTGCTCCGCGGGCTCCGGTGAGCGCGGGTCGGCGATCGTCTCCGCCAGCGGACGACCGAGCGGCGTTTCCTCGTCGAGTGACACGACGGCGGCAACGGCGAGGGCTTCGGACACCTCCCGCTCTCGAAGCTGTGTCGCCTCCGCCAGCCTCGCGACCGTCGGCTGGCAACCGCCGCGCGACAACCGGTCGCGTTCGCGCGCGACCCGCCGGTGTCGTTCGAGGACGGGGCGCGGGATCCGGACGATCTGCGCGTCGGCGGTCAGCGCGTGCGTGACGGCGGCACGAATGCGCCAGAAGGCGTAGGTCGAGAAGGCGGTGCCGCGCTCGGGGTCGAAGTCGTCGACTGCGCGGAGCAGCCCGATCGCTCCTTCCTGCACGAGATCCTCGAGCGGCAGCCCGCGGCCGCGGTAGCGGAAGGCAATCGCTCGGACGAGCCCCATGTGCTCCTCGACGAGCGTCGCCCGTGCGGCGCGGTCGCCACGGCGGGCGCGAAGCGCCAAGCGCTCGGAGTGGCCGGCCGCCGGCGCGCGCGTCGGTGCCGCGGTGCCGAGCAGCGCTGCCGCCAACACGATTGCGATCAATCCGGGCACGAGGCTCCTCCGGTCGTTGCCGAAGGTCTCTCCCGACCGTGAGGTCGCGCGCATCCGGGCCGAGGCCGTGTTGACGGACGGGCGCCGCGGGGATACTCCCCTTCGGTTACGTTGATACGCCCTGCGCCGGTCGCTCGGCTCGTGCGTACTACGCGATCGCGTGCGGGGAACCACCGATCCGCGTGACCGCCTTCGCCGTCTCGACGACCGCGGCCGGGACGAGCGACAGCGCGACGGCCGTGAGCGCCTGCCACCAGCCCAGGGACACCGTGGCGAAGGGCTCGTGGCCGAACGGCACGTAGATCGTGCCGACGAGCAGGACGAGTGAGAGGACGACACCCGCGAACAGCCAGTCGTTGCGAGGCAGGCGCCAGGCCGCGACGGTCGGGGAGCGGATGCTGAAGACGACGACGAGCTCCGAGAGTGCGAGCGTCAGGAACGTCATCGTCTGTTCCACGCCGCCGCCGAAGCCGCGGCCGGCGAGGTACGCCGCGGTTGCGGCCGCACCGACGAGCGCGCCGATCGAACCGAGCGCAAGCCAGGTGCGGCGGTCGAACAGGTGATCGCCGCGCCGCGGCGGCGAGTGCATCGTCTGGGCGCTTTCCGGGTCGTTCGCCAGCGCGAGCGCCGGAAGGCCGTCGGTGAGGAGGTTGATCAGCAGGACCTGGATGACGGCGAGCGGCGGGTCCAGACCGGCCGCGATTGCGATCGCGAAGACGATCACCTCGCCGAAGTTGGCGGAGAGCAGGAACGCGACGAACTTGCGGATGTTGTCCCCGATGCGTCGCCCTTCCGCGACGGCTGCGATGATCGTCGCGAAGTCGTCATCGGTGAGGACGATCGCCGATGCCTCACGGGCGGCTTCGGTCCCGCCTCGGCCCATCGCGACGCCGACGTCGGCCTTGCGCAGGGCTGGAGCGTCGTTGACACCGTCGCCGGTGACGGCGACGACCTCGTGCCGATCCTGAAGCTCGTTGACGAGGGCGAGCTTCTCGGCGGGCGTTGCGCGCGCGATGATCGCCTCCTGCTCGAGGCCGAGCTGGCGGCCGATCGTCCCGGCCGTTGCCGCGTGGTCGCCCGTCAGCATGCGAACGCCGATGCCGGCGTCGCGCGCCGCCGCCACGGCGGCCACCGCCGTCGGGCGGAGGGGGTCGTGGAGCGCGACGATCCCGACGAGCACGAGTTCCTCCTCCACCCGTTCGTCGAACGGCGACTCCGCCTGCACGTCGCCGGCCGCGACGGCGAGCACGCGTAGGCCTTGACCGCCCCATTCGGCGACGGCGTCCAGCGTCTCCGTGCTCCCCCTGGCCGCAGCCATCATCTCCGGAGCCCCTTTCGAGGCGACCCAATGCCGCCCGCCGGCGCGGTAGATCGTCGTCATCCGCTTGCGGTCGGAGTCGAACGGAATCTCGTGCAGGAGCTCGCGCTCGGCCAGCAGGCGCTCGAGTGAGAGCCCGTTCTCGGAGGCGGCGCGGAGAAGCGCGATCTCGATCGGGTCGCCGCTGAAGCCGCTGTCGGTCTCTCGCGCCGAAGACGCCAGGACCGCTGCCGCGAGCAGATCGCGCTCGTCGAACCCAGGCGCCGGGGCCAGCGCCGCGACGTGGATGCGGTTCTGCGTCAGCGTCCCCGTCTTGTCGCTGCAGATGATGGTCGTCTCCCCGAGTGTCTCGATCGCCTCGAGACGGCGGACGATCGCGCCACGGCGGGCCATCGCCCGGGCGCCGAGCGCCAGAGCAGCGGTGACTGTCGCCGCCAGCCCCTCGGGGACCGCCGCGACCGCGACGGCGACGCCGAGCAGGAACGCCTCATGAGTCGGCTCGCCCTCGAGCACGAGAAGGCCGGCCAGGATGACCGTCAGGGTGATCCCGACCACGACCATCTGTCGGGCGAGGCGCGCCAGACGGCGCTCGAGCGGAGTCGCCGGCGGCCGTGCCTCCGCGGTCAGGCCGGCGATCGCGCCGAGCTCCGTTCTGGCGCCGGTCGCCGAGACGAGCACGCGCGCGCGACCGCGGGTGACGGCGGTGCCCGCGTAGACCATCGACGTCCGCTCGGCGAGCGGCGTCTCGGGCGCGACGGCCGCCGGATGCTTGGCGACCGGCAGCGACTCGCCGGTCAGGGCCGACTCGTCGACCTCGAGCGCATTGGTGCCGGCAATGCGCGCGTCGGCCGCGACGCGGTCGCCCTCGGCAAGAACGAGCAGGTCGCCGGGGACGACGTCGCGGGCGTCGATCACGATCTCACGCGCGGCGCGCACGACGCGCGCGTGCTGGCTGAACGACTGCGAGAGGGAGTGCACCGCCTGCTCAGCCGTCAGCTCCTGCCAGAACCCGAGGGCTGCGTTCAGGACGAGGATGGCCGCGATCGCCGCCCCCTCGATCGCGTCGCCGATTGCGATCGAGACGATGCTCGCACCGAGGAGGAGTGCGACCAAGGGATCGAGGAACTGGTCGAGGACGAGCTTCAGGTAGCGCGGATGTGCGATCTCCTGCGGGGCGTTGGGGCCGTAGAGCGTCAGCCGACGTGCTGCTTCGGCGTCGTCGAGCCCGCGATCGAGGTCGGCGGCGAGCTCCGCTGCCACGGCGACCGGTGCCGAGGCGTGGGCCAGGTTCGGCAGGACGGTGGGGCCGGCGGTCACGGCGCCGGCGGCTCGCGCTGGAGCCATTCGTAGAACGCCCGCGGCGAGCCGTTGAACGAGTAGACCGTGCGCTCGACGGTCGCGAACTGCTTCGCCGTTCGATCGAGCTGGGCGAGCAGCAGCGTGCTGCCGCAGGAGGACGAGGCGTTCGGGATGTCGTGCGCGAAGCTGCGGAAGTCGACGTAGGCGACGCCGCGCACGATGCGCACATCGCGAAGGTGTCCGGCCGTCCGCGCCGAGAACCAGCCGCCGTACCCCCGCGCACGTTCGTTGCGGGTCGGGCCCGCCAGGAGGGCCTCGAGCGTCCTCCGCAGAACACGCGGGCCGACGACACGGCGCGTGAGCGGATAGACGCGGGCGCAGTCGGTGCCGGCGGCGCGCGGAGCGTAGATCGCGACGGTGCGGGCGCCGGTCGATCCGGGCGCAGCCGGCCAGAGCGCGAGCGCGCCTCCCGCGAGGAGCGCAGCGCGGGCGACTCGTGGACCGACTCGAACGCGGTGTGCGGTCATGGGAAGTCTCCCTCTCGCATACGTCGTCCGCCGCGGGCGTCGGTCCGGGTTCAGCGACGACCCGAGATGCGGCTGCGGCTAACTGCTGAGCGCCGCTCGGGAGGCGCGGCGGAAGACGTCCGTACGACGGCGACAAGGAGGCGCGACATGAACTGCCCGGTCGACGGCACGCAGCTCGCGATGAGCGAGCGCGACGGAGTCGAGATCGACTACTGCCCGTCTTGCCGTGGTATCTGGCTCGACCGGGGCGAGCTCGACGAGATCATCGAGCGCGGCGGGCTCCCCGAGCTCTTCGACTCGGGCGGGTAACGGTGGCACGTCTGCGCGCGAACGGCGCACGCGTGATCGCCGTCGTGGCTCTCCTCGCGGTGCTCGCCGGGCTGGTGCTCGCGTCCGCCGGACGCCACGACGCGGCGGACGCCGTGTGGGCGGCGACGACGGCGTTGCTCCTCGTGCCGCTCGCCTGGTCGGTTCTCCGCTCTCTTCTTCGCCGCGACGTCGGCGTCGACGCGATCGCTCTCTTCTCCATGGCCGGCGCCCTCGCGCTCGGCGAGTATCTCGCCGGCGCGGTGATCGCGCTGATGCTCGCCGGCGGCAACGCCCTCGAGGAGTCGGCGAACCGCCGGGCGACGCGCGAGCTGACCGCGCTCGTCGAGCGTGCGCCGCGGGTCGCACTCGTCCGCCGCGGTGACGAGCTCGTCGAGTTGCCGGTCGACGACGTAGTCGTCGACGACCTCGTCCTCGTGCGCGCGGGCGAGGTCGTTCCGGTCGACGGCATGGTCATGAGCGACGAGGCGATCGTCGACGAGTCGGCGCTGACCGGCGAGCCGCTGCCGGTCACGGTGCATCGCGGCGGCAGCGTCCGCAGCGGCACCGCCGCCGCGGGAAGCGCCTTCGAGGTGCGCGCATTGCGGCCCGCGGCCGAGAGCGCCTACGCCGCGCTCGTGCGCCTGGTCGAGCGGGCACAAGAAGAGCGCGCACCGTTCGTCCGGCTCGCCGACCGCTACGCGATCGTCTTCCTGCCGGCGACCATGGTCGTCGCCGGTCTCGCCTGGGCGGTCTCCGGTGACCCGGTTCGCGCGCTCGCGGTCTTCGTCGTCGCGACGCCGTGTCCGCTGATCCTGGCCGCGCCGATCGCGCTCATGTCAGGCGTCTCGCGCGCGGCGAGGCTCGGAGTCGTCGTCAAGAGCGCCGGGACGATCGAGGCGCTCGGCGACGTGCAGTCGGTGCTCCTCGACAAGACCGGCACGATCACGCTCGGGCACCCGGAGCTCGATCGTCTCGTGCCGACCGACGGCCTTCCTTCCGACGAGACGCTCAGGTTGGCGGCGTCGGTCGATCGGCTTTCCGCACACCCGCTCGCCAGGGCGCTCGTGCGCGGTGCAGAGGCGAAGGAGCTCACGCTCGCGATACCGGCTCACGTCGAGGAGCAATTCGGCCAAGGGGTTCGCGGGACGGTTGACGGACGCGAAGTCCTCGTCGGCAGTGGGAGTTGGCTACGCAGCCATCACGTCGAGCCGTTGCTTCCGGCCGGCATCGACGGCGGCGAGGCGAAGGTGCTCGTCGCGGTCGACGACCGGATGGCCGGCGTCGCGCTGATCGGCGATCGGCTGCGCGCCGACTCGACCGACCTCGTCCGGAAGCTGCGGGACGCCGGCATCCGCCACGTCGCACTCGTGACGGGCGACAAGGTCACCGCGGCGACCATCGTCGGGGACGCGCTCGGGGTCGACCGCGTGTACGCGGAGCAGACGCCGGAACAGAAGCTCGAGGTCGTCCGCGCACTTCGCGATCAGCGCGACCTCGGCGGCGTCGTCATGGTCGGCGACGGGATCAACGACGCGCCGGCGTTGGCGCTCGCCGATGTCGGCGTCGCCATGGGATCGGCGGGGGCGACCGTCTCCTCCGAGAGCGCGGACGCCGTCGTCCTCGTCGACCGCGTCGACCGCGTCGCAGACGCCATTCACATCGGCCGCCGCTCGCTCTTCATCGCGCGGCAGAGCGTCCTCGCCGGGCTCGGGCTGTCGCTTGCCGCGATGGGCGTCGCGGCGCTCGGGCACTTGCAGCCCGTCGAAGGCGCGCTCTTCCAGGAGGTAATCGACGTCGCCGTGATCTTGAACGCATTGCGGGCGCTGCGCGGTTAGGCGGTCGACGTCGAATCCGTACTAACCCGGGTGGGTCTGCGGTGAACAGCCGAACCCGCCGGCGGACGAGCGGTGGAGGAAGAGAGGGATCAAGAACCGCGAACCGCGGCGCCACCGACCCAGGAGGGATAGCGATGAGTGTGACGACCGATTCCGTGCAGCGTCGGACCGCGGTGTACGAGTGCGCGATGTGTCGCGCGCCCGCGACCGTCACGGAGAAGAGCGGCATGGGCTACTGCGACAAGCACTGGCGGGTCGTGCATCCGCAGCGACTTCGTCGACTGCTCTCGTCCGTTCGCGCCTAGCCAACGACTACCCCAAAGGAGATCACGTCCATGCAAGCCGCAACCTCTCTGCCGATGAGCGCGCGGTATCCCGTTCACGTCGAGGGCCACCTCGAACAGCCGTCGCGCTGGCTCTGGCTCGTCAAGTGGCTGCTTCTCGTGCCGCACTTCCTCGTCCTCGCGTTCCTGTGGATCGCGTTCTTCCTGCTGTCGCTGGTCGCGTTCGGCTCGCTCTTGTTCGGCGGCAACTACCCGCACGGCATCTTCGACTTCAACCTCGGCGTGCTCCGCTGGACGTGGCGCGTGTCGTTCTACGCCTTTGCGGCGAACGGCACCGATCGCTACCCGCCGTTCACGCTGGCCGACGTACCCGACTACCCGGCCCGCCTGGACATCGCCTACCCCGACGAGCAGCGGCACGGGTTGCCGCTGATCGGCTGGTGGCTGCTCGGGATCCCGCAGTACATCGTCGCGTCCGTCTTCGCGGGCGGCGCGGGCACGATCGGGTGGACCGTGTCCCGCGATTGGCAGGTGGCCACGAGCTGGGGCCTCGTCGACCTGCTGGTCCTCGTCGCTGTGATCGTGCTCCTCTTCCGTGGCACGTACCCGCGGTCGATCTTCGACTTCGTGCTCGGCCTCAACCGCTGGGTGCTGCGGGTCGGCGCGTACGCCGCGCTGATGACGCCGGAGTACCCGCCCTTCCGTCTCGACGACGGCGAGAGCGAACCCGGTGGCGTCGTGCCGGGTGCCGGTGAAGGGATGCCTCGCGCGGGGTGACGGACGTCCCGACCGAGAGGGCGCATCTCCCACCACGCTGGGTCGTCGTCGGCGCCTGGCGCGTCCATCGCGCCGTCTACCGGGGCTCCGGAAGGAGGAAGGGACTCTGGCTTCCGCGGCCCGGAAAGTACGGCGTCCTCTGGCTCGAGACGACCGGTCGGCGTAGCGGTCGCCCGCGCGGTGTGCTGATCGGCTACTACGAGGACGGGCCGAACCTCGTCTCCATGGCGATGAACGGCTGGGGTGCCGCTGAGCCCGCCTGGTGGCTCAATCTGCGTGCCGATCCCGACGCGGTCGTCGAGCTCGCCGATGGGCGGCGCGAGGTGCGTGCGCGCGCTGCGGCCGGCGAGGAGCGGGAGCGGCTGTGGCAGCGTTGGCGCACCATCGACAAGAACCTCGATGCGTACGCCGCGCGTAGGCCGACCGAGACGGCTGTGGTCGTTCTCGAGCCGCGCGACGCCGGCACGAACCGCGCGGATACGCTCGGGCCGTGAACCAGCGCGAGCAGGCAGCGGCTTTCCGGCAGATGCACCGGGCGCCGCCGATTCTCGTCCTGCCGAATGCGTGGGACGTGGCAAGCGCGAAGGCGCTCGCGAAGCTCGACGGCTGCCGCGCGCTCGCCACCTCGAGTGCCGCCGTCGCACGTTCGCTCGGCTGGGAGGACGGCGAGCGCGCGCCTGCGGCGGAGATGGTCGAGGCCGCGCGCCGCATCGCGTCCGCCGTCGACGTCCCCGTGACCGCCGATCTGGAGCGCGGCTACGGCGACCCCGTCGGGACGGCGCGCGCCGCCTGGGACGCGGGGCTCGTCGGCGTCAACTTCGAGGACTCGACACGCTCCGGACTGGTGCCGCTCGAGGAGCAGGTGGAGGCGATCCGCGCGATCCGCGACGCCGTGCCCGACCTCGTCATCAACGCGCGCGTCGACGTCTTCCTGGGCATCGGTCGCGGTGACATCCCCGAGGCGGCCGAGCGGGCGAACGCCTACCTCGCGGCCGGCGCCGACTGCACGTACCCGATCCTCGCTCCGAACGACGCGATCCCCGCGCTCGCGCACCGGATCGACGGGCCGGTGAACGTCATCGTCCAGAGCGGGACGCCGCATCCGCGCGAGCTCGAGGAGCTCGGCGTCGCGCGCGTCACCTGGGGCTCGGGCCTCGCGGCCGTTGCGTACGACGAAGCCGTCCGCACGGCCGCCGCGCTCCTCTAGGGGCGGTGGATGATGCGCGCGCCGCGGCCGCGCGTCAGGTACGAGAACGCCCACCGCGTCAGGACGAGCACGCGGTTCTGGAACCCGACGAGGTAGACGATGTGGATGCCGAGCCAGACCGCCCACGCGACGAAGCCCGTCACAGGCAGGCCCTTGATCGTGCCGACGGCGCGCGCGCGACCGATCGTCGCGAGCTCGCCCTTGTCGTTGTAGTGGAACGGCGTACGCGTCCCGCGCCGGATCGACCGCGCGACGTGGCGCCCCTGCTGCATCGCCACCGGCGCGACTCCGTGGAGCTCCTGCCCGCGCACGGTCACCATGTCGCCGAACGCGAACACCTCGGGGTGACCCGGGACCGTCAGATCGGGCTCGACGACGAGTCGGCCAGCGCGGTCGGTCTCGCCGAGCATCGCGGCGAGCGGCGACGCCGCGACTCCCGCTGCCCACACCTTCGTGCGCGAATCGATGCGCTCGCCTGACGCGAGCTCGACTCCGTTCGCGTCGATCTGCGTCACGAGCGTGTTGAGCATCGGCGTCACGCCGAGCGACCGCAGCTGCCGCTCGGCGCTGCGCGACAGGCGCGGGATGAATCCGCCGAGGACACGGTCGGATGCCTCGACGAGGAGCACTCGCGCGTGTCGCGTGTCGATGTTCTTGAACTCCTTCGGAAGGACGTCACGAGCGAGCTCCGCGATCTGGCCCGCCATCTCGACGCCGGTCGGCCCGGCTCCGACGACCACGAACGTCAGCCACGCCTGCCGCGCCGCCTCGTCGCGCTCGACCTCCGCCGACTCGAAGGCGAGCAGGATGCGGTCGCGCAGATCGAGCGCGCCGTCGAGCGTCTTGAGCTCCGGCGCGTGGTCGGCCCAGTCGTCGTGGCCGAAGTACGAGTACCGCGATCCGGCGGCGACCGCGAGCACGTCGTACGGGATCTCGATCTCGTCGCCGTTCGGCAGGTGCGTCACGTGCACCGTTCGCGCCTCGAGGTCGAAGCCCGTCACGTCGCCAAGGATCACGCGCGTGTTGCGCTGCGGCCGCAATGCGTGCCGGAGCGGGATCGCCACTTCGACGGACGAGAGCGACCCCGTCGCGACCTGGTAGGCGAGCGGCTGGAAGAGGAAGAAGTTCTGCCGGTCGACGAGCGTGACCTCGGCGTCGAAGCCGAGCAGCCCGCGCGCGGCGAGCAGCCCGCCGAAGCCGCCGCCGACGATGACGACCCGCGTCATCCGCCGGCGGCGATCTCGAAGTGGGTGACCATCGTGTCGCGCTCGACGAGGAAGCGGTCGTCCTCCGGGTAGAACACCGCCTGCTCGACGTCGTCGCCGGCGAAGGCGCGGATCGCGTCGAGCGACTCCCAGAACGACAGCGTGACGAACTCGCAGCGGTCGCCGACGACGCGTCGGAGCATCCACGCTCCTCGGTTGCCCGGCGTCGCCCGGTAGGCGCGCAGCCCGGTGCGCTCGATGTAGGCCACGTACGCGTCGGCGTCCTCCGCGCGCGTCCACCCTTGCCAGATCCTCGCGATCACTCCGGGAGCATCGCACCCTCGAGCTCGAGCAGGTGCTTCTTGACGTCGAGCCCGCCGGCGTAGCCGACGAGCTTCCCGTCTGCGCCGACGATCCGGTGGCACGGGAGCACGATCGGGATCGGGTTCCGGTTCATGACGACGCCGACGGCCCGCGCCGCACCGGGGCGCCCCGCCTTCCGCGCGAGCGAGCCGTACGTGTCCGTCTTCCCGTAGGGGACGCGGGCGAGCTCGTGCAGCACCGCCTCGTGGAACGGCGCGACGCGCAGGTCGATCGGCAGGTCGAACGACCGCCGCCGCCCCGCGAAGTACTCGTCGAGCTCGCGGCGGACGTCGTCGAGCGGTGTGCGCAGCACGCGCACGCCGAACACGCGGGCGAGCCCCTCTTCCCACGCATCCCCGAAGTACGAGATCCGGCAGAGCCCGCGCTCCGTCGCCGCGACGTGCAGGGCCCCGACCGGCGAGTCGACGACGTCGTACCGGACGTCGACGAGCCTCTCGGCGAGCGCCGCCGCGCGGAAGCGCGCGTCGAGATCAGGTGTGACGGTCATGTGTCCTCCTCAGTCGTCGGACGCCCGACGAGGCCGCGGCGCGCGCGGCTTCCTCGGACGACCCGAGCGCGTCTGCGATCTGGGCGTAGGGGAGGTCGTAGCCGTAGCGGAGCACGACGGCCGCGCGCTCCGTCGGCGGCAGGTCGTCCGTCAGGTGCTCGAGCTCCTTGAACGCGTCGCGCCGCAGCTCGACCGCCGGCTCCGCGTCGACGAACGGCTGCGGCTTGGCCCGCAGCTCGTCCATCGCGACGTTCGTCGCGATCGTGAACACCCACGCGCGCAGGTGTCGGCCGTGCTGCAGCCGCTCGTACGCGCGAAGGGCGCGCAGGAACGTCTCCTGCCACGCGTCCTCGGCTCGTGCGCCGAGCAGCCGCCGCAGGTAGCCCAGCACCTCGTCGCGGTGCACGAGATAGAAGCGCTCGAACGGCGGAATCGGCTCCTTCGACACCGTCCCCATCATCGACTGAAACGTGGCAGGGTGCGAAACCGTGAGATGCGCCGTCGTCGGCCACGTCGAATGGGTCGAGTTCGCGCGCGTGCCGCGCATGCCCGCAGCGGGCGAGATCGTGCACGCGGAGCGCGTCTGGGAGGAGCCGGCCGGAGGCGGCGCGGTCGTCGCACGCCAGCTCGCGCTTCTGAACGGCGGCTGCACGTTCTGGACGGCGCTCGGTGACGACGATCTCGGTCACGCCTCGAAGCAGATGCTCGAAGATCTGTCCCTCGAGGTCGAAGTTCAATGGACGAGGAGCTCTCGGTCGAGGCGTGCGTGGGTGCACGTCGACGCGGACGGCGAGCGCACGATCACCGTGCTGGGCGACAAGCTCCTGCCGGCCGGGCCGCTGCCCCTCGACGGCTTCGACCTCGTGTTCTTCGTCGCCGGGGACGAGGCGGCGCTCCGTTCGGCGCGCACCGCGCGATTCGTCGCGGCGACGGCGCGCGAGCACGCGACGCTCGCGCGCGCCGGGGTCGACCTCGACCTGCTCGTCGCGAGCGCGAACGATCCGGGCGAGCAAGCGGACGGCTTGCGTGCGCGGCACCTCACGCTCACGGACGGGGCGCGCGGGGGCACGCTCGACGGCGAGCGGTACGACGCGGTCGCCGCGCCGAAGGTCGTCGACACGTACGGCGCCGGCGACTCGTTCGCGGCTGCGCTCGCGTTCGGGCTGGCGCGCGGAGACGACGCGAAGGCCGCGCTCTCGCTGGCGGCGCGCGCCGGCGCCGCCGTGATCGCAGGCGCGGGGCCGTACGAGCGCCAGCTAGCGTTGCGTGCGTGAGCGCGCGCGTCGCCTGGATCTCCCTCACGCCCGTCAAGGCCACGAAGCTGCACCTCGTCGAGGAGACGGATCTCCTCGAGTCGGGTGTGCGCGGTGACAGGCTCTTCTACTTCGTCACCGAGCGCGGCCGCCTCGTCAGCGACAAGGACCACGGCCCGCTGCAGCTCGTGCGCTCGCACTACGACGAGGACGCCGACCTCCTCTCGCTCACGTTCGCAGACGGC
>DATDNT010000007.1:0-24911 GCA_036518135.1 Gaiellaceae bacterium | reverse complement strand
ACCCGCGCTAGGTTCCCTCCCGTCGGATCCGGTAGCTCTTCGGAGTCGTCGGATCCGGCACTCAGCCCCAGTGGCTCCTCGGAGTCGCTGGGGCTGATTTCTTTTCGGGGCGGATCCGTCCGACGCGATCTCTAGCGTTCGTCGGCCCATGACCGGACTCGTCTTCCTCGTCCTCGGGCTCGCGACCGGCGCCGTCGCCGTCTACGCGTGGGCGCGGACGGTGCTCGCGGCGGAGCGCGCGCAGCGCGCGCTCGTCGAGCAGAACCAGGGCCAGTGGGAGGAGCGCCTCAAGGCGACGACCGGCGACGTCCTCCTGAAGAGCCAGAGCTCGCTGCTCGAGCTCACGGAGGCGAAGCTCGCGCCGATCAAAGAGACGCTCTCGAAGTTCGAGGCGCAGGCGCGCGCGCTCGAGGAGAAGCGCGCGCGCGAGGTAACGGCGATCGGCGAGCGGCTGCGCGAGGTCGCCGAGGGGCAGGAGAAGCTGCGCACCGAGACCGGGAGCCTCGTGACGGCGCTGCGGACGCCGAACGTCCGCGGGCAGTGGGGCGAGCTGCAGCTGAAGCGCGTCGTCGAGCTCGCGGGAATGCTCGACTACTGCGACTTCCGCACCCAGGAGTCGGCGCGCGACGACGAGGGCGGCCTCCTCCGCCCCGATCTCGTCGTGAAGCTGCCGGGCGGCAAGTCGATTGTCGTCGACTCGAAGGTGCCCATCCAGGCATACCTCGACGCCGTCAACTGTTCCGATGCCGAGGCCAAGCGTCACCACCTCGCGCGCCACGCGCAGCAGCTGCGCGAGCACATCCGAAAGCTCGGGGAGAAGCGGTACTGGCGGCAGTTCGATCCGTCGCCGGAGTTCGTCGTCATGTTCGTCGACGAGGGGCTCTACCGGGCGGCGCTGGATCACGACGGGTCGCTGCTCGAGGTCGGGGCCGAGGCGGGCGTGATCATCGCGTCTCCCGCGACGCTGATCGGCCTGCTCCGCACGGTCGCCTACGGGTGGCAGCAGGAGACGGTGGCGGAGAGCGCGCGGCAGATCTCCGAGCTCGGGCGGGAGCTGTACGACCGCCTCGGCACCTTCGCCGGCCACTTCGCGAAGGTCGGGCGCAACCTCGACACGGCCGTCGGCGCCTTCAACCAGGCCGTCAGCTCGTTCCAGACGCGCCTGCTCGTGACGGCGCGCAAGTTCCCCGAGCACGGCGTCACGAACGACCCGCCGCCGGAGCTGAAGCAGATCGAGCGCAAGGCGTCGGTCGTCGACGCGCCCGAGCTCGTCGCGCTCCCGCACGCGGACGCCGACGCCGCCTAGCGCGGCGGCGTAGCGACGCAGTGAGGGAGGGTCGGGGGCCCGGCGCGACTGCGCCCGGCCCGCGCCGTGGGAGGAGCTAGCGAACGACGAGCTTCAGGTGGTTGTCGTCGGGCGCCTGCTTGACCATCGTGACCGTGTAGGTGCCCTTGCCGAGCACGAGCGTCTTGCCGACGCCGTCGTGGCGCGTCGCGCCCGCACCCTTCACGATCAGCGTCGACTCGTCGAGGTTGACGAGCTTCGCGGCGCCGTTGACGGTCAGCGTCTTCTGGAACTTCCCGGCGACCGAGAACCAGTGGCAGCCCGGGTCGTGCATGACGACCGAGACCTTCGTCGGTGACTGGGCCTGGGCGGCCCCGGCGACGAGGAACACTGCGGCTGCGATCGGGATCAGGAGCTTCTTCATGGCGGTAGTACCTCCGGCTTCGTGCCTACCTCGGTTTTCCGCCATGGTGGTCGCCACGGTGCCGCGCGGCGTCCGTGGTCCTCGGTAAATCGGCTGCGTATTAATAACGGAGGAGCGCCGCGATGCCCTTCGCGTCGCCGAGCGCGCCCGAGCCGACGCGCACGACCGAGCCGCCGCTGCCGAGCGTCTGGTGCAGCGCCAGGTCGACGGCGTCGTCGCGCTCGTCCAGCGTGGTCCCGTCGAGCGGGCAGCTGCCGCCGTCGGCGGAGGCCCGACCGCACTGCGGGCACTCCCACGCGCGGGCGCCCGCGCCCTCCTCGACGAGCAGCACGTCGACGCGCGCGTCGGACGCCGCGTCGAGCACCTGCTTCCAGCCTGCCGCCGAGCGCTCGCCGCGCCCGTGGAGCTCCTCGAATCGCTCGAGCGCCTGCTGGTCCGAGCGGGCGCGCGCCTCGTCGAGGAGCGGCCGTACCACCTCGATCAGCTCGTTCGGCCCCGCGTGCGACTCGGCCGTCGTCCACCCGACGATCGCCTCACGCGCCTCCGTGGAGAGCGCCGACTCGAAGTCGCCGCGCATCTCCTCCGGACCGACGACCACGATCTGCAGCCCGCGCCCACGCAGGTGCTTGTCGATCTCGCCGCCGACGGTCTTCAGGTGCTGCTGGACGAGATGGTCGATGTGGCGCTGGTACCGCGCCTGCGACCAGCCGCCCTGCTGGTGCTGCCCGTGCTGCTCCTCCGACTCGTCGACGACCTCCTCGAGCCGGCCGTTCTCGAACCGGTAGACGTGCCCGCGCTCGCGCGAGACGAAGGCGACGAGCGCGCCGTCGCGGTCGAGCGCGCCGGCGAGCGGCGAGATGTGCAGCGTCGGCCCGAGGTGCACCGAGTCCCCGAGCCCGTCCGCGAGCGGCAGCGCCCGGAAGAACCCGTCGGCGGACGACGCGAAGATCGCGATCCCGCGGGCGCCGCCGCGCTCGAGCTCGTCGTCCCACCAGTCCCTGATCCGCTGGAGGTCGTCGCGGAGCGCCATCCGGCAGTCGCGGCCGTTCGCGGCGCCCGCCTCGGCGGCCTTCTCGGCCTCGGCGAGGAGCGAGTTGAACTTCGTCTCGACGTCGGGGGTCGTCGGCACCGCCGACGGGTCGAGGTCGATGTACATGCTGAGCGCGCAGCCGTTCTCGGCGCGGAAGCCCGCGAGGCCGCGGAGGGTGTCGGTGGTGACAGCGGTTGCCATGGGCGCCTCCTATCCGCTCGTCACACGGACGGAACATCCAGCCGACGGTTTGCGTTTACTACAGGTATGAAGACACGTGAGCTGATCATCGTCGGCGGCGGCCCCGCGGGGTACACGGCCGCCCTCTACGCCGCCCGCGCCGACCTCGAGCCGCTCGTGATCGAGGGCTTCCAATGGGGCGGCCAGCTGATGATCACGAGCGACGTCGAGAACTACCCGGGCTACGCCGACGGCGTGATGGGCCCGGAGATGATGGCCGACTTCCGTCGGCAGGCGGAGAAGTTCGGCGCCGAGTTCCTGACCGACGACGTGACCCGCGTCGACTTCTCGGAGCAGCCGCTCCGCGTCTACGTCGGCGACGACGAGTACACGGCGCGCGCCGTCGTGATCGCCACCGGCGCGAGCGCGCGCTTCCTCGGCATCCCGTCGGAGGAGAAGCACAAGGGCCGCGGCGTGTCGGCCTGCGCCACGTGCGACGCGGCGTTCTTCCGCGACAAGGACGTGTACGTCGTCGGCGGCGGCGACTCGGCGTTCGAAGAGGCGCTGTTCCTGACGAAGTTCGCCTCGCGCGTGCACCTCGTTCACCGCCGCGACGAGTTCCGCGCGTCGAAGATCATGGTCGATCGCGCCGAGCGCAACGAGAAGCTCGACTTCGTCCTGAACGCCGTCGTCGACGAGGTCGTCGGCGACGTGAAGGTCGAGGCGCTGCGGCTGCGCAGCACCGTCACCGACGAGACATGGGAGGTGCCGGCGGACGGGCTGTTCGTCGCGATCGGGCACGACCCGAACACGTCGCTCTTCCGCGACCAGCTCGACCACGACGACCAGGGCTACCTCGTCACGAAGCCGGGCTCGACGGAGACGAACATCGCCGGCGTGTTCGCCGCAGGCGACGTGCAGGACCACACCTACCGGCAGGCGATCACCGCCGCCGGCTCCGGGTGCATGGCCGCGCTCGACGCCGAACGGTTCCTCGCGTCGCTCGAGGGTCACCCCGGCACGGCGCTCACCGCGGGCCGGTAACCGGCAAACGACGACTCGAGCACGCCCTCGCCGCGCGTGAGCGCGGGAAGCTGCCGCTGGAGGGCGGAGACGCGGACGGCGGGAAGCTCGCCCTCGACGACGCCCTGCTCGGTCGCTTCGACCGACGCGCCGAGGCGCGCCGCTGCCGCGAGCGTCGCGCCGAGGGCGTCCGCCGGGACCTCGAGCCGCACGTGCGCGAACGGCTCGCAGACGACGGTCCCCGCCTGGGCGAGCGCCTGCCGCAGCACGATCGGCGTCAGCCCGCGAAAGTCATGCGCCGTCGGCAGCGGGCCGCGGCGCGACGGCGGCCCGTCGGCGAGGCTGTACCAGCTGTCGAACACGGTGACCGCGCAGTCGATCACCTCCCACCCGTGCAGCCCGGTGCGCAGCGACTCGCGAACGTACGCCTCCATCGCGGCGTCGAACTCCTCGCGCCGCTTGTAGACGTACAGGGGAATGCGGGTGTGGTCGGCGACCGTGACCCGTACCTCGACACCGTCGCCCGGCTCGACGCGGAGCCCGAGCTGCGCGTGGAACGGGTTCGTCGGCGCGTTCAGCAACTCGCTTCCCTCGCCCGTGCCGAGGGGGCGCTCGACGTGGATCGGCGTCGTCTCGCTGAACGCGACGGCGATGCCGAAGTCGCGCTGCAGCGTCGCCTCGAGCACCTCCTTCTGCACCTCGCCGTAGATCGTTATCGACAGCACGTCGCCGTCCTGCCGCACGCCGATCAGCGGGTCCTGCTCCGCGAGCTCCATGAGCGCGACACGCAGCTTCTGCGACTCGCGCGGGTCGAGCGGCTCGACGACGGCCTGGAGCGTCGGCGGCGCGAACTGGCTCGGCGGGACCGGCCCGGCCGAGCCGAGCCGGTCGCCGATCCGCACGCTCCGCAGCCCCCAGACCTTTGCGATGTCGCCCGCGACCGCGTCCTCCGCGTGCCCGCGCCCCGGAACCTCGAGAGCGGTCACCTTCTCGTCGCCGATCCGGTCGCGCACGTGGACGGCACCGTCGAACACCCGGAGGTACGCGATCTTCTCGCCGCGTGCGCTGCGGTCGATCTTGAACACCTGCGCCGCGAGGGGCGCGCCGGGGTCGCCCGGCCGGCGCGGCAGGCCGACGATCGCCGCCCGCAGCTCGTCGAGCCCGGCGCCGGTGAGCGCCGACCCGTAGACGGGCTCGATGTCGAGCGAGAGGCGCGTCCACAGCTCCTCGAGCACCCGCTCCGGGTCGGCGCCGCGGCGGTCGAGCTTGTTGACGAAGACGATCGTCGGCAGCCGGAGCCGCTCGAGCGCCCGCCAGAGCACGAGCGTCTGAGCCTGCACCCCCTCGACCGCCGAGACGACGAGGATCGCGGCGTCGAGCACGCCGAGGGAGCGCTCGACCTCCGCGATGAAGTCCGGATGTCCCGGCGTGTCGACCAGGTTGACGCCGACGTCGCCGACCGCGAACGACGCGACTGCCGCCTTGATCGTGATCCCGCGCTCGCGCTCGAGTGCGAGTGTGTCGGTCTGGGTCGTCCCGCGGTCGACGCTTCCCGGGGCGGCGATGACGCCGCCGTCGTAGAGGAGCCGTTCGGTGAGGGTCGTCTTACCGGCGTCTACATGCGCCAGGATCCCGAGATTCAACGTTCCGTGCAGCACTGCTCATGACCTCCGAAGTCGTGGTGATGCGCTTCTGGATGGGCATGAACGGAGTGCGCACTGGGCCTCCCGGGGTCGCGTGGCGGGACGGAGACATCATACGTCCGGGCAGGCACGTAGCCTCGATGCGTGCCCGAGTGGATCGACCTCGTCGACCCGACGCCCGTCGAGCTGCACGACAAGCTGCCGCAGCAGGTGCACGAGACCGCCCTCGCCGCGCTGCTCGCGCCGCATCAGCACAACGACGAGCCGCGGCCGCGCATGGAGTCGCACGGCGACTACATCCTCGGTGTGCTGCTCCTGCCGATCGAGGTCGCGGCCGAGGACCGGCTGTACTACCAGGAGATCGACTTCGTCGCGACGGCGGACATGCTCCTCACCGTCTCGAAGACGCCGCCGGGCGAGAAGCCGTTCGACCCTGCCGCTGCGAAGGAAGCGTGCCGCGCCCACGACGACATCGGCATGTTCGTCTACCACCTCGTCGACGAGATCGCGGAGGGCTTCCTCGACGTGATCGACTCGCTCGACGACGAGATCGACGAGCTCGAGGACATGGTCGCCGACGGGCAGCCGACCGACGTCGGTCGGCGGATCCGCGCGATCCGCCACGACATCCTCGGCATTCGCCGGACCCTGGGGCCGACCCGCGACGCGATCCGCAAGGTCGTCGACGACCGGATCGAGCTCGAGGAGGGCGAGCTCTTCCCGCGGAACGTCGAGATCGCGTTCGGGAACGCGTTCGACAAGCTCCTTCGCGCGACGGAGGGACTCGACGCGTCACGCGACTCGCTCGCGGGCATCCGCGACTACCTCCAGGGCAAGATCGCGAACAACCAGAACGAGGTGATGAAGCGCCTCACCGTCATCGCGTCGCTCCTCCTCCTCCCCACGTTCATCGTCGGCCTCTACGGCCAGAACTTCCACCACATCCCCGAGCTCGGGTGGCCGTGGGGGTACTGGTGGGCCTGGGGCTGGATCCTCGGCACGACCGTCGCGCAGCTCGTCTTCTTCCGCTGGAAGAAGTGGATCTAGGCGGACTCCCGCCCGCACGAGCGCCGTTTCGCAGATACGGGCTTCGGCGCGGCCGTGCCCGTCGACGTGCGCGTCGTCGCTGGATGAACGCCTAGCTGCGGGTTGTCAAGGGGTCTCAGGCAAGTGCTGCGTGCCCGGGCGGGCGGGCACGGACACACCGAGGCAGCCGTCCGCGCTCGCCGAGCAGCGTCGCTCCCACGGGGACGGCCCGCAGGTGCACCACGCGGTCGCGCGTGACGAGGAACACGCTCGCGCAGCGGCCGCGCTCGTCGCCGGGGACGAGGATCGGGCGTCCCGGGAGGTACCACTCGAGCGGCGCGCGAAAGCGCAGCGGGTCGCCTTCGACGGCGATCGCGGCCGCCGGCGTCCATCCTTGCCGAAGGAGCGCGTGCGCGAGGTCGTCGTAGGCGGGGACGCGGTGCAGCTCCGAGAACACGAGCGCCGCCCCGAGCCCCGCCGCGACCACCGCGGCCGCCGCGGGCAGCCGCAGCCGCGCGGCGGCGGAGGCGAACGCGACGGCGCAGAACGGCGCGATCTCGATGAGGTTGCGCAGCGCGTACACCTTCAGCCCGAGCGCCCACGCCGTCGCGGCGACGAGCATCGGGACGAAGATGCACGCGGCGACGAGCCTGCCCGTGCGCTCGCGTGCGACGACCGCGCACGACGCGCACACCGCGACGAAGACGACGACTGCGAGCAGCCGCCCCCACCCCGTGTCGTTGAGCGTGAAGGTGTAGAGGCGGAGCGGAGCGGCCAGCACGTTGCGCAGCCGGAACGTGCCGATCCACCACGTCCGGCCGTTGTGCACCTGCCGCGAGAGCTCCGTCGCCCACGCGAGCACGAGCACAGACCCGCCCGCGATCGCCGCCGTCGCACGTATGCGCACGGCGCGCAGCGTCGGCTCGAGCCAGAGCCAGGCGACGACTGCAACGTCGGTCAGCGCGAAGAAGTAGTGGGTGTACGCGCCGGAGGCAGCCGTCAGTGCAAGGAGCGCGAGGCGACTCGGCGTCGGCGCGTCGACGACGGCGAGGAGCACGAGCACGAAGAGCGCCGCGACCATCGCGAGCAGCGCGTACGCCCGAAGGCTCTCGCCGTACACGGCGAACTGCTCGCCGAACGCGACGAGCAGCCCGGCGACGACGCCCGCGACGTCGCCTGCGAGCCGCTGCGCGAGGATGCACGCGGCGGCGGCCGTGACACCGATCGCCGCGACCGAGAGGAGCCGGACGTCGACGATCCCGAGCCCCGCGTGGTGCAGGAGCCACGCGAGGACGTACCAGAGCGGCGGCGTCGACTCCGTGCGCGCGACCCGCGCGACGGCGCCGGACAGCGTCGGCTCGAGCAGGATCCGTGCGGACGCGACCTCGTCCTGCCACAGCGCGTGCGTGTACACGCCGGGGATCCGCACCGCCGCGGCGACGAGCGCGACGGCCGCCGCGGGCGCGAGCTTCGGCATGTCGGGAACCTATGCGAGCGCGGCGTGGCGCACCTGCAGACGGCGCGCGCAGTGCGGCATGTGGCTCGCGTCTCCGAGGAGGGTGACGCGCCTGCCGAGCCGGCCGTGCACGCGGACCACGCGGCCCGACGGCGTGACGAGCAGGACCTCGCTGCACGTCGAGCGCGCGCGCGCGAGCGCAAGCACCGGCCGTCGCGGCAGATACCACTCGAGCGGGCCCCGGTAGCGGAACGGGTTGCCGACGACGGCGATCGGGATCGACGGCTTCCACCCGTCCGCGACGAGCGCGCGCGCCATCACGTCGTACGGCGGGACCCGCCCGACGTCCGACACGGAGAGCGACAGGACGAGCGCGGCCGCGAGCACGGGCGCGAGCGCGCGACGTGGGAACGCGGCCACGGCGACGGCCACGAACGGGCCGATCGCGATGGCGTTCCGCAGCGCGAAGATACGCGCCCCGGACGCCCACGCCACACCGGCCGCGACGAGCGGCAGCAGGGCGAGCATCGCGACGAGACGGCCCGACGGCGAGCGGCGCACCGCGAGCACGCCGGCCAAGACGACGACGACCGTCGCGACCGAGAGCGCGAGGCCGAGCGTCGTCCCGCTGAACGCGAATGTGAAGAGCCGAAGCGGCGTCGCGACCACCGGGCGCAGCCGGAACGGCCCGATCCACCAGAAGCGGTTCTGGTGAACCTGGCGGAGCGCCTCGGGGAGCCACGGGAGCGTCAGCGCCGCGCCGGCGGCGAGCGCACCGCCGACGCGGGCGCGCGCACCGCGCGCGGACGGGTCCGACACGAGCCAGGCGACCCCGGCCGCGGCGGTGAAGACGAAGAAGTAGTGCGTGAGCGCTCCGGCCGCCGTCGCGGCGGTGAGCCACATGAGGTTCCTGCGCGTCGGCCGCGCGACCGCGGCGAGCAGCGCGAGCGCGAAGAGCACCGATACGAGCGCGAACAGCTCGTAGGCACGGATCTCCTGGCCGTGCGCGACGAACTGCGCGCCGAGCGCGACGAGCAGGCCGGCCGTGACCGCCGAGCGCTCGCCGACGAGCCGTCGCGCGAGGAGCGCCGTCGCGACGGCGAGCGCCGCACCGGCGACGACGGAGAGGAGGCGCACCTCCCGCATCGGCAGGCCCGCGTGATGGAGCGCCCACCCGAGCACGTACCAGAGCGGCGGCGTCGACTCCGTCCGCGCGACCCGCGCGATCGCCTGTGGCAGCGTCGGCTCCGCGAGGATCCGCGCCGACGCGACCTCGTCCTGCCAGAACGCCTGCGTCCAGACGCCGGGCAGTCGGACCGCAGCCGCCACGGCCGCGACGAACGCGAGCGGAGCCAGGCGACGGGGCGTCACGGCGGCAACGCTACGAGCGCCAGATGAGAGGACGCGGATACGCTGGGCCGCGTGCCGTACTTCATCTGCCCTCGCTGCAAGGAGCGCTCGGTCGACGTCGACGCGCGCGAGGGGTTCTCGTCGCAGGCGCCCGCGTGCCGCCACTGCGGGTTCGGGTTCCTGTTCGAGCTCCTCGACGACTACTACCCTGCGCCCGACACCGGCATGGTCGTGACGGACCAGGAGCGCCGCGTCCTCGCGATCGGGCGCGGCGTGTTCGAGCTCACCGGGTTCCCGGAGGCCGACCTTCTCGGCCGCGACGTCGTCGAGGCGCTGCAGCTCTCCGACGCGAAGCCGGTGGAGCTCGCGCGCGAGTGGGGCGTCCGGCGGCTCGGCGAGCAGGTCTCGATCCGCACGCGCGGCGGCAGCGAGAAGCGGGTCGTCGCCGACGTCTTCCCCGCGTACGACGACGACGGCGGCCTGCTTCTCGCTCTCACGCCGCGGCGCGGATAGGCCCTCCTCCTATTCCAGCGGCTCCGCGACGTGGATCCGCACGTACCCGCTCTCGCTGAAGCTCGAGAACGGCGTCCCGACGAAGCGTGCCCGTGCGCGCCAGTGGCCCACCGACGGCGGTGTCCACTGTGCGACGAACTGCCCGTCGGCCGACACGGTTCCCGAGATCACGTCGGCGAAGTGCCAGCGCGTCAGCGGGTCGAACCGGTCGACCTCGATCCGAACGGGGCCGCCGTGGCTTGCAGACGTGACGTTGACGGAGATCGGCACCGCCACTCCCGGCGGAACCTCCGCGAACGTCGTCCCGTTCGCGAGCACCGACGTCGTCGTGACGTCGCGAACGAAGAGCTGCAGTCCGTAGGCGCCGCTCGACTTCGCGCGTGAGCGGACGGCGGCGTAGTACCGCCCAGGAGCGATGTGCTCACGGAGCACCTGCCGTCCCTTCCCCGAGCATGCGCAGGCGACGCGGCTCCCCGTCTCGTTCAGCAGCAGCAGGTCGAGCCCGACGGTCGCCTTCTGTCGGAGGTCGAGCGTCGTCAGCTCGTTGTCGCGCGGGACGGTGAAGCGGTACAGGTCGACGGTGTCGATCCCGCGGCCGAAGATCGAACCGTTGACGAACTGGCCGTTCGTCAGCTTGAGACCGGGTGCCATGTCGTCGGCCGCGGCAGGCGCGACCTCGACGCGGTAGAAGTGCCAGAGCGGCTCGGCGTCCTGGTCGCGGACGACGACGCTGTACGTCCCGCCGCCGTCGATTCCCGGTGTGAACAGCGCGTAGCCGGCACACCGCCACGACTGAACCGCCTTCGCCGGGTGGAACGCATACGTCCGCGGCCGGTAGACCTCGACCGTGAGGCACCGGGCGCGCGTCGCGACGTTGATGCGATAGGTGACGCCGCGCTCCATCGGTATCGCATACGCGTCGGCGTTGTCGAGCACGGAGTTGATCGTGTCGGCGGTGCCGCCGACCGGCAGCGACGCGCCCGGCGGCCTCGGCGCCGGGTCTGCGACGGCGACGTCGAGGTCGTACTCGCCGCCGGCCGAGCTCGTCCGGGCGGCGACGCCGATCAGGTACGAGCCCTGGGAGTACCCGTACCAGGCGACGCGCGCGCGGCCCTGGCGGTTCGTGCTCGCGCACGCGACCGGTGTCCGCTGCGACCGCACGACGCGGTAGACGGCGATGGCGGCGTCGAGCTCGCCGCGGGCGACGAGGCGGGCGACGAGCGCACCGCGATGCGGCGCCTGGATGACGTACCAGTTCGCGCGTTGGACGGCGGCGCAGTCGTTCGACGGCTCGTCGCCCTTCGCGCTCTTCGTGCTGGTGATCCCGTGAATGGTCGCGATCGGCGCGGTGCCGAGCACCTTCGCGCCGGACGGGATGGTGTTCTGCGGGGTCGAGAGCGCCGTCGTCGCAGCGATGACCAGCGATGCTGCGATTCCGGCGGCGCCGACGACACCCAGTGTGCGAGCGGTCATCGACGACCCTCCCTCTGTCGATGGACCAGATCTAGACCTCTGAGCCGGACGCGCCAACGGGGAAGTCCCCGATGGGAGGAACTCACACGCGGCTGGACGGACAGAGATCGGCTGCCAGCGGGCAGTCCTCGCAGCGCGGCTTGCGCGCGTCGCAGATGCGGCGGCCGTGCCAGATCAGGAGGTGCGGAAACCGCGCCCAGTCGTCGCGCGGCACGAGCCGCACGAGGTCGCGCTCGATCTTCACGGGGTCCTCCTGCCGCGAGAACGCGAGCCGCTGCGAGAGCCGCCGCACGTGGGTGTCGACGACGATCCCCTGCGGGCTTCCCCGCTCCGCCGACACGACGTTCGCCGTCTTCCGCGCGACGCCGGGGAGCTTCAGCAGGTCGTCGAAGCCCGTCGGCACCTCGCCGTCGTGCACCTCGACGATCCGCTGCATCGCACCGCGGAGCGACCTCGCCTTCTGCCGGTAGAAGCCGGTCGCGAAGATGTCGCGCTCGAGCTCCGCCTGCGGCACCGCGAGGTAGTCCTCGGGCCGCCGGTACTTCCGGAAGAGCGCCTCGGTGACGCGGTTCACGTTCACGTCGGTCGTCTGGGCCGAGAGCATCACCGAGATCAGGAGCTCGAGCGGGCTCGAGAAGCGCAGCGCGATCTTCGCGTCGGCGTGCGTCTCGGCGAGCAGTTCGATCACGGGCCTGATCCGATCCTTCTTCGGCGGCACCTTCTTCCGGCGCGCCTCCGCGACGTAGCTACGCGCCACTGGCGACGAGCTGCGCAGGCGGGTTGCGCAGCTTCGGCCCCGCACACACGACGTCGAGCGCGGGGCAGCCGCTGCACGTGAACTCGCTCGGCGTCGGCGCGAACTCGCCGGCGTCGATGCGGCGGATCGCATCGGACAGCTCGGCCTCGAGCGCCGGCAGCTCGACGCGCAGGAACGTCGTCGAGACGACTGCGTCGGCGCGCTCCAGGAAGTGGTAGACGACGTCGACCTCGTCTGCGCCGGCGCGGAAGCACGCGAGCGCGTACACGAGCCGCTGCAGCCGGTAGTCGGCCTCGACGATCTCGTCGGCCGTGCCTTCGGCCAGCGAGTTCGTCTTGTAGTCGAGCACGAGCGCCTTCGTACCCTCGCGCCAGAGCACGTCGAGGCGCCCGTGCAGCAGGACGCCGTCGTGCTCGAACGCGAACGGCCGCTCTACCTGGACGTTCGGCAGCGCCGCGATCCGCCGTGCGAGGTCGGACTCGCAGTACGAGACGACGAACGCTTCGACGCGGGCGAGCTCGTCGTCGGTGATCGCGGGGTACCAGGTACGAACGACGTCGAGGTCGGGCGGCGTCGGCGCGGCGAGGTCGACGAGCTCGAGCAGGCGGTGCACCGCGTCGCCGATCTCCGTCGCCTTCAGGCCGGTCGCGCCCGGAATCGTCCCACGTTCCTCGCGAAGCCCCGCGACACGCTCGGCGTAGTAGCGGTACGAGCAGCGCTCGAAGAGCGCGAGCGCCGAGTACGAGAGGCGCCGCACCTTGTGCAGCGGCGCGACGGGCAGCGGCGCGAGCTCCGGGAGCCGGTAGCCGCGCGGCAGCGGCGCCGTCGGGAGCTCCGCGAAGAGCGCGAGCTGGCCCGCCTCCGGCGCCTCCGGCTCCGGCGCGGCGTCGGGCACGTAGCCGTTCACCCGCAGCACGAAGCGCGCGTCGCCGCGCTCGATGTCGCCGTCGGCGGGCTCCTCGACGCCGAGCCGCGACAGCACCCAGCCGATGGGCGTCTCGAGGTCGCGCGTCTTCTCGGGGTCGATCGCGCCCGACACGATCAGGCGGTCGATCGCGCGCGTCATCGCGACGTAGTAGAGGCGGAGGCGCTCCGCCCGCTCGTCGGCCTGCTCGGCGTCGCGCACCGCCTGGTAGTCGAAGACGCCGCGCTTCTTGCCCGACTTCGGGTCGACGACGCGGAAGCCGAAGCGGCCGTCGGGCCGCACGAGGATCTCGTCGGCCGCGGGCTGGCCGCCCGTGTCGCGCCCCGCGTCGGCCACGATCACCACCTTGAACTCGAGGCCCTTGGCCGCGTGGATCGTCAGCAGCCTGACAGCGTCGGCGCCCTCCTCCTCGGACACCGCCTCGAGCTGCGACGCGCCGACCGACTCCTGGTCGCGGATGAAGCGGACGAAGCCCTCGATGTCGGGCCCGCGCAGCGACTCGTACGACCGGGCGAGACGCATCAGCTTGCGAAGATTCGCGTACCGCCGCTTGCCGTCCCACTGCGCGAGCACCGCGAGGTCGTAGTCGTGCGCGGCGACAACCTCCTCGCACAGTCGCTCGAGGCCGATGCGCTGCGACGCCGCGACGAGCCGCTCGTACCGCTGCTTGAACGCCCGCACGAACCGCTCGTCGTTCTCCGAGAGCGGCTCGGGCAGCGTCCTCTCGATGCCCGAGTACAACGGTCGCTTGCCGGCGTGGCGGCGGATGTGCACCAGCGCGTCGTTGGAGACGCCGACGAACGGCGACGCGAGGACGGTGACGAGCGCCTCGTCGTCGTACCGGTTGTGCAGCAGGCGCAGGTACGCCAGCAGGTCGACGACCTGCTGCTGGCCGAAGTACCCGCGGCCGGTCGCGCGGTACGTCGGCAGGTCCTGCGCGCGCAGCGCCGACTCGTAGCGCTCGGCGTCGGTGCCTGCGGCGAAGAGCAGCACGACCTCGCCCGGCGAGGCCACGCCGGCGTCGACGAGCTCGCGCACGCGCCGCGCGATCGCCTTCGCCTCGCCGTCGCGCCAGTTGACGGGCGCGTCCTTGAAGCTGCGCTTGTCGGTGACGAGCAGCTCGACGGGGTGGCCGAAGACGGGGTCGGCGAACTCGCCCGACGCGGCGAGCGGCTGGTAGCCGTCGCCGAACTCCTCGTGGAAGAGGTGGTTGACGGCCGCGAGCACCTCCGGCCGCGAGCGGTAGTTGCGGGCGAGCGGCAGCCGTTGCGACGCCTGCTCGCGCCGTTCGCGGAAGACGGCGACGTCGGCGTGGCGGAAGCCGTAGATCGACTGGAACTCGTCGCCGACGAAGAAGACGTCCCGCTCGAGGCTCCCGCCGCGCAGCAGGTCGATCAGGTCGCACTGCAGGCGATTCGTGTCCTGGAACTCGTCGACCATGATCGCGCGGAAGCGCAGCTGCTCCTGCTCGCGCACCCCGGCGTCGTCGCGGAGGAGGTCGCGCGTCAGGAGCTGCAGGTCTTCGAAGTCGAGCGCCGACTCGCGCTGCTTCGCGGCCGCGTACTCGGCCGCGAACAGATCGAGCAGCTCCTGCAGGAGGTCCTTGTCGCGCAGCGCCACCTCGTCGAACGCCGCCTGCTCGAGCCGCTTGCGCGCCGCCTCGAACGCTGCGGCCTTGTCGCCCGCAGCGCGCAGCGCCGACAGGTCCTGCAGCCGCTCGGGGTTCGCGGCCTTCAGCGCGAGCGCCGACTGCGCCGCCGCCGTCTGCTTGTCGGTGCAGTCGTCGGCGAGGAGCGCGCGCGCCTCGTCCTGCAGCTCGCCGAGCCGCTCCTCGAGATTCACCTGCTCGGAGAGCTCGAGCCTCAGGTCGCGGCCCGCCGAGCGCAGCGTCTCGTAGACGCCGGTCAGCTTCCGGCGCAGGCCGTCGGCGCCGTACACGGCGAGCAGGCGGAGCCGCTCGGAGTCGCGGGTCGCGCAGAACGCCGCCAGCGCGCGCTCGAATGCCTCGCCGCGGATCACCGCACCGTGCTCGTCGTCGAGCTCGCGGAAGCGCGGGTCGATGCCGACGGCGAACGGGTGCGCGCGCAGGAGCCGCGAGCAGAAGCCGTGGATCGTCGAGATCCATGCGCCGTCCAGCCGCCGCGCCAGATCGTGGCGGCCGCGGTCGCGGAGCGCCTTGCGGATCCGCGCGCGCAGCTCGCCCGCCGCCTTGCGCGTGTACGTGATCACGAGCACCGACTCGACGTCGAGGCCCTCCTCGCACACCGCGCTCACGAAGCGCTCGACGAGCACGGTCGTCTTGCCAGTGCCGGCGCCCGCGCTGACGAACACCTCGCCCTTCGCCTCGACCGCTGCGCGTTGCTCGGAGTTCACGCTCTCTCCACGCGGCACATCGACCAGAGGTCGCACCAGGGCGGGCACGTGCCGCCCTTCGGGTCGTGGTGCACGTCGCCCGCACGGATCCGCTGCGCGTACTGCAGCGCGCGGTCGCGAGACGTCTCGACGAGCCGCCAGAACTCCTCGTCCTCGAGGTAGTCGTTGCGCTGGAAGCCCGGCAGGTCGTCCTCGGCGCCCTTGTGCAGGAGTCCGCGCGTGATGCGTGCGCCGGCGAGCGCGCGGTAGACGCCGCCGAGCGGCTCGATGCCGACGAGGTCGCGCAGCACGAGCATGTACAGCGGGATCTGCAGGCGCATGTCCTCGTCGATCTGCTTCGCCGAGTGCGCGGTGCGGCCGGACTTGTAGTCCTGGACGATCCCGCGCGCGCTGAACGGGTCGACGTCGACGCGGTCGATCTTGCCGCTGAGGTACAGCCCCTCGCCGAGGTGCAGCCCGCGCTGCAGCTCCGGCGCCGAACGGTCGGAGCCGAACGACACCTCGAAGCGCCGAGGGAGCAGGCCGAGCGGCGAGTCGGCCTCGTCGCGGACGAATCCCTCGAGGTCGCGCCACAGGCTCTCCTCGAGCTCCGCCGCCTGGAGGTCCGTGAGCTCGAGGCGCACGCCGCCGCGCAGCGCGTCGTCGAGGCAGCGGCGGAGGAATCCGATCGCCTGCTCGAGGTTCTGCGGCGTGACGCGGTCGTGGCCGAGCTCCTTCGGAAGCCCGGAGTAGAACTTGTAGAGCGCCTGATGCGCGACGCTCCCCCGCAGCATCGGGTCGACCTCGGCGTCGATCGTGCGCGGCGAGATGACGCGCTCGAAGAGCCACGCCGACGAGCAGTCGGCGAAGCGCTCGAGCTCCGTCGCGGCGAACGTGGTGCGCGACCCGTACATCGCAAGGAGCACGGCGCTGCGCAGCCGCGTCTCGCGCTTCGTCGCGTTGCGCGCGCGCGCGAGCCGCCGCTCCCACCCGTTCGCGTCTGCGAGCGCAGCGGCCTCGTCGGGCGGGAGCATCACGAGCGCGCGCAGCCGCTCCCGCTCGGACGGCGCGGAATCGAGCGTCCACGTGAGCGCCGAGAGCGGCCGGCGCGCCGTCGCATGCGCCACGTCGTCGTCGTCGAAGACGGCCGCGACCTCCTCCCAGAACGGGCTCGGCTCGCGCGGGGCGCCGTCGTCGGTCGCCGCCTCGCGCACGAGGTACAGCCGGCGCGTCGCCCGCGTGCACGCGGTGTAGAAGAGGTAGCGGTCGCGCGAGACCTGGTCGGGGCGCTCGAGCCGCGCCTCGAGGTCCTTGCGGCGGTCGTCGTCGAGGAACGGCGAGGTGCGCGAGCGGCGCGGCAGCGTCCCTTCCTCGAGCCCGAGCACGAACACGACGTCGAAGCGGCGCGTGCGCGCGCGCATCAGGTCGAGCACTGCGACGCGGCCCTGCTCGCCCGACGACGCGAGCCGCACCTCGCAGCGCTCGAGCGCCGCGATCAGCTCCTCGCGTGTCACCGACAGCCCCTCCACCTCCGTCAGGAGCTGGAGCGCGTGACCGTATGCGCGCAGGTCGAGCCGCGAGCTCTCACCGGCCGGCGGCGCCTCCGTTCCGTACGCGGACCGGAGCATCGTGCGGAGCAGCGCGCGCACCGCGTCGACGCAGCTCTCGGCGCCGCGGAGCTCGACGAGCCCGGGGACCGGCGCCTCCCGGAGCTTCTCCGCCTCCTCCTCGACGCGCTGCGGCGTGTGGATCGCGCGGCCGCGCAGCCGTCCCTCCACGTAGTCGACGGACGAGCGCGCGAGCCCCGAGTACGGGCTGCGGAGGTACGCGAACAGCTCGCGGCGACCGCCCTCGCTCCACGCGTAGCGCAGGAACTGCAGCAGCGCGTGGCCGAGCGGCGTCGCGCCGAGGCGGACCCGCGACTCGACGGCGTACGGGATCTCGAACGCGCCGAGGACGGTCTCGAGCGGCCCGCGCCACTGGTCGAGCGACGGCGCGACGAGCGCGATCCGCTCCGGAGCGACCCCCGACCGCAGGAGCTGGACGAGCTCGTCGGCGACGAGCTCGAGCGTGCCGCGCGGCCCCGCGCCCTCGAAGAAGCGCACGGCCGCTTCGAGCGGCGGCGCGGGCGGCGGCGACTCCTCGAAGAGCGCCCGCTCGAGGTGTGCGAGCGCGGGATGCTGGACTTCGCCGGAAGCAGGGAGCTCCTCGACCTTGTCCGCGAGCCGCGCGAGGTCGTCGGCCGTCCGCGAGAGCGACGCGAACGCGACGCGCCCCGGCTCGTACGGCAGCGACACCTCGACCTCGGTGCGCCCGGAGAGCGCGTTCAGCAGCGACCACTCCGCGCCGGTCAGGTCCTCGAAGCCGTACGCGAACACCGGCTGCCCCTGCCAGGCGTCGAGGTCGGTCTCGAGGCGCTCGACGGCCCGGCGGCGCCGAAGGTCGGCGTCCCAGACCTCGAGGCGGTCGAGCTCGCCGCGGTAGCGCTCGTACAGTGCAGCGAGGTCGCCGTCGAGATCCGACGGGTCGAGCATCGCCTGCTCGAGCTCGGCAAGCGTCCGCACGAGCGTCTCGGCGAAGCCCGCCGTTCGCGCCGACCGCGCAAGCCCGTCGAGCGGCGCCTCGGCGACGAGCCGGCGGACGATGAGCGCGCGCTGCGTGTCCGTCAGGACCGGGCGGTCGCCCGCGAGCCGGCGGAACAGGTCGTCGAACGTCCCGATCGTCCCGCTGAACAGGCAGCCGCACCGGGCGAGCAGGTCGCGCTCGACCCGGTCGACGTCCGATGCGTTCGGCACGATCAGGACGGGCTCGTCGTCGAGCCGTGCCAGATAGCGCTCCAGGAGAAGCGCGACCTTGCCCGCGTTCGCAGGCCCTGCGAGAAGGGACAGCCCCACCTTCCCATCGTAGGCCGGGTTCCGGACGGTTCCCCGTCCCCGGCCGGCGTCGTTATTCGCTCGTAGCGGCGGACTTCGGGCGGCGGCCCCGGCGGGCGGCGGCGCGGCCCGGCATCTGGCCCGCGCAGTCGTCGCACAGGTCCGCGACCTTCGACCCGCGGCGGGCGTCGACGTAGGTCACGCGGAGCGTGGCGCCGCGGGACTCGTCCACTTCCTTGCCGCAGTTGTCACAGACGAGGATGGTTTTCCGTGCCATATACGGCGCAGTTTACGCAGCCGTGCGCGCAGCGCGAATTTTCCACGAGCGGAGCAGGCTCAGCGTCGCCTGCTCCTCCCGATCGAGGCCCATATCCCGGGCGCCGACCACGCGCAAATGCCGCGGCCGGAAATCCTCGATGGTTCTCCCGTCGAGATACTGCTCGACGACCGCCGGGCTGACGTACGAGGAACGCGCGACCGCAGGCGTGTTGCCGAGCTTCTCGGCGACCTTCCGCATCACCTCGGCGACGCGCTTCTTCGCCTGAGTCGGGTTCTCGGGCGCCGGCTGCTGCGCGAACTCGATCGCCGCGATCAGCGTCCCGCCCCAGGTCCGGAAGTCCTTCGCGCTGAACTCGGGCCCGAGGTGCTCCTTGATGTACGCGTTCAGTCGCTTCTGGTCGAGGCTCGTCGTGGAGCCGTCCTCGCCGACGAACTGGAAGAGCCTGCTTCCCGGCAGCGCGATCAGGTCCTTCATCGCCTTCGCGAGCTCCGGGTCGACGACCGCGCTCCGCAGCATGATCGAGTGCTTGCCGCGATAGCGGAACGCGATCCGGGAGCCGCGGACGGAGACGTGGCGCTTTCGCAGCGTCGTGATCCCGAAGGTGCGCGACTCCTTCGCGTAGCGGTCGCCGCCGACCCTGAACCAGCCGAGGTTGATCAGCCGCGTCGCGATCGCCGCGACCTTCTCCGGCGGCAGGCCGTCGAGCTCCATGTGCTCCGCCATCGCCTCGCGCAGCTGCGGCAGCCGCTCGGCGAAGCGGATCAGCTTGTCGTACTTCGCCTGCTCCTGCTTCGCGCGGTAGACCGGGTGGTAGAGGTACTGCTTCCGCCCGGCGGCGTCGGTCCCCGTCGCCTGCAGCTTCGTGCGGGCCGACGGGGAGATCCAGACGTCCTTCCAGGCAGGGGGAATCACGAGGCTGCGGATTCGCTCCAGCTTCGCCTCGTCCGTGATCTCGCGCCCGTCGGCGTCGAAGTAGCGGAACCGTCTCTTCGACCCCTTGCGCGTCCAGCCGATCCTGGCCGCCATGGGTTCCGCCTTCCGCGCGAAGCCCCTCGCTAATCTTGGCCGCCGTGCAGCTGAAGGCGATCGCAGTCCTGGAGGGCGACCAGACGGGCCAGGAGCTCCTCGAGGAGGCGCTGCGCGTGCTGGCGCCGGACGTCGTCGGGCTCGAGATCGAGCTGCCGCGGTTCGACCTGTCGCTCGAGTCGCGCCGGGCGACGTCGAACGGCGTCGTCCACGACGCCGCGGCGGCGATCCGGGAGCACGGCCTCGGCCTCAAGGCGGCGACCGTCACGCCGGAGGTGCGCGGCGACGTCGGCTCTCCGAACCGGATCCTCCGGGAGGAGATCGGCGGCAAGGTGATCGTGCGCACCGGCCGGCGTCTGCCCGGCGTCGTGCCGTTCGGCGGCGTCCACGCACCGATCTCGGTCGTGCGGATGGCGGTCGGCGACGCGTACGGCGCAAAGGAGTGGCGCGAGGGCGCAGGCGACGACGAGGTCGCCTTCCGCACCGAGCGCATCGAGCGCGGTGTCTGCCGCGCCGTCGCCGAGTTCGCGTTCCGCGAGGCCGAGCGCACGGGCGCGAAGGTCTTCGGCGGCCCGAAGTACACCGTCTCCCCCACCTACGAGGGAATGCTCAAGGAGGAGATGGACTCCGCGGCCGCACGGCATCCCTCGGTCGCATACGAGCCGCAGCTGATCGACGCAACGTTCGCGCTGCTCGTCGCCTCGACGGGCGACCCGATGGTGATCCCCGCGCTCAACCGCGACGGCGACATCCTGTCCGACCTCGTGCTGCCGCTCTTCGGCTCGATCGCCGGGTCGGAGTCGATGCTCGTGGCGTTCGAGGGAACGGACCTCGAGCCGACGGCGCTGATGGCGGAGGCCGCGCACGGCACCGCTCCGTCGCTCGAAGGGAAGAACGTCGCGAACCCGCTCGCGATGATCCTCGCAGCGGCCGCGCTGCTCTCGCAGACCGACGACGGTGCGTCGGCGGGCCGCGCGATCCGCGAAGCCGCGCTCGAGGCGGTCGCGCAGGGCGTGAAGACGGCCGACCTCGCGGGCCACGCGTCGACGACGGACTTCACCGACGAGGTGATCCGGCGGACGCGGACGAAGCTCGAGGTCTGGTCGACGCTCTAGACGATCGCGAGGAACGCCTGCGCGACCTGCGGGTCGAACTGCGTGCCGGCGCAACGCTCGATCTCCGCGCGCGCCTCGTCCCTCGACAGCGCGGCGCGGTACGGCCGATCGGTCGTCATCGCGTCGTACGCATCCGCGACCGCGAGGATCCGCGCCTCGATCGGGATCTCGATGCCGGCGAGCCCGTGCGGGTAGCCGGTGCCGTCCCATCGCTCGTGGTGGTGCAGCACGCACGCGAGGCCGCGCTTCACGCTGGCGACGCCCGCGAGCATGCGTGCGCCCGCGAGCGGGTGGACGCGGATCTCCGCGAGCTCGTCGGGGTCGAGCGGCCCGGGCTTGCGCAGGATCGACGGTGCGACGGCCGTCTTGCCGATGTCGTGCACGGGGCCGCCCGCGCGGATCGCGTCGATGCGCGTCGTGCCGGCGCGCAGCGCGTCGGCGATGCGGAGTGCGAGCGCCGTCACGCGCGCGGAGTGCCCTGCCTCGTCCGTCACCAGGACGCATGGTTCCGCCTCCGGCGCCGGATCCCTGCGCGGGTCAGGACTGCTCGAGCCGGCGCTGCACGGCGCGATGCACGAAGAAGCCGCCGATCGCGAGCACGACGAGCACGGCGACGGCGTACGCGCTGTAGCGGCTGATCGCGTCGACGAGGGCGCCGCCGGCGTAGTAGGCGAGCAGGCCGTACGCGGTCGCCCACGCGATCGCGCCGGCGATGTTCCAGCCGACGAACGTCCACCAGTGCATTCCGGTGATGCCCGCGAGCCAGCCGACGGTCGCGCGGAGGACCGCGACGAACCGTCCGACGAAGACGGTCTTCGATCCGTGGCTGCGGAAGAATCGCTCGGCCGGCGGCAGCGTCTTCCCGGCGTACCGCGAGGTGACGTCCCAGCGCGCGAGCAGGCGCCGTCCGCCGCGCAGACCGAGCCAGTACGCGACGCCGTAGCCGAGCGCGGCCGCGACGGCGGTGACGACGATCACGGACACGATCGAGAAGTGCCCCCTGCTCGCGAGCACGGCGGCTGCGATCAGCGCGACCTCACCGGGAAGGAACGGCAGCCCGGCCGATTCGAGGAAGACAACGGCGAACAGCAGGACGAGCCCGTAGTCGAGGAGGAGCTTCGTCACGGCGAATTACCTACCGTACCTAGTGGTCAATGCGATACCGTCGCCGACGGCGATGAAGGTCGGCGTGCCAAAGGAGAGCGTCCCCGGCGAGCGTCGGGTCGCCCTCGTTCCCGAGACGGTCGGTCGCCTCGGCGAGGGCATCGAGACGATCGTCGAGCAGGGAGCAGGCGCCGCAGCGGGATTCACCGACGACGCGTACCGCGAGGCGGGCGCGACGATCGGCGATCCGTGGTCGGCCGACGTCGTCGTCAAGGTCGCGGCGCCGAGCGCCGACGAGGCTGCTCGCCTGCGCGACGGACAAGCGCTGATCGCGTTCCTCTCGCCGCTCACCGATGCAGCCGGGATCGAGCGCCTCGCCACCGCGGGCGTGCACGCGTTCGCGCTGGAGTCGGTGCCGCGCATCACGCGCGCGCAGCCGATGGACGCGCTCTCGTCGCAGGCGACGGTCGCGGGCTACAAGGGCGCGCTGATCGCAGCCGACCGTCTTCCCCGGTTCCTGCCGATGCTGATGACCGCCGCCGGGACGATCCCGCCGGCGAAGGTGCTCGTCCTCGGCGCCGGCGTGGCGGGGCTGCAGGCGATCGCGACCGCACGGCGCCTCGGCGCCGTCGTCTCCGCGTTCGACGTGCGGCCGGCGGTGAAGGAGCAGGTCGAGTCGCTCGGCGCGACGTTCCTCGACCTCGGCATCCAGGGCGAGGAGACCGAAGGCGGCTACGCACGGGAGCTGACGCCGGAGCAGCAGGAGGCGCAGCAGGCCGAGCTCCAGAAGCGCATCCCGACGTTCGACGCGATCGTCACGACCGCCGCGATCCCGGGCCGCCCGGCACCGAAGCTGATCACGGCCGACGCCGTGCGCGCGATGCGACCCGGATCGGTGATCGTCGACCTCGCGGCCGAGACGGGCGGCAACTGCGACCTCACTCGCGCAGGCGAGGAGATCGTCGAGTCGGGCGTGACGATCGTCGGGACGACCAACTTGCCGTCGGAGATGGCGACGCATGCGAGCCAGCTCCTCTCGCGCAACATGCTCGAGCTCGTGAAGCTCCTGTCGAAGGACGGCGAGCTCGTCCTCGACTGGGACGACGAGATCGTGGCCGGCGCCTGCGTCACCCGGAAGGAAGTGCCGGTTTGAGCCACAACACGCTGCTCGTCTTCGAGCTGACGATCCTCGTCCTCGCGATCTTCCTCGGCTTCGAGGTGATCTCGAAGGTCCCGGCGCTGCTGCACACGCCGCTGATGTCGGGGACGAACGCGATCCACGGCATCGTCATCGTCGGCGCGATGATCATCCTCGGCCAGCCGGACAAGAGCGCGTTCACGTGGATCGTCGGGTTCGTGGCCGTCGTGCTCGCGTCGGCGAACGTGGTCGGCGGCTTCGTGGTCACCGACCGGATGCTCGAGATGTTCAAGAAGAAGCCGACGGACCGGCAGTGAGCACGAACCTTTCGAACCTGCTGTACCTGGTCACGATCGTGACCTTCATCCTCGCGCTGCGGTTCCTCTCGAGCCCGGCGCACGCACGGCGCGGCAACCAGATCGGCGCGCTCGGCATGGCGCTCGCGATCGTCGTCACGTGGATCAAGATCGGGTCGACCGACTGGTGGGCGATCGCGCTCGGGATGGCGATCGGCGGCGGGTTCGGAGCGGTCGCGGCACGCAAGGTGAAGATGACCGCGATGCCGGAGATGGTGGCGCTGTTCAACGGCGTCGGCGGCGGCGCGGCGGCGCTCATCTCGCTCGCGGAGCTGCATCGCATCCTCCCCGAGCCCGGTGCACCGAAGGCCGACATCTCGATCGCGATCGTGCTCTCGGCGCTGATCGGCTCGATCTCCTTCTCGGGGTCGCTGATCGCGTTCGCGAAGCTGCGCGAGCTCATCGGCGGCCGGCCGATCACGTATCCCGGCCAGCAGTTCGGGAACGCCCTCGTGATCCTCGCCGCGGTAGCGTCCGGGGTCGCGCTCGTGGCGGGCGTCCAGGACGAGTGGCTCCTGTGGGTGCTGATCGGCGCGGCGGCGATCTTCGGCGTCCTCTTCGTGCTCCCGATCGGCGGCGCCGACATGCCGGTGGTGATCTCGCTGCTGAACGCGTTCACCGGGCTCGCCGTCAGCGCGACCGGCTTCGAGCTCGAGAACAACGTGCTGATCGTCGCCGGGATGCTCGTCGGGGCGTCGGGAACGTTGCTGACGCTGATGATGGCGAAGGCGATGAACCGCTCGGTCGCCAACGTCCTGTTCGGCGCGTTCGGGCAGTTGCAGACGACCGGCGATCCGAGCGCGAACGGCGCGTCGGGAAGCGTGCGGCCGACGACGCCGGACGACGTCGCCGTGATGCTCGCGTACGCGCAGAAGGTCGTGGTGGTGCCCGGGTACGGCATGGCCGTCGCGCAGGCGCAGCACGACGTGCGCGCGCTCGCAGACCTGCTCGAGGACAAGGGCGTCGAGGTGACGTACGCCGTGCATCCGGTCGCGGGCCGCATGCCGGGGCACATGAACGTGCTGCTCGCGGAGGCGAACGTCCCGTACCCGCTGCTGAAGGAGATGGACGACGCGAACGCGGAGTTCCCCCGGACGGACGTCTCACTCGTGATCGGCGCGAACGACGTCGTCAACCCGGACGCGCGCAACAACTCGTCGAGCCCGATCTACGGGATGCCGATCCTGAACGTCGACGAGTCGAAGGCGGTCATCGTCCTCAAGCGGTCGATGAACCCGGGCTTCGCGGGGATCGACAACCCGCTCTTCGTCGAGCCGAACACGATGATGCTGTTCGGTGACGCGAAGGAGTCCGTCGCCAAGCTGACCGCAGCCGTCAAAGCGCTTTGACGTCGGTCGTCGTGATGGACGGCGCCGCGGTGGAGGCGGCGGTCTCGCCCGTCCGTGCGGTCGAGGCGGTGCGCGAGGCGTTCGTCGCACATTCACGCGGCGAGTGGTCGATGCCGCCGAAGGTGTACGTAACGAACTACCCGGCGGGTGACTTCCGCGCGATGCCTGCGCTCGGCGGCGGCTACGCGCTTCTCAAGTGGATCACGTCGTTCCCCGGGAACCCGGCGCAGGGG
>DATDNT010000006.1:0-2516 GCA_036518135.1 Gaiellaceae bacterium | reverse complement strand
GATGGACGGCGACCTGCAGAACGAGCCGGAGGACATCCCGAAGCTTCTCGCCGTCCTCGACCGCGCCGACGTCGCGTCCGGCCGCCGCGTCGCGCGGAAGGACTCGCCCGGCCGGACGCTCCCGAGCCGCGTGATCAACGGGATGCTCCGGCGGTTCACCGGCGTCGCGATCTCCGACTTCGGCTGCGCGTTCAACGGCTACCGGCGCAGCGCGATCGAGCCGATGCTCGGCGCGATCGGCCGGCAGAAGTTCACGAAGGCGCTCGTGCTGTCGAGCGGCGTCTCGGTCGAGGAGGTGGACGTCTCACATGCGGCGTCCGCGTCGGGCTCGCGCTACTCGCCCATCCGGCTCGTCCGGCTCGCGCTCCACGTCGTCGCCGGGTTCTGGCCCCAGCCCGTGCAGTGGATCGGCGTCGTGCTCGGCCTCGTCTGCACGCTCGCCGCGACGGCGATCGGGATCTGGGGCGTCGCCTACTGGATCGCCCACAGCAACTTCCCCGGACCGCTCTTCGCGGGAGCAGGCATAGTGCTCGTTCTCGGCGTCCAGGGGTTCGTGCTGGCGCTCATCGGGGAGTCGCTCGGCAGGATCCAGCGGGACGTCGAGCGCCGGCCGCTGTACACGATCGAGGAGGAGCTGTGAGCAAGCGAGTGCTGGTGACGGGGGGCGCGGGGTTCATCTCGTCGAACTTCATCTGCCACCTGCTCGACGCGACCGACCACGAGGTCGTCACGCTCGACGCGCTCACCTACGCGGGCAACCTCGAGAACCTCTCCGACGTCATGAGCCACCCACGGCTGTCGTTCGTGCACGGCGACATCCGCGACGCGGGGCTCGTGCGCGAGATGGTCGGCGGCGTCGACGTGATCGTCAACGCGGCCGCCGAGTCGCACGTCGAGAAGTCGATTCTCCACGGCGCGTCCGAGTTCGTGACGACGAACGTCGAGGGGACGCAGATCCTGCTCGACGCGATCCGCGACACGCCCGTCGAGCGGTTCATCCTGATCTCGTCGTCGGAGGTGTACGGCACCGCCGAGCGCGCGCCGATGGACGAGGAGCACCCGCTGAACCCGCGCTCGCCGTACGCGGCGACGAAGGCAGGAGCGGATCGCCTCGCGTACTCGTACTGGACGACCTACGACCTCCCGATCACGATCGTGCGCCCGTTCAACAACTACGGCCCGCGCCAGCATCCCGAGAAGGTCGTGCCGCGGTTCATCACGCAGGCGCTGGACGACGAGCCGCTCACCGTGCACGGCGACGGCCATGCGTCGCGCGACTGGCTGTTCGTCGTCGACGACGCCGAGGCGATCGAGGCGGTGATCGCAGCGCCGATCGAGAACATCGCCGGCGAGGTGATCAATGTGGCGACGGGCATCGACATCTCGGTGCGCGACATCGCGACGAAGGTGCTGGACGCGCTCGGCAAGCCGCACGATCTCGTGCGGTTCGTGCCGGAGCGGCCGGGCCAGGTCGACCGCCACATCGGCACGACCGAGAAGGCGGAGCGGCTGCTCGGGTGGAGAGCGCGGACGTCCTTTGACGAGGGCCTCGCGCGCACCGTCGCGTGGTATCGCGACAATGAGGCGTGGTGGAGAGCGATCCTCGCTCGGGACGCCCGCGCCTTCTCGTCCTAGGCGCGGGGCCCGCACAGCTCGGCCTGCTGGAGGCGGCGCGCGAGCGCGGCGTGTGGCTCGCGGTCGTCGACCGCGATCCGAACGCGCCCGGGTTCCGGTTTGCCGACCGTCGCTGCATCCTCTCGACGGAGGACGAGCCGGCGATCGAGCGGCTCGTCTCGGCGCTCGGGATCGACGGGCTGATCTCGCCCGGCACCGACTGGCCGGTCGGCGTCGCCGCGCGGATCGCTGAACGCGCAGGGCTCCCGCACCCGATCACGCCGCAGACGGCGGTGCTCGCGACGAACAAGCTCCGCCAGCGCGAGCGACTCGCCGAGGCGGGTGTGCCGCAGCCGCGGTCGTGGGTGGTCGGTGCCGACGACCCGCCGCCGGAGGTCGACGGTCAGGTCGTCGTCAAGGCGCCTGACCGCCAGGGCCAGAAGGGCCTGACGCTCGTCCGCGACCGTGCGGAGCTGCCGGCCGCGATCGACGCTGCGCGCGGCGCCGCGCGGAACGGCCTTGCGCTCGTGGAGGAGCTCGTGGACGGGCCCGAGGTGACGGCGATCGGGTTCTCCGTCGGCGGCGTGTACCACTGCCTCGCGGTCAGCGATCGGATCGTCGCCGAGCCGCCCGCGTTCGGCGTGGCGCTCGCGCACGTGTGGCCCTCGGAGGTGCCCGCGGGCGCAGTGGCGGACACTGTTTCGCGCACGCTCGACGCGATCGGGCTCGCGGACGGACCGAGCTACGTGCAGCTCCGGGTCGACGCCGGGGGGCCGAAGGTGATCGAGGCGGCCGCGCGTCTCGGCGGCGGCCACGACGCCGAGCTCGTGCATGCAGCGACCGGCGTCGACCTGAACGGGCTCGCAATGAATGCTGCGGTCGGCACCCCCGTCGAGGCGCCG
>DATDNT010000005.1:0-3066 GCA_036518135.1 Gaiellaceae bacterium | reverse complement strand
GGCGTCGTGTAGCGGCTTCAGCACCATCGTCAGCGGGATCGTGCAGCAGTTCGGGTTGGCGACGATGCCGTCGTGCTCTGCCGCCCGGCCGCCGTTCACCTCGGGCACGACGAGTGGGACGCCGTCCTGCAAGCGGAACGCAGACGACTTGTCCACAGCGACCGCGCCGTTCTTCACGGCATGCGGCACGAGCTCGCGCGACAGTGCCGTCCCAACGGAGAAGAGGCAGATGTCGAGGTCGACGAGCGTCTCCGGCGTCGCCTCCTCGACGGTGAGGCCGCCCACGGTCTTGCCCGCCGAACGCGAAGACGCGAACGCGCGGACCCGGTCGTAGCCGCGCTCGCGGAGGACATCGATCGTGACCGGGCCGACCGCTCCAGTCGCTCCCACGACACCGATCCGGGCGGAGCTAGCCAAGCTCGAATGCCTCGTGGAGCGCCTGCACCGCGCGGTCGACGTCGGCGCTGGGGACATGGCACGCGATCTTGATCGGCGACGTCGAGACCACCGGCGCTGCGATCCCCGCCGCCTCGAGCGTCGCGAAGGTCTTCGCGGCGACCCCGGGGTGCGACTTCATGCCGGCCCCGACGAGCGAGACCTTGCCGAGGTCGTCGCGGGCGCTCCACCGCACGCCGAGGCCGTTCAGCGCGCGCTCCGCGTCGGGACGGTCCTCCACCGGCGCCGAAAAGACGATGTCGGGGCCTGTGCGAACGATCGTGTCGACGTTGACGCTGGCGTCTGCCAGCGCCTCGAAGAGCTGCGCGGCCCCGGCGCCTTCGACGCGGTACACCGTCTCCTCCCGCTGGTGCACGACTCCGGAGATGAGCGCCTTCTCGAGCATCTTCTCGTCCTCCTCGCGAATCCAGGTGCCTTCCACATCGTTGAACGTCGAGCGGACGTGGAGGCGGACATTGTGGCTGCGTGCCACCTCGATCGCGCGGGTTGCCATCACGCGCGCACCGGACGACGCCATCTCCAGCATCTCCTCGAAGCTGAGCACCGCGAGCTTGCGCGCGCCGGGGACGAGGCGGGGGTCGGCCGAGTACACGCCGTCGACGTCCGTGTAGATCTCGCAGACGTGCGCGCCGAGCGCCGCCGCGAGCGCGACGGCCGTCGTGTCGGAGCCGCCGCGGCCGAGCGTCGTGACATCTCGGGAGTCGACCGAGACGCCCTGGAACCCGGCGACGAGCACGATCTTGTCCTGGTCGAGCGCCTCGTGGATTCGCCGTGCCCGAACGTCGACGATCTTGGCCTTCCCGTGCACCGTGTCGGTGACGATTCCGGCCTGCGAGCCCGTCAACGAGATCGCCTCGTGGCCGAGGTCGTGGATCGCCATCGCAGCGAGGGCGCACGAGATGCGCTCGCCCACTGAGATCAACATGTCGAGCTCTCGCGGCTCCGGGCGGTCGGAGACCTGGCGGGCAAGGTCGAGGAGGTCGTCCGTCGTGCGCCCCATCGCGGAGAGGACGGCGACGACGCGGGCATCGTCCTCATGGGCGGCGACCAGCCGGCGCGCGACGCTCTTGAGCTTGTCCGGGTCGCCGACCGACGTGCCGCCGAACTTCATCACGACCGTGCCGGCGTGGCGCGCTGGGTCGTCGGCTGCGACGGCGGGAACGGCCTCGTACTCGGTCGTGGCCATGCTCGAAGTCTAGGGTTCGCGCATGCGGGCAATGGTTCTCGAGGCAGCGCGGACGCCGCTGCGCGCGGCCGAGATTCCGGAGCCGAAGGCCGCCGACGGCGAGTTGCTCCTCGACGTCCGCGCCTGCGCCGTCTGCCGCACCGATCTCCACATCGTCGACGGCGAGCTCGCGCATCCGAAGCTGCCGCTCGTGCCGGGTCACATGGTGGTCGCCGACGTCGTGGACGAGGGTCGCCGCGTCGGCGTCCCGTGGCTGGGATGGACGGACGGCACGTGCCGCTACTGCCGCGCCGGCCTCGAGAATCTCTGCGACCAGGCGCAGTTCACCGGGTACGACCGCGACGGCGGCTTCGCCGAGCGCGCGGTCGCCGACGAGCGCTTCTGCTTCGCGCTGCCGGAAGGCCCGTCGGATCTCGAGCTCGCGCCGCTGCTCTGCTCCGGGCTGATCGGCTACCGGGCGCTCACGTTCGCCGGCGACGGCGAGGTCCTCGGCCTCTTCGGCTTCGGCGCGTCGGCGCACATCGTCGTCCAGGTCGCGCTCCACCAGGGTCGCCGCGTGTTCGCGTTCACCCGCCCGGCCGACGAAGAAGGACAGGAGTTTGCGCGCGGGCTCGGCGCCGAGTGGGCGGGAGCATCGGACGAGCCGCCGCCCGAGGAGCTCGACGCAGCGATCATCTTCGCACCGGTGGGCGCCCTCGTTCCGGCGGCGCTTCGCGCGGTGCGAAAGGGCGGCGACGTCGTGTGTGCCGGTATCCACATGAGCGACATCCCGTCGTTTTCGTACGACCTGCTCTGGGGCGAGCGCATCGTGCGCTCGGTCGCGAACCTGACCCGGCGCGACGGCGAGGAGTTCCTCGCGCTCGCGCCCCGGGTGCCGGTGCGGACGCAGGTCACGTCCTTTGCGCTCGAGGATGCGAACGACGCGATCGAGCATGTGCGCCGCGGAGAGGTGCACGGGTCCGCTGTGCTTGTCGTATGAGTCCCCGCCGTCTGATCGCGCCGTTCTTCGCGCTCGCCGGGCTCGTGCTCGTGCCGTGGACCATCTGGTTGACGTTCAGTCTTCCGGCACATCACGAGAGCGACAACTGGCGGACGGTCTGGGCGGGCTTCGACCTGGCGCTGGCGGCCGCGCTCCTTGCAACCGCCGTGTGCGCGCTCCGACGTTCGCCGTGGCTCGGTCCTGTCGCCGCAGTCGCGGGCACGCTTCTCTGCGTCGACGCATGGTTCGACATCACGCTGGAGTTCGGCGGCCACCACCTCACCTCCGCGGTGCTCGAGGCCGCGTTCGTCGAGCTGCCGCTCGCCGCCATCTGCTTCTGGATCGCGCACGACACCGAGAACGCGGTCGAGCGCGCGCTCAGGCGCGGGCGCCTCCCCGACTGACTACATCTCGCGACGGCCGGCGAGTGCGCGGCCGAGCGTCA
>DATDNT010000004.1:0-15299 GCA_036518135.1 Gaiellaceae bacterium | reverse complement strand
TGACGCTGCTCGTCGGCACGGAAGCTCGAGCGGACGAGCGGCCCCGAGAACACGGTCCCGAAGCCGAGCGCCTCGCCCTGCTCGCGGAACCAGCGGAACTCGTCCGGATGCACCCAGCGGTCGATCGTGGCGTGCTTCGGGCTCGGCTGCAGGTACTGCCCGATCGTGACGACGTCGACGTCGTGGGCGCGAAGGTCGCGCATCGTCTCGACGACCTCGTCGTTCGTCTCGCCGAGGCCGACGATGATGCTGCTCTTCGTGAGCACGTTGTAGCCCGCGACCTCCTTCGCGCGACGGAGCAGCCACAGCGAGCCGTCGTAGCTCGCCTTCGCGCCGCGCATGCGGCGATGCAGGCGGCGAACCGTCTCGATGTTGAAGTTGAAGACGTCGGGACGCTCGCCGAGGACGATGCGAAGAGCCTCCTCCTCGTACCCGAGGAAGTCCGGCGTCAGCACCTCGATCGTCGCCTCCGGCAGCTTCGCGCGGATGGCGCGGATCGTGGCGGCGTAATGGCCGGCGCCCTTGTCGGGCAGGTCGTCACGGTCGACGGACGTGACCACGACGTGCTTGAGGCGCATCTGCTTCGCCGTCTGCGCGAGCCGGAGCGGCTCGAGCGGGTCGGGCGCCTCGCTCGGCTTGCCGGAGTGCACGTAGCAGTAGCGGCAGGCGCGCGTGCACGTCTCGCCGAGGATCTGGAACGTGGCCGTCCCGCGGCCCCAGCACTCCGAGATGTTGGGGCAGCGCGCCTCCTCGCAGATCGTGTTCAGGCTCGCGCCGTGGATGAGCTTCTTGACGTCGTAGAAGCTGCCGTTCTGCGACGGCGCGCGCACCTTCATCCACTCGGGGCGCCGCGGGCGGTCGCCGACTGGGAGCGATTCCTGCATCTCCTGGCAATCTAGCCGCGTGGACCGGGTGTGCGTCTTCTGCGGGGCATCGAGCGGCCGCCGCGCCGCGTACGCCGAGGCGGCGAGCGCGTTCGGCGCGGCGCTCGCGCGCCGCGGGCTCGGGCTCGTCTACGGCGGCGGCAAGGTCGGGCTGATGGGCGCCGTCGCCGACGCGGCGCTCGCAGCCGGCGGCGAGGTCGTGGGCGTCATCCCGCAGGAGCTCGTCGACCGCGAGCTCGCTCACGGCGGCGCGACGGAGCTCCACGTCGTCGGCTCGCTGCACGAGCGGAAGGCCCTGATGGCGGAGCTCTCGGCTGCCTTCGTCGCCCTGCCCGGCGGGTTCGGGACGCTCGACGAGCTGATGGAGCAGTTGACGTGGTCGCAGCTCGGGCTGCACGCGAAACCGGTCGGGCTCCTCGACGTCGAGGAGTACTGGCGGCCGCTGATCGCGCTCGCCCGGCACGTGACCGAGGAGGGCTTCGTCCGCGAGGCCGACCTCGGGCAGATCGCGGTCGCGGTCGAGCCGGACGCGCTGCTCGACCGGCTGGAACGGATGAGGACGGAGGGGCGGCCGCGGCCGAAGTGGTCGCGGCCGCCCGCTCCGTGAGCTACGGAGTGATCTGGCTGATGTGGGTCGACCAGTTGCCGAGCGGCGCGCGCGTGCCGCCGCAGGTCGGGTCGGCCTTGTACGTCGCGTAGTTGCACGTCTGCGCGACGTACTCCGACGCGATCCAGATCGAGTTGCCCATCACCGCTGCGGCGCCGTAGTCGCCCCAGCGCGGGCGGCCCGCGCCGAACGCGCGGTACTGCGTGAAGCCGTCCCACGCCCCGACGCCGGGCGCCGCGAGGTGGACGTCGCCGGCGCCGACCTTTGCGTCGATGCCGGTGTAGGCGGCGCTCGGATAGGCGTTGTCGCCGGTCAGCGTGAACGCCATCACGCCCTTGCCGTTCGGCAGCACGCCGATCGCCGGATACGTGTAGTCCGTTCCGGCCTCGCCGAGCTGACCCTCGAGCACGATCTTCCCCGAGTTCGGGTTGACCTCGTAGTACGCGATGCCGGCGCGCTCCTGCCCGCCGACGTCGACCGCGGTGTCGAGCGCGCCCCACACCTTGCCGTTCGCGTACACGACCTGCTGCATCCGCGAGTCGTTCGCGTTCAGGCCGCCGTACACGGCGGTGTTGTGGGACGCCGTCCCGGCGATCGAGGTGTTGCAGGCGAACGACAGGTCGCCGAGGCAGTTCTGGAGCGGCTGGTTGCCCGCCTTCTGCGTCGCCCGCGGCGGGACCGCATACTCCTGCACCGGCACCTCCTGCACGTCGAGCGCGAGGCTCGGCGACGCGGAGTCGAGCGAGGCGGTGTTCGACAGCGTCCAGAGGAGGATGCTGTCGGACGTGCCGTCGTCGGTGAAGACGGCACGGGAGCTCAGGAAGTACTCCTTGCCGTTGTTGTCGGGGCTCGGCGACTGTGCGGGCCAGACGGTGAAACCGCCGCCGTCGGGGCCGAGGCCGAGCGTGTTGAAGAGCACCGTCGTCGGGCTCGCCGAGCCCGCGACGAGCTGCGCCTTCGAGATCGCGTAGATCTGCGACCCGTAGAAGCCGGGCCCCGAGAACGCGAACTCGTTCGTCGTCAGGTAGATGCCGCTGCCGTCGGCGCCGATGTGCGGATAGTCGCCGAGGCAGAAGCCGCTGCCGCAGTTGTGGTTCGGCGTGCCCTGCGTGCCGTTGTTCTGCACCGGCAGCTTGTAGATCGTCCACGAGCCGGTCGGGTTGCCCGTGTCGCTGACGGCGATGTCGAGGTGGTTGTTGCCGTTCGTCGCGGCCGTCAGCCCGACGTGGTCGAGCGTCAGGACGACGAAGAAGAACCGGTTCGCCTGCGCGTCGTAGAGGCACACCGGGTCGGTGATCGACGGCCCGCGCTGGCCCGCGTTCGGGCCCGAGCGGACGATCGCCGCGGGGTAGCCGAAGAACGTGTTCAGGTCGACCGCGTTCCCGCCGTTCAGGAGCGCGTGGCCGGCCGTGTCGTAGACCTGCGCGACGTCGTTGACGCCCTCGAGGACGTACCCGTTGCCGGCGCAGAGCGCCTGGTCCGGCGGCTCGACCGAGAACTGGTTGCCGCCGTTCGCGAAACGCTGGTCGTGGAAGTTGAGCCCCTGCCAGTGCGTGCCGAGCTCGGGGTTCGACTTCGCCCGCGCGCTCGAGCTGATGACCCGGCCGTGACCCGTGACGGCGCCGACGATCGACCGGTTCGTGCCGGAGTCGCCGCCGGCGTCGTTGCCGCTGTCGGCGTCGACGTCGCCCATCAGTGCCGAGTCGAACTCGGAGTTCGGGTCGGTGGTGACGCTCGCCGCGAGGCCCGCGCCGCCGAGCGTCGCGGCGCCGAGCTTCTGGAGCTGGATCTGCGACGGAGCGCCTGCCGCGCCTGCCGCATGTGTGTTCCGTGCCGTGCCGGCCGTGACGGCGATTGCAACGATCGCCAAGACGGCAAGGATCAATGCCTTGCGCACGAAATGCCTCCCCTTGATGTGACACGAGGCCCAGAGAGGGCCGTCGACAGCCTCTTCGATATGCGACCGGAATGTCAACCGATCGCCGGGATGGGGTCGGTCAGACGAGCGCCGCGTCGAACACGTCGGCGAGCGCCTGCGCGGCGACGGGCCGGACGTCGTCGACGGAGATCGCCCGCGCGGCCTCGCGCGCAAGCGACGTGAACATGTATCCGTCGAGGCCGCACGCCGTGATCCATTGCGTGAACGGCGCCGGGTCGAGGCTCACGTTCAATGCGTAGCCGTGCGTCGTCACCCACTTTTGGATGTGGATCCCGATCGACGCGATCTTGCGCGGCGGCGACTCGAGCCACACGCCGGTGAGGCCGTCGATGCGCGTGGCGTCGACGCCGAACGCGCCGGTCGTCCGGATGAGCGCCTCCTCGAGGTCGCGGCAGTACTTCTTCACGTCCTGGCCGTGCCGCGTCAGGTCGAGGATCGGGTAGCAGACGAGCTGCCCCGGCCCGTGGTAGGTCGACTTGCCGCCGCGGTCGACCTCGACGATCTCGACGTCGACCCCGTCCGGCACGTGCAGCTCCCCCGGCTCGGAGCGCCGCCCGAGCGTGATCGTCGGGGGATGCTCGAGGAAGAGAACGGTGTCAGGGCGCGAGCCGTCGGCGACGCCGGCGGCGATCTCGCGCTGGAGCGCGAGCGCCTCACGGTAGTCGGTGATCCCGAGCTGGACGACCTGCGCTTCCGTCACCCCGCCAGCCTAGCCTCGTGTTCGTGGGTGAGCAGTGGCAGGCCGAGGCCGTCGTCGACGAGCCTCTTGCGCGCAGTCTGATCCGCGCGCAGTTCCCGGACGTCGCCGCGGACCGCGTGGAGCTCGTCTCGGCGGGGTGGGACTACACGATCCATCGCGTCGACGGCACCTGGGCCTTCCGCTTCCCGCGGCGCGAGGTCGTGATCGCGCCGATGCAGGTCGAGCTGCGCACGCTCCCTGCGCTCGCGCCGCTCCTCCCGGTTTCAGTCCCTGCGCCGGTGCAGCTCGGGAAGGCGTCGTCGCAGTATCCGTGGCCGTTCTACGGGTCGCACTGGATTCCCGGTCGCGAGGCGACAGAGGCGCCCGACCGCGGAGCGCTCGCGCCGCAGCTCGGCCGGATCCTGCGCGCGTTGCACGACGCGCGGGTCGACGGGCTCGAGTTCGACGTGCAACGGCGCGCCGACATGCGGTTTCGCGTTCCGCGCACGCGAGAGGCCCTCGCGGCGATCGGCTGGGAGCATCCGGCGCTCGACGACCTCTTCGCCTCAGCCGAGGCGCTGCCGCCCGCCGAGCCGCTCGCGGTCTGCCACGGCGACCTGCATTTCCGGCAGATCCTCGTCGACGGCTCGCGCGTCACCGGCATCGTGGACTGGGTCGACGCCTGCCGTTCCGATCCCGGCGTCGACCTGATGGTCGCGTTCGCGTTCCTCGACGGCGACGACCGCGCCGCGTTCTTCGCCGCCTACGGCGACGCCGAGGACGCCTGGACGATCCGCGCGCGCGTGCTCGCGCTCTTCCTGTCGGCCGTGCTCGCGCGCTACGGCCGCGCGCATGCGAACGGCCCGGTCGAGCGAGAGGCGCGCGCCTCGCTCGACCGGGCCGTCAGCGGCCTCTAGTAGTCCGACTCGCCCCAGGCCTCGAGGCGCCGGCGCAGGTCGCGCAGGAACCGTCCCGCGTACGCGCCGTCGACGAGGCGGTGGTCGTAGGTCAGCGTCAGGTTCATCATCGAGCGGATCGCGATCGCGTCGATGCCGTTCTCGTCGCTGATCACCCACGGCCGCTTCACGATCGCGTACGTCCCGAGGATGCCGGCCTGGGGCTGGCTGATCACCGGCGTTCCGTGGAACGTGCCGTAGCCGCCCGGGTTCGTGATCGTGAACGAGCCGCCGGCGACGTCGTCCGGCGTCAGCTGCTTGTCGCGCGCTCGCTTCGCGATGTCGGCGATCGCTTTCGCCATGCCGAGCAGGTTCAGCGTCTCGGCGTTCTTCACGACCGGGACGATGAGGCCCTTGCCGTCCGCGAGCTCGACGGCGAAGCCGAGGTTGACGAAGTTCTTCGTCACGATCTGGTCGCCGCGGATCTCGCCGTTCACCCACGGGTAGTCGCGCAGCGTCTCGACCGTGGCGCGTGCGATGAACGAGAGGTACGTCGGGTTGACGCCGTAGGCCGACTGGTACTCCTTCTTCAGCTTCTCGCGGATCTGGACGACCTTCGACATGTCGACCTCGATCGCGGAGGTGACGTGCGCGGAGGTGTCGAGCGAGCGGCGCATGTGGTCCGCGATGCCGCGGCGCATCGCCGACATCGGCTCGAGCGTCTCGCCTGCCTGCGCGGCGGCGACGGTCGGAGCCTGCGGCGCGGGCGCCGGTGCGGCCGCTGCGGGCGCGGGCTGCTCCTGCGGTGCGGGAGGCGCGGCCGGCGCGGGAGCCGGGGCAGCGGGTGCCGGCGCAGCCTGCTGCGGCGCGGCGGCAGGTGCGCCTCGCTCGATGAACGCCTGGATGTCCTTCTTCGTGACGCGGCCGCCCGAGCCCGTGCCCGGCACCTGGCCCGGGTCGATCCCGTGCTCCGCGGCCATGCGCGCGACGACCGGCGAGACGAACGAGCGGCCGTTGCCGGACGCGTTCTCCGGCGCGGCCTCGCCCTCCGTGGCAGCGGCGGCCGACGCGTCCGCGGCCGGCTGCGTCGCCGGAGGCGACACATCGGCCGGCTCCGGCGCGGACGCAGGCTCCGGCGCGGCGGCCGCGCCCGGCTCGCCGCCGACGCGCGCGAGCAGCGTCCCGACGGCGACCGTCTCGCCCTCCTGGACGAGGATCTCCGACACGACACCCGACGCGGGCGACGGGACCTCGGTGTCGACCTTGTCGGTCGAGATCTCGAGCAACGTCTCGTCCGCCTCGATGTTGTCGCCGACCTGCTTCAGCCACTTCGTGATCGTCCCCTCCGAGACGGAGACGCCCATCTGCGGCATGACGACGTCGACTGCCGTGTTCGTTGCCATCAGTACTGGATCAACTCCTTCAATGCGTTGGCGACGTCGTCGACCTGAGGGATGAACGCCTTCTCGAGGGCGGGCGAGAACGGGACGGGCGTGTCGGGCGCGGCAAGCCGCTTGACGGGAGCGTCGAGATCCTCGAATGCCTCCTCGGCGATCGTGGCCGCGATCTCGCCGCCGAAGCCGCCGGTGCGCGTGTCCTCGTGGAGGACGAGCACCTTCGACGTCTTGCGCACCGACTCGAGCACCGCCTGCTTGTCCCACGGCATGATCGTGCGCAGGTCGATGATCTCGACCGATGCGTCGACCTGCTTCGCGGCCTCCTCGGCGGTGTAGACCATCGCGCCCCACGTGATCACGGAGACGTCGTCGCCCTCCTGGTGCGTGCGCGCCTTGCCGATCGGCGTCGTGTAGCGCTCGTCCGGCACCTCGCCCTTGATGCGGCGGTACAGGTGCTTGTGCTCGAAGAAGAGGACCGGGTTCGGATCCTCGATGGCGCTGATGATCAGCCCCTTCGCGTCCTCCGGGGTTGCCGGGCAGACGCACTTGAGGCCGGGGATGTGCGCGAACGACGACTCGGGGTTCTGCGAGTGGAACGGGCCGCCCGAGAATCCGCCGCCCGACGGCAGCCGGAGCACGATGGGCACCGGGGTGCCGGCGCGCCAGCGCTGCTTGGCGGCGACCGTGACGAGGTGGTCCCACGCGCACGACACGAAGTCGGCGAACTGCATCTCGGCGACGGGGCGCAGGCCCATGATCGCGGCGCCGGTCGCGCCGCCGACGATCGCCGTCTCGGAGAGCGGCATGTCGATGACGCGCCACGCGCCGAACTCCTCCTGGAAGCCGAGCGTCACCTTGAACGCTCCGCCGTAGACGCCGACGTCCTCGCCGAGCACGAACACGCGCTTGTCGCGGCGCATCTCGCCGCGGAGGCCGTCGCTGATCGCCTGGAGATACGTCTTCTCGGCCATTACTTGTGGTGTGGCGTGTCGAGGTCCTCGGGCGTCGCGTACACGCCCTCCGTCAGCGAGGCCGCATCCGGCTGCGGCGACTCCTCGGCCCGCTGCAGCGAGTCGTTCAGCAGCTTCTTCACCTGCGAGCCGATCTGCTCCTCCTCGTCGTCGGAGAAGTCGACGTTGTCGCGCAGCCACGTCCGGAACCGCTCGACCGGGTCGCGCTCGGCCCAGCGCTCGAACAGCTCCTTCGGGACGTAGAACGCGTCGTCGTGCACGGCGTGGCCTTCCATGCGCAGCGTCTGGCACTCGATCAGCGTCGGACCGCCGCCGTCGCGCGCCTTCTCGATCGCACGCTTCGCCTCGCGGTAGACGGCGAGCACGTCGGTCCCGTCGACGACGACGCCTTCGAAGCCGTACGCGGCCGCGCGGTCCGCGAGGTGCTCGACGGCGTACTCGAGATGCGTCGGCGTCGAGTACGCCCACTGGTTGTTGTCGCAGATGAACACGACCGGGAGGCGCCGCACGCCGGCGAAGTTCATGCCCTCGTGCGCGTCGCCGCGCGCCATCGCGCCCTCGCCAGACCAGGCGACCGCGACGCGCTTCTCCTCGCGGATGCGGAACGCGAGCGCGCAGCCGACGGAGACCGGCAGCATCGCCGGCAGGTGGCTGACCATCGCGAGGAGCCCGAGCCGCGCGTCGGCCATGTGGACGTTGCCGTCCCGGCCGTGCGTCGGCCCGTCGGCGCGGCCCATGTACTGCGCGAAGATCCGCCACGGCTCGACGCCGCGCGTGATGTGCACGCCCATGTCGCGATGGAGCGGCGTCCCGACGTCGTCCGGGCCCATCGCCGTCGCGACCCCGACCGACGACGCCTCGTTGCCGCGGCCCGTGTAGAACGAGCCGGGGATCTTGCCCTGGCGGTAGAGGATGTGACCGCGCTCCTCGACGCCTCGGGTGACGAGCATGTTGCGGTAGATCTGCAGGAGGTCCTCGCGGTCGAGGCCCCACTCCTTCACGTCTTGGAGCGAGCCGCTGGGCTCGGCAACGCGGGCTATGGCCATGCGCGGAATCGTAACGACGGGGGTGGCGCGCCCGTTCAGGGGATCGGACGCGCGCCGGTGATCAGCCAGACGCCGTGCGTGCGCGTGAGCGTGTACCGCTCCCTGAAGTGGCCGCCCGGGACGTCGTAGCTCGCGTAGACGGTGGCCCTCGTGCCCGTGATCCGTTCGCGCGAGACGCTGATGTGCGTCGCCTTCGGCTGGTGCCGCATGCCGGCGAGGCACGGCCCGTACTGCTTGGCGAGCGACGCCTGGTAGGCAGGCGCGAGCTGCGCGCACGCGTCCTTCGGCGTCCGGTTCTCGATGAAGCGGAGGACGGCCTCGTGCGGCGTCGTCGCGCCGGCGAGCAGCGTCACCGCGATCACGAGGGCCCGGATCACCGCCTCCTTCTATACGGTGGCGGCAACATGGGCAAGGCCGCCGACTGGCTCCGCGAGGAGCGCCGGAACGTCCTCGGCCACTGGACGGCGTTCTGTCTCGATTGCGGCGCGGCGCGGCGCTGGTTCGTCGAGTTCGAGGCCGAGGTGCCGGAGACGTGCACGTGCGGCGGCCGCATCCTGCGCCGCTGCCCGTCGTGCGGCGCGCCGTTCTCGTCGACGTTCGCCGTCGACTGCGAGGAGTGCGGTGCGAAGCTGCGCGACCCGGAGCTCCTCGGCATGCGCATCCGGCGCGCGCCGAAGGGCTAGCCGTGGACGGCGCTCTGGACGAGCGCCGCACGCCCCTGTGCGAAGCAGACGCGCGCGCCGTCGACGGCGCCGCCTGCCGGGCGCCAGGTCCACCTCTCGCAGCGCGCGCCGCCGCCTGACGGCGTCCCGAGCGCCTGCTCGACGGCCACGCGTGGTGCGCCGCGCGCGAGCAATCGGAGCTGCGCGTCGCACGCGTGCGCGGCGGCGCGCCCGAGGATCGTCCCGACCCGCGAGTACACGGGCCCGTCGTCCGGGAGGTGCGAGACCGCCTCGCGCAACGTCGCGCACGGCCACACACGGTCGAGGCGACCGTCGTAGACGTCGCGGAACACCGACCGCCACGTCGGCCGCGTGCGAACGAGGCGGCCCGCGTAGACGTGCACCACCGTCGACACGCCCTCGGCGGGGCACCAGTCGAGAAGCGAGCGGCCGATGTCGAGCCGCGCGCCGCCGACCGCGACCGTGTGCGCGAGGTCGCGCCACCGGATGTCGCAGCGGTACTTGTCGAGGAGCAGCGCGTGCGATCCCTTCGCGCCGCCCTCGAGCACGTACGTGAACGGCAGGACGTGCCCGTGCAGCCCGAAGAGCCGAACGTGCGGCGCCGCGCCGAGCGCGCAGCTCGAGCCGAGCGCGAGCGAGTGCTCGCCCGTCTCCGGCGACGGCGCCTCCGCCCGCGTCAGCCTGCAGGCGGGCGCGGCCGCGTGGTGGCCGCCGCCGCAGGCCGTCAGCGCGAGTGCCGCCGCGAGCAAGGCGATCCGCACGCGACGATCCTCTTTCCCGCACGTGCACGAAGGGTGCGGCCGGCGTAAAGGTTCCTCGCGTGGTTCCGAGCATCAGGGGCGGCTCCGATGACCGGACGCCCCGCCCGCGGGACGATGCGATGGACGAAAGGAGGTCTCGATGCGTGCACTCGTCGCGACCGGAGCGGTCCTCGCGCTCGCGCTCGCCGCGCCGGCCTCGGGCAACGCCCCGCAGCGGCCGGCCGTGCCCGTCGCCGTCCAGACGACGTCGTACCCGTGGGTCCAGCCGCCCGCCGGCGTCGGCGTCGCCGCGATCCGCCCCGCGGAGGTCGCGCCGCTGACGTGCTCGTCGGTCCAGCCGCCGTGCTGGATCTTCGAGCGCTAACCGAGGAACCCGAGACTCGGCTTGATCGCCGAGAACCGGATCACCGTCACCGTGTCGTCCTCCGTGACGTCGCGGTTGTAGAGCTGGCCGAGCCAGCGGCACAGCTCGTCCGTGTGCCGGATCTCGGGGTTGTCGTGCTCGATCTCGTTCGGCGAGAGCTCGGCGATCGTCTTCACCTCGACCTTGTCGATCACGGCGTCGAAGATGTGCTGCCGCGGGCTGAACCTCGCGCCCGCGAGCACGGACACGATCATCCCCTTCTGGTACTTGCGCGACTTGTCGCCGAGGCGGATCGTCGCCGTCTTGCGGTGCGACTTGAGCTGCGCCTCGACGATCGGCGAGTAGAAGTTGAGCGCGTACGCGGGCACGGCGCGCCGATCATAGGCGCTCCAGTGCCTTTCGGGCCATGTCCTTCTCCCCGGTGTAGGCGAGGAGGCGCGGTGCGTCCTCGAGCGGCAGCCAGCGCACCTCGGCCACCTCGTGGCGGAACTCGGCCGGGACGTCGCCGAGCCGGCCGCCCTCGTAGCGGACGAGGAAGAAGGAGACGACCTTGAAGATCCGTTCGCCGCGCCAGTTGAACCAGTAGCGGACGTCGCCGAGCTTTCCGAGCGAGCGGCCGTGGGCGCCGGTCTCCTCGCGGACCTCGCGGAGCGCCGTCTCCTCGCCGCTCTCGCCCGGGTCGATCCGCCCTTTCGGGAGCGCCCAGACCCCCGGCTCCTTGCCGGCGGGGCGGATCGCAGCCAGCACCCAGCGGCCGCCGAGCCGCCGGACGAGCACGCCGCCTGCGGAGAATTCCCGCTGCATGGGCGGATCTTAGTCGAGGGCGCTAAGATCCTTGCGGCACTGGCACTCGACACGCTAGAGTGCCAACCGCACGCACAAAGGTGTCACAAGTGGAGGTTTCCGAATGAATCTGCAGCCGCTTGGCGACCGCCTGATCGTCGAGGTCCTCGAGGAAGAGGAGACGACGGTCAGCGGCATCGTCCTGCCGGACACGGCGAAGGAGAAGCCGCAGCGCGGCCGCGTCCTCGCCGTCGGCCCGGGCGCCCGCGACGAGAACGGCGAGCACGTCGCCATGGATCTCGAGGAGGGCGACGAGATCATCTTCAGCAAGTACGGCGGGACCGAGATCAAGGTCGGTGCCGACGAGGTCCTGATCCTGCGTGAGTCGGACGTGCTGGCGAAGGTCGTCGGCGACCGCGCGGCCGTCTAGGAAGAGAAGGAGAGACAGAGAGATATGGCTCACAAGGAGCTCAAGTTCAACGAGGATGCCCGCCGCTCGCTCCAGCGCGGTGTCGACATCCTGGCCGACGCCGTCAAGGTGACGCTCGGCCCGAAGGGGCGCTACGTCGTGCTCGACAAGAAGTTCGGCGCTCCGACCATCACGAACGACGGCGTCACGATCGCTCGCGAGATCGAGGTCGAGGACGTCTTCGAGAACCAGGGCGCGCAGCTCGTGCGCGAGGTCGCGACGGCGACGAACGACGTCGCGGGCGACGGCACGACCACCGCGACCGTCCTCGCACAGGCGATCGTGCGCGAGGGGCTCAAGAACGTCTCGGCCGGCGCGAACCCGATGGCGCTCAAGCGCGGCATCGAGACCGCCGTCGAGGCCGTCGTCGAGAACCTGAAGTCGCAGTCGACCGAGATCTCCGGCAAGGAGGACATCGCCCGCGTCGCGACCGTCTCCTCGCGCTCGTCGGAGGTCGGCGAGGTCCTGTCCGAGGCGATCGAGAAGGTCGGCAAGGACGGCGTCGTGAACGTCGAGGAGGGCCAGACGCTCGGCCTCGAGCTCGAGTTCACCGAGGGCATGCAGTTCGACAAGGGCTACCTGTCGCCCTACATGATCACCGACCCCGAGCGCATGGAGGCGGTGCTCGAGGACCCCTACGTCCTCGTCGCCAACCAGAAGATCGGTGCGGTCAAGGACCTGCTGCCGGTGCTCGAGCAGGTGATCCAGGCCGGCAAGCCGCTGCTGATCGTGGCGGAGGATGTGGAGGGTGAGTCGCTCGCGACGATCGTCGTCAACAAGCTCCGCGGCACGTTCCAGGCTGTCGCCGTGAAGGCGCCGGGCTTCGGCGATCGCCGCAAGCGGATGCTCGAGGACATCGCGATCCTGACCGGCGCCGAGGTGATCACCGAGGAGATGGGCCTCAAGCTCGAGAACACGAAGCTCTCTCAGCTCGGCCACGCTCGGCGGGTCGTGATCGACAAGGACACGACCACGATCATCGACGGGAACGGCGACGCCGAGGGGATCAAGGGCCGGATCAAGCAGCTGAAGTCCGAGATCGAGAACACCGACTCCGACTTCGACCGCGAGAAGCTGCAGGAGCGGCTCGCGAAGCTGGCCGGCGGTGTTGCGGTGGTCAAGGTCGGCGCTGCGACCGAGACGGAGATGAAGGAGAAGAAGCACCGAGTCGAGGACGCACTGCAAGCCACGCGCGCCGCGCTCGAGGAGGGGATCGTGCCCGGCGGCGGCGTCGCGCTCCTCAGCGCTAGCGCGGCGATCAAGCTGGACGGCTTCGGCGATTCGGACGAGCGGACGGGGGCGCAGATCATCGTCCGCGCGCTCGAGGAGCCGCTCCGCCAGCTCGCCGCCAACGCGGGTCTCGAGGCGTCGGTCGTCGTGAACAAGGTCCGCATCGCCGCCAAAGGCCAGGGCCTGAACGTCGACACGAACGAGGTCGAAGACCTCGTCAAGGCGGGCATCATCGACCCGACGATGGTCACCCGCTCGGCGCTGCAGAACGCCGCCTCGATCGCAAAGAGCATCCTCATGACCGAGGCGATCGTCGCCGAGCCACCCGAGAAGGCCGGAGCCGCCATGGCCGGAGGCATGGGCGGCATGGGCGACATGGGCGGGATGATGTAAGGCAAGCGAGTGAAGACAGCGCACCCTAGAAGGCCGGCCAGAGGCCGGCCTTCTGCGTGTCCCACCCTGCGCGCGGTGTTCGCCGTTCTCGAAGTATCCGCCGCCTGCCGACGCTCAGCCCGGTCGCGGTGAGCAGGTGCTGTGCGGACACAGGTGACGTGGCGTGGCGGCCGTCTCTGATCGATATCGACTGTGCCTCTACGAGCGTTGGTGGTGGGTGCTCAGCGAGCTGTATGAGGATGCCCGCTGTCACCGCAGAAAGGCCAGCGGTGCGCGCGCGTGGCGTCAGCGTTCACCTCGCAGTTAACGCAACTACCGAGCTACTGCACGGGCGCGGCGAGGCGGGCGCGGCTTCTTACGCGGACGTCGCGGCTCGCGCTTCGGAGGCATTCCTTCGTTCTCGGCCGCCGTCTCGGAAACCCAATCGTCTGCGGTGTCGGAGGCGGCAGCGACGGCGAGGCTTCGCGTCGCAGTTGGCTTCCTGGGCCAACTCGACCACGCTGGAGGCCCGGGTCGGGGGCTAGCAGCACGCCATTGGCCGCAGTTCAGGCAGATCGTGGTGCCGATCGCCGGTTCGGTGCTCGGCCACCGGATCGAGGGGATGCTTCCTCGCCCGTCAGCTGTCCAGGTGACGTGCTCCGTCTCGTGCGCACAGGCCGAGCAATAGCGGTGAAGTCCGCTCGTCTGTCGATCGGTCGGCGCAACTCCCGCCCGTCCGGGCTGGATGAGCGGCGGCTTGCGTGTCTTTGCGGCGGCTGAGATCGCCCGCGGGCGGTTGAGCGGAACCAGGAACAGTCCAGGATGGTCGAACACGAATGCCGTTCTGCGCGTGACGGGCGAAGCATTCATCGTGTTGCGCGTGCTCGGCGAGCGGTGCGTCCGAATCTCGCCATGAAGCCAGGGCGCGGCATGAGTTTGATCTCTGCGTCGATGCCACGAAGCTCGCGTTGAACATCGCGAATCGCGGCGTGGGCGGCTACCTCGGCCTCTCCCAGCCGCACCATCTCCTCCGGCCGCTCGTGCTTGACTCCCGCGCGATCGAGCGCGAGTGCGTCGCTGTTGCGGCGATAGGTGGCGGCTCGGTCATCGCTCAACCCTGGCAGCGATCGCGTCAGTTCAGCGCGTCGTTGCTCTAGTTCAGATCTCTCTTTATCCACGGGGTCCCTCCTCGGTTACATCTGGTTAGCGGCGATCGCGGCCGGCTGGCGTCGCGTGGCTGCTTCTTCGGCCTCCACCGGCTCTACGGCGGCTGAAACGTGCTCTGCTGGGACGACGCTCAGCCGTGCCGGCGTTGTCCGCCATTCACGTCCCTGCGTGTAGGTGACGTACGCCGTCACCGCTTCCATGTTGTGCCGTCTGCGGCCTGGGAAGTAACGGTTGGAGAAGGCATCCCAGTCGAGTGCTTCTGCTGCCTCCTCGGCAGGCAGAGGCGGAGCGGTTCGCGCCGTATCGGAGCTGTCTTTGCGTGCGGACGGCCAACGCGTATCGAACGGGCCGTGCCTTCGTGACGCTTCCACCACTTGTCTCACCTCCCGCACGAAAGCGGGAGGACGCAGGAGCGTCACCGGGTTCGCCTAGCTATACAGAGAGTAGCAGTCGCAATGCGAAACGGCCGGGGGTCCGCGGCGGAAGGAGATCGCGGCTATGGTGGGTGAGCGCGTAGACCTAGCGCGCAAGCCGCCGAGGCTGCGAAGTTCCTTTTCGACTTGCGAAACCTGGTCTGAGCGCAGCAGGAGAGCTCGACCCGAGTTCTCCAACCTGAACAGAGAAAGTTAGGAGACCAACACATGTTTGCGACCGTGAGACGCTACGAAGGCATCGACGCGAGTCACAAGGACGAACTGAAGAAGAAGGTCGGCGAGAGTTTGGCGCCGCGCCTGAGCAAGCTGCCGGGCTTCAGCGGCTACTTCCTCATTGATACGGGTGAGGGCGTCATGAGCTCGATCGGCCTCTTCGACACCTCGACGCAGGCCGACGAGTCGACTCGTGTCGCATCCGAGTGGGTGCGCGACGAGAAGCTCGAGAGAATCCTCCAGACTCCGCCGAAGGTGACGCAGGGCGAGGTCATCGTCCACAAGACGAATGGAGCCGTCCAGGCGTAAGCCTCCGGGCTCGGCCGCAGAGAAGGTCCGCGCATCGCGGGCCTTCTCATGCACCGCGGGCATCTGATGAAAGCATCAGCACGACCGAGTCCCTC
>DATDNT010000003.1:0-21606 GCA_036518135.1 Gaiellaceae bacterium | reverse complement strand
CTGACCGCCGAAGCGCTTGCCCGCGGCGAGGAGCTCGACACGCTCGAGGTGCGCCGCCCGACGCTCGAGGACGTGTACCTGGAGCTGACCGCGGAGTGACGCTGTTCCTGCACGAGCTCCGCACCGAGCAGCTCCTCTTCTGGAGGAACCGTGAGGCCGCGTTCTTCACCTTCTTCCTGCCGATCATCTTCTTCCTCGTCTTCGGCTCGATCTACGGCAACGACACGATCTCGGGGATCAAGGGCGCCGCCTTCCTCGAGGCCGGGATGATCGGCTACGGCGTCGCGTCGACCGCCTTCGCGGGGCTCGCGATCACGATGGTGATCCGACGCGAGAGCGGGGTCCTGAAGCGCATCCGCTCGACGCCGCTTCCTCCGTGGACGTATCTCGTCGCCGTCCTCGTCTCGACGTTCGTCTCGTTCCTGATCGAGTCGGTGCTGATCATCGCGATCGGCCGCATCCTGTTCGGCGTCGCGCTGCCCGACCGGCCGTTCTCGCTTCTCGCGACGCTCGCGCTCGGCGCCGTCGCGTTCGCGGCGATGGGGCTCGGACTGACGGGCGCCGTGCGCTCCGCCGAGGGCTCGTCGGCGGTCGTCAACTTCGTCTACCTGCCGATGGCGATCATCTCGGGGACGTTCTTCTCGCCGAACAAGTACCCGGGGTTCCTGAAGGCGATCGCCGACATCCTGCCGCTGACGTATTTCACGAAGCTGACACGCGACGTGATGGTGCGCCACCACCACATGTGGCACGACCTCGGCGCGATCGGCGTGGTGCTCCTCTGGGGCGCGATCGGCCTCGCTGCGGCGATCCGCGGGTTCCGCTGGCAGCCGCGCGAAGGCTGACGAAACCAATCGGGGCGGAACCCCGTTGAAACAATGATGGACGAGCTAGCCATGGCATTCCCCGTGCGCGGCCAGGCGCCGCCCGCGATCGAGGTGCGGGTCAACTTCGGCGTGTTCGCAGGGCGCGAGGCGACGCCTGCGGAGATCGACCGGCTCGCGGAGTTCCTGCTCGACGAGGTCCCCGACGTCTCGATCGTGTCGGAGGAGCGGCACGAGATCGACGCGCACGTCGAAGGCGTCGTCCACCAGGTGCGCATCGAGGTCGCAGAGGTCGACGGCGACCGCGACGAGATCGAGCGGAAGATCCTCGAGCGGGCCGAGCACTGGGCGCGTGTGTGCGTGGCCGAGCGCCACGCCGAGGTCACAGACGGCGCGTGACGGCGTCGAGCGTGCGCTCCGCCTGACGCCGCGCGACCGCGTCGAGCCCCGGCCCGGCGAACCGCGCCAGCAGCCCGGAGAGCGACAGCTCCGTCCGCCAGCGCATCAGCGTCCCGTCACCGTCCGGCTCCAGGTCGAACACGGAGCGGACGTCCGCGCCGCCGCCGTGCGCACGCAACTCGGCGTGCTCGGGCTCGCGGCGGTCGACGACCTCGAAGCGGATCGTCACGGACGGCGCGAGCGGCAGCGGCGGCTTCACCTTCGCGAGCCAGTGGTCGGCGTCGATCACCTCGTGGCCGCGCACCGCCGGCATTGCCGACGCGATCACGTCGGGGGACGTGAGCAGCTCGAACACGCGCTCGCGCGGCGCGCCGAATCTGCGCTCGCCCTCGACGGTCGTCACTAGCGCGTCAGAGTAACCTTCTGCAGCCCGAGCGGGCTGTCGAGATCGACGCCGCGAAGGCGCGCGAGCCGCAGCGCCGCGAGCTGGCCCGGGACGACCGCCACGAGCGGGCTCAACCATTCCGGGACGCGCGTCCAGAGCGGCAGCGACACGTCGGCGCGTTCGAGCACGCGCTCGTCGTCCGAGACGGCGACGAGCCGCGGCCGCCGTGCCGTCAGCGCCTCGAGCGACGCGGCCATCACGTCGAAGGCGGGCCCGCGCGGTGCGATCGCGATGACCGGCCACCCCTCGGCGATCGCGGCGACGGGGCCGTGCATCAGATCGGCGGCGGAGTAGGCCTCGAAGAGGAGGCCGGAGAGCTCGCGGATCTTCAGCGCCGTCTCGAACGCCGTGGCGTAGTTCACGCCGCGCGCGACGACGGTGCCGCCGTGGATGTCGCCGAGGCGGTCGAGCGCGCACACGTCGTCCCAGGAGCGCTCGATCTGCAGGGCGAGCTGCGACGGCACGCGCGCGAGCTCGCGCATCGCCTCCGCGTCGCCGGTCGAGAGCGCGAACAGAAGCGCGATCGCGCCGAGCGAGCTCACGTACGTCTTCGTCGCCGCGACCGCGTGCTCCTCGCCGGCCTCCAGGCAGAGCACGTGGTCGGACGCCTGCGCGAGCGGCGACGACGGGTCGTTCGTGATCGCCACCGTCGGCCGGCCCTGCCGCCGCGCCTCGTCGAGCACCTCCTTCACGTCGGGCGAGCGGCCGGACTGCGAGATGCCGAGCACGAGTGCGCCGTCGAGCCGCGGAGGTTGCTCGTAGAGCGTGTAGAGCGACGGCGTCGCGAACGCGACGGGGACGCGATGCGCCCGTCCGAGGAGGTACTGCGCGTAGCGCGCGGCGTTCGACGAGCTGCCGCGAGACGCGATCAGGACGTACGCGACGTCCTCGCGACGGAGGAGCGGCGCGATGAGCTCCGCGTTCGCGCGCTGTGACTCGAGCAGCCGGGCGAGCGCCTGCGGTTGCTCGCGCAGCTCGTCCTCGAGGTGCGACGTCACCGCCGCAGCACCTCCGCGGCCGCGTCGAGCGACGCGCGGCCGCCGCCGTACGTTGCGACGTAGCCGCGGGCGCGCGACGGTCGCCACACCGGCAGGCCGATCTCCACGATCACGGCGCCGTCGCGGTCTGCGTGCTGCATCCACGCGTGGCGGTGCGCGTCGCGCACGACGTAAACGTCGGCGTCGGGCACGGGCTCGCCCTCGCGCACGATCGTGTCCGCGAGCGAGTGCTCCGCGTCGCCCGCGGCGATGTTGGCGGCCGGCCGAAGCTCGACGACGCGCGCACCGCCGGAGACGTCGCCTTCGACGAGGAGCGCGCGGCGCGCCGCGGCGGACACGTCGACGGCGCCGTTCGCCGCGGGCCGCGCACGGTCGGCGAGCTGCGCCACGCGTGCGGCCGCCTCGTCGACGCGGTCGACGCGCTCGAGCGCCGCGACGATCCGCGTCGTCTCCTCCTCGCCGAGGTCGTGCCCCACGATCACGGCGTCGGCGCCGGCTTCCACCGCGAGGACGGCGGCCTCGGCGACGTCGTGGTGCGCGGTGATCCCGCGCATCTCGAGCGCGTCGGTGACGATCACGCCGTCGAAGCCGAGGTCGCGGCGCAAGAGCCCGATCACCTCGGGGTCGAGCGTCGCGGCGTCGTCGTGCACCTTCACGTGCGCCGTCATCACCGCGGCGACGCCCGCCGCGACGGCCGCGCGGAACGGGTCGAGTCCCGCCTCGAGCGGGCCGGTGAGCTCGGGCAGCTCCAGGTGCGAGTCCTGCGTCGTCGATCCGTGTCCGGGGAAGTGCTTCGCGCACGCGGCGACCCCCGACCGCTGCAGCCCGCGGACGGTCGCGGCGACGTGCCGCGCGACGAGCGCCGGGTCGGAGCCGAACGCGCGCGTCCCGATCACGGGATTTGCCGCGACGTTCACGTCGGCGACCGGCGCGAGGTTCCAGTTGATCCCCGCGGCGCCGAGCTCTGCGGCAATCGACGCGGCGACGTCCTCCGTCAGCTCGAGGTCGTCGATCGCGCCGAGCGCCGCCGCCGACGGGTGTGGGCTGCCGTCGCGCACGTGGAGCCGCGTGACGTCGCCGCCCTCCTCGTCGAGCGCGAGCAGCACGTCGCCCCGCTCGGCTCGCAGCGCGGCCGCCGCGCCGACGCTGTCGGCGAACAGCATCACGCCGAGCCCGCCGCAGGCGAGGAAGCGCCTGATCCAGTCCGGCGGCGCCGCGCCCGGGAAGCTCGGGAGGACGCAGGCCGCCGCCGCGCCCATCAGCCTCGCACCGCACCGGCGGTCAGGCCGAACGCGATCCGCCGCTGCACGAGCAGGAAGAACACGACCACCGGGATCGCGGTGACGCTCGACGCCGCCATCAGCGCCCCCCAGTCGGTGTGCCGGCTCGTCCCGACGAAGTACGACAGCCACACGGTCACGGTCTGGCGACTCTGGTCGTTCAGGAGGATGCGCGCGAAGATGTACTCGTTCCACGTCGTGATGAACGCGAACACCGACGTCGCCACGAGGCCGGGCCCCATCAGCGGCAGCAGGATCTTCAGGAACACGCCGACGCGCGTCGAGCCGTCGACCATCGCCGCCTCCTCGAGCTCCTTCGGGATCCCGAGCAGGAAGCCGCGCAGCGTCCACACGGAGAACGGCAGCACGAACGTCATGTAGGTCGCGATCACGCCCGTGAGTGTGTTGACCTGGTGGTAGCGCGCGAGCACGACGTACAGCGGGATGATCAGCCCGGCCTGCGGGAGCATCTGGATCCCGATCACGAGCACGATGAACAGCTTGCGACCGGTGAACCGGTAGCGCGCCAGCGCGATCGCGGCGAGGAACGCGAGCACGATCGACAGCGCGACCGTCACGAGCACGACGATCAGGCTGTTCTTCACGTCCTGCCAGAAGTACGGACGGTGGATCGCGTCGCGGAAGTGCGCGATCGTCGGGTGCAGCGGCACCCACGTCGGCGTGAGGCTGATGATCTGCTCGTCCGGCTTGAACGCGGTCGACATCATCCAGAAGACCGGGAACACCATCACGACGAACACGGCGAGTCCGAGCGTGTTCCACGCGGCGCGCTTCATTCGTCGACTCCGATCCGCACCATCCGTCGCACGTACACGACGCTGAGCACGGCGACGATCACGAGCATGAGCAGCGAGATCGTCGCGCCGCGGCCGTAGTCGCTCTTGAAGTAGCCCTCCTCGAACAGGTACACGCTCATCAGGTAGTTGCCCGGGTGGATCCGCGACTGGCCGATCAGCAGGTACGCCTGCGTGAACACGCCGAAGTCCCAGATGATCGAGAGGCTCGTCAGGATCAGCAGGATCGGCTTGAGGATCGGCAGCGTGATGTCCCGGAACGCGCGCCACGCGCTCGCGCCGTCCACCGCCGCCGCCTCCGTCAGGTCGCGCGGCACCTGGGCGAGGCCGGCGTAGAGCGTGATCACCACGAACGGCAGCGCGCCCCACACGATCAGGAGCGTCACCATCGCCAGCTGCGACGGCGTCGACGCGTACCAGTCGTGCTGGAAGTAGTCGCCGACGCCGAGCTCCGTCAGCACGTAGTTGAGGACGCCGTGCTCGTAGTCGGTCATCCACGCCCAGATCTGCACGGCGACGACGACCGGCATCGACCACACGAGAACGAGCCCCGACGTGAGCAGCACGCGCACCCACGTGCTGAGCTGCAGGAGGAGCAGCGCGATCAGCATGCCGAGGACGATCGTCAGCACGACGTTCGCCCCCGTGAAGACGACCGTCCGCGCCAGCGTGTGCCAGAACACCTGGTCGTGCAGGACCGAGCGGTAGTTCGCGGTGCCGACGGACACGCCGGCGTGACGGATCAGCTCGAACAGCCCGTACCGCTGGAACGACAGGCGGACGAGGAAGTACAGCGGGTAGCCGAGGATGACCGCGATCGTCAGGACGACCGGCGCGATCAGCGCGTACGGGACGGCGAGGCCCCAGACACGGCGGCGCCGCCGCGACGTCCCCAAGAGCGTCGCGGCGGCGGCGGCCGTGCTGGTTCCTTCGGCCAACGGCGTCAGGGCTGGTTCAGCACCGAGGCGATGTTGTCGCTCGCCGACTGAGCGGCCTGCTTCACGCTCAGCTTCCCGGTGAGGATCTGCGCCAGCATGTTGCGGAGGATGTTCCCGTTCTCGACGTCGACCCAGTGCTTCGCCGTCGGGACGAACCAGCTGCGGGCGGCGGCGCGCTCGTTCACGCTCGCACCGAGCAGGTTCGTGGCGTTCGGGATGTTGCCCTTCGCCTGGAGGGTCTTCTCCGAGCTCGTGCTCGTGAAGTCCTTGATCCAGTCGATCGCGAGGGACTTGTTGCCGCTCGTCACGGGCACGGCGAGGTCGGAGCCGCCGAGGAAGCCCGGAATCGACTGGCCCTTGACGTGGCCCGGCATCACGAACTGCCCCGTCGAGCCCTTGTACTTCGCGCCGACGCAGCAGCTGTACCAGCTCGGGCCGATCATCGACGCGGCCTGGCCCTGGGCGTACACGTCGTACGGATTCGGGTGCGCCTCGTCCGTCGTCTTCGAGGCGCGCGAGGCCGCCGTGAAGAAGCCCTTCCAGGCGTTCAGGCCCGCGATCGACTTCGGCGACGAGAGCAGCCCCTTCCACTTCCCGCTCACCTGCTGCGCGATCCCGCCGCCGTAGTCGAACACGAAGCTCATCGCGAAGTACCAGTCGGTGCCGGCGATGTAGACGGGCGAGAAGCCCTTCTTCGGGTTCTTCGCGAGGAGCTTCTTCGCGTCGGCGGTGTAGTCGCCGAGAGTCGCCGGCAGCTTCTTGATCCCGGCCGCCTTGAAGAGGTCCGTGCGATACGTGACGACGCGGGAGCCGGCGTAGTAGGGCACACCGAACGTGTGACCGCCGTAGACGCCCGACTTGGCGAGGCCCGAGAGCCACGAGCCCGAGTTGTCGAACTGGCCCTTCGCCGACGTCAGGTCGGCGAACGCGCCGGCCGCCATGTACTTCGTCATCTCGGTGTTCCCCATCTCGATCACGTCGGGCCCGCCGCCGCCCGCGAGGGTGGCGTCGAACTTCTGCAGGTGATCGCCCCAGTTCTGGTACTGGACCTTGACGGTCACGCCGGGATGGTCGGACTGGAACTGGTTGTTCACCGACGCCACGAGGTCCGGCCAGCCGGACTGTGCGTCGGTCTGCAGCCAGACCGTGAGCGTCGTCGCCTTCTCGTTCTTCGTCGCACCGGACGTCGTCGCGGCGACGGCGGCGGCGAGCACGGCAACGAGGCAGAGAGAAACGATGCTGCGTCTCCTCATCTGGAAGCCTCCGGAGTCAGGCGGCCCTGAACCTCGGTGCCGCGCAGTTGGTACAGACCACTTTCCATCGCGGCCGATCCTCGCACAATGGTCACTGAAAAGTCAATACCAATTCAGAACTGGTCATGTCCGGTGACGGACAGCGGCTGGAGCGCGCGGCCGCCGGCGCCGATCTCGGTGACGAGGCGGTAGCGGTCGCCGCGGTAGGTGGAGCTCGTGTACTCGACGACGTCGCCGTCGGCCGTCCGCGTCACGCGCTCGAAGAGAAGGGCCGGCGAGTGGAGCGGCACGCCGAGGGCGGCAGACTCCTCCTCGTTCGTCACCGTCGGCTCGACCGTCTGCGTGCCGCCGACGATCGCGACGTCGTACCGCGCCGAGAGCAGGTCGTAGAACGAGTGCTCCTCGAGATCATCCGCGGTGAGGCCGGGTACGAGTGACGAGCGGACGTGCAGCAGCTCGATCGCCATCGGCTCGCCGTCCGCGAGGCGGAGGCGCTTCACCGCGATCACCGGCTCCGACGGCGAGACGTGGAGGATGCGGCCGAGCCGCGCGCCGGCGGGAATCGCGCGGAGCTCGAGCGTGCGACTCCCCGGCATGAGGCCGCGCGCGCGCATGTCGTCGCTGAACGACGTGATGTCGATGCCGCCCTTCGCGACCTTCGGCTCCGCGACGAACGTCCCGGCGCCGCGGCGCCGCACGAGGTAGCCCTCGCGCACGAGCTCGTCGAGCGCCGCGCGCACGGTGAGGCGGGAGACCCCGAGGTCGAGGCCGAGCTGCCGCTCGGACGGGATCGCGTCGCCGACGGCGAGCGCCTCGATCAGCTCGAGGACCCGCTCGCGGGTTTCTCGCTGCTTGCTCACGCGCGGACCAGCTCGCGGTCGGGCTCCAGCCGTTTGCCGGTGTCCGGATCGAAGTAGTGGAGCCGGTCGGTGTCGACGGCGAGCTCGAGCGGCTCGCCGATGCGCGCGCGGGTGCGCGGGTCGACGCGTGCGGTGAAGAGCGCCTGGTCGGTGACGAGCAACGCCTCTTCCGACGCCGACTCGAGCACCTCTGCCGTCATCGGCGGCGCGTCCACGTGGAAGAACACGTGCGTGTCCGAGCCGAGCTCCTCGACCACGTCGACCTGGACGGTGATGGTCGGCAGGCCGCTCGCGAAGCGTGCATCCTCGAACGCCTCGGGGCGCAGGCCGAGGATGACGCGGGCGCGGCCGGGCCCCGGAACGGGAACGGCGTACTGGCCGAAGGCGAGGCTCGCGCCGTCGAACGTCGCCTCGACGAGGTTCATCGCGGGCGAGCCGATGAACGCCGCGATGAAGACGTCGTCCGGGTGCGCGTACAGGCGCTGCGGCGTGTCGACCTGGAGGATCCCGCCGTCGCGCATCACGGCCACGCGCTCTCCGAGCGTCATCGCCTCCGTCTGGTCGTGCGTGACGTACACGGTGGTGACGCCGAGGCGCCGGTGCAGCTGCGCGAGGGAGGCGCGCATGCCGACGCGGAGCTTCGCGTCGAGATTCGAGAGCGGCTCGTCGAGCAGGAACGCCTGCGGCTGGCGAACGATCGCGCGTCCCATCGCGACGCGCTGCCGCTGGCCACCCGAGAGTTGCGCCGGCCGGCGGTCGAGCAGGTCGGCGAGGCCGAGCAGCTCGGCGACGTCGGCGACGCGGCGCGCGATCTCGTCCTTCGCCGTGCGCCGCGCACGCAGCCCGTACCCGAGGTTCTGGCGCACGCTCATGTGCGGGTAGAGCGCGTAGCTCTGGAAGACCATCGCGATGTCGCGGCTGCGCGGGGCGAGCGTCGTCACGTCGCGGCCGCCGATCGAAATCGTCCCGGCCGTCGCGTCCTCGAGGCCGGCGATCATTCGCAGGAGCGTCGACTTGCCGCAGCCCGACGGGCCGACGAGCACCAGGAACTCGCCGTCCGCGATCTCCAGCGAGACGTCGTCGACGGCCGTCACCGCGCCGAACGCCTTCGTCACGTGCTCGAGCCCGATCGCCGCCATCCCGAGCCGATGGTATAGACCAACTTGGATGGATTCAAGGGGAGTCCGGGGCAACTGGTATTGACCAACTGCCGCACCACTTCTAGACTGGTGCGGTGTCCGGGAGGCTGGGAGTCGAAGCGGCCCTCGTCGACGGTGTGTTCGTCGCCGGCGACGTCGAGGTCGCGGACGGATGCGTCGTCGCGGTCGGCCTCGGCGGCGGCGCCGGCCGCGGGTTCGCGGTGCCGGGGTTCGTCGACCTGCAGGTGAACGGCTTCGGCGGCGTCGACTTCCTGGACGCCGACTCGGACGGTTACCGCCGCGCGGGCGAGGCGCTGCTCCAGACGGGAGTCACCGCGTACCTCCCCACGCTGATCACGAGCCCCGAGGAGCAGGTGCTCGCGGCGATGCGCGAGGTGCCGGTCGACGTGACCGCCCGGCCGCGGATCCTCGGCATGCACCTCGAGGGGCCGTTCCTCTCGCCGACGCGCCTCGGAACGCACGAGGCGACGGCGCGCCGCGACCCGGACGTCGAGCTGCTCGAGCGGCTCCTCGACGCAGGCCCGGTGCGGTTGATGACGCTCGCGCCCGAGCTCGCGGGTGCCGACGCGCTCGTCGACCGCCTGCTCGCACGCGGCATCGTCGTGTCGCTCGGGCACACCGACGCGACAGCCGCGGACGCGAACGCGGCGTTCGACCGCGGCGCGCGCAGCGTCACGCACCTCTTCAACGCGATGCGGCCGCTCTTCCATCGCGACCCCGGCATCGTCGGCGCGGCGCTCGCACGCGACGACGTGTTCGTCTCGATCATCGTCGACGGCATCCATCTCGCGCCCGAGACGGCGCGCACCGTCTGGAACGCGGCGCGCGGACGGACGGTGCTCGTCACGGACGCGATCGCGGCGGCGCCGCGCGCGTTCGGAACGTCGACGCTCGGAGAGCTCGACCTGCAGGTGCACGAGGGCGCCGTGCGCGGCCCGGACGGCGTGCTCGCCGGCAGCGTGCTGGCGATGATCGAAGCCGTCCGCAACCTGCATGCGCTCGGTGTCCCGATCGAGGACGCCGTCGCTGCGGCGACGACCGCACCGGCGCGCGTGCTCGGCGAGCCGGAGCTCGGCCGGATCGACGTCGGCCTACCCGCCGACCTGGTGGTGCTGAACGACCGGATCGAGATCGAGCGCGTCGTCGTCGCCGGCGTGACGCGCGTCGCGGCGTAGCGCCGCCCGCAGAGCGAGCGCAGCGGCCGCGGCGGCGACCGGGACGGCGAGGTACCACGACGAGAATGCGGCGAGGGCGAGCACGAGCGCGAATGTCACCGCGGCCGCACCGCGTGCGATCCCCTCGAGGATCCTCGCCGCCGAGAGCAGCGCGAGCGCATAGACGCCGATGAAGCAGGCCGACGTGGCCCGCACGAGACCCGACGTGCTGCCGACGCCGGCGAGCAGCGCAGGAATCAGCGCAGCGCCGGCGAGGCCGAGGATCAGGAGCGGGCGGCGCGGCACGCTGCGGGACGAATCCCCGGCAAGCCACCGCGGCAGCGCGCCCTCCTGCGCGAGCGACGCGATCAGCTTCGCGGCGCCGCCCATGTACACGTTCATCGTCCCCATTGTCAGCGCGACGGCGAGCACCGCCGTCGCGTCGCGGCCGGCGCGCCCGAAGCCGACCGCGATCAGGTCGGCGAGCGGAACCCTCGACTGCGTCCCGGCGGTGACGACGACGGTGGCCGCGGCGAGCGCCGTGTACAGCAGCGTCACGACGAGAAACGCCATCGCCATCGCGCGTGGCAGATCGTGGGCCGGCCGCCGGAACTCGCCGACGAGCTGCGCGACCGCCTCCCACCCGACGAACAGCCAGACGAGGATGTTCGCGGCGCTGCCGATCGCCCACCAGCCGTGCGGCGCGAACGGCGCCCAGTTGCGGCCGCCGCGCGACGGCAGCGCGATCGCGACGGCGGCGGCGATCACCGCGATCAGCACCGACGACAGGACGAGCTGGAAGCCCGACGAGACGCGGAGCCCGAATGCGTTCGCGCCGAGGACGGTCGCGTACATGGCGAGGCCGACGGCCGCCGCGACGGCCGTGCCCGAGCCGCTGAGGTCGGCGACGTACCAGCCGCCGATCAGCGCGACGGCCGGGCCGCCGCAGAGCACGGCGGCGACGAAGAGGCCGCCCGTCACCGCCCCCGCGCCGTCGCCGAGACCTTCGCGCACGTACGCGCTGACGCCTCCCGCGACGGGGTGGCGGACGCCGAGCGCCGCGAACACGATCGCGAGCGGCGCCGAGAGGACGAGCAGCGCCGCCCACGCGATGACGGACGCCGGCCCCGCCGCCTGCACGGCGAGCGCCGGCACGAGCAGGACCCCCGGGCCGATCAGCGCGCCGACGTAGAGCGCAGCGCCGCGCGTCACGCCGAGACTAGGTTGCGTCACGTGTTCCGCCACGGCTTCCGCGCGATGATGCCGCTCTGGCTCGGCGTCGTCCCGTTCGGCCTCGCGTACGCCGTGATCGCGCGCGACGCCGGCCTGTCGCTCGTCGAAACGCAGGCGCTCTCGGTGCTCGTGTTCGCGGGCAGCGCGCAGGTGAGCGCCGTCGGCCTGTTCGGGCGCGGCGCCGGCGGCCTCGAGATCGTGCTGACGACGTTTCTGCTGAACGTGCGCCACGTGCTGTACGGGATGTCGCTCGGCCGCGTCGTCCCGATGACGCCGCGCGAGCGACTCGTCGGCGCGTACTTCCTGACCGACGAGGCGTACGGCGTGTCGATCGCACGCGGCGCGCGCGCGTTCGGCTTCGTGCTCGGCGCCGAGCTCAGCCTGTTCCTCGTGTGGAACGTCGCGACGTTCGTCGGTGCGGTCCTCGGCGGCGCCATCCCCGACCCACAACGACTCGGGGTCGACTTCGTGTTCCCGGTGGCGTTCCTCGCGCTCCTCGTCCCGCTCGTCCGGCGCCGCGCGGACGTCGTCGTCGCCGTGGTCGCGGGGCTCGTCGCCTGGCTGCTCGCGAAATCGCTTCCGGGTGGACTGCCGGTGCTCGGGGCGGGCGTCGGCGGCGCGCTGCTCGGCGCGATCCTGACGCGCGGAGAGCCGACGTGAGCTTCTTCTGGCCGACGTGCGCCGGCATGCTCGCGGTCACGTTCGGGTCGCGGCTCGCGGGGCTGACGCTCCGGATGCAGCTCGCGCCGTTCTGGCTCCGCTTCCTCCACTTCGTGCCGATCGCGGTGTTCGCGGCGCTCGTGACCCCGTCGCTCGGGGGCTCGCGCGGCGAGGGCGGGATCAGGGTCGCCGCCGCCGCCCTGGCCGCGCTCGCCGCGTGGCGGACCCGGAACCTCGCGGCTGCGATCGCCGCCGGGATGGCGGCGTTCTGGCTGCTCCGCCTCGTCGCGTAACCCGTCGGGCGTGCACGGCGTTTCCCTCCCGAACCCGTTTTCGGACGCAAGGAGGCCTTCGTGGACCGCGACCGCGTGTCGAAGGAAGAGATCGAGGCGGAGGACGCCGTCTCGCTCCCGAACAAGGAAGTCATGTCGCTGCTCGACGTCAACGCGAACGTCGACCTCGGCCTCGACCTCGCCGCTCCCGTCGACCTGGCGGCCGCCGCGAACCTGAACGTCGCTGCGCCGATCGAGGCCGCGGCCTCGGCGAACGTCCTCAGCCCCGACGCGCAGTCGGTGGCCGTCGCGCAGCAGCACGGAACGCTCGACCAGGGCATGACCGGCACGAGCGCGGATGCGACCGCGCCGCAGCACGCATCCGTCTCGCAGGACGCGACCGGCGGCTCGAACCCGGGCGCGACGACCGGCGGGACGGCTCCGGCCGCCGGCACGGCGAGCGGCGTCGGCGACGCGGTCGGCGGCGCCGTCGGCGGCGCGACCGGTGCTGTCGACGGCGCGACGAGCGGAGCGACGACCGGCGGCGTCCCGGGCGCGGTCGACGGCGCGACCGGCGGCGTCCAGGGCGCAACCCAGGGCGTGACCGGCGGCGTCGACTCGCTGCTGAACGGCGGCAGCCTGCTCGACGCGAACGTCGACATCCACGCGGCGGCGAACCTCGCGGCTCCCGTCGACGGTGCGGTGGCGGCGAACGCGAACGTGGCGGCCCCGATCGACGCCGCGGTGTCCGCGAACGTCGGCTCGCCGGGCGCGGTCTCCGAGGCCGCGGCCGTTCAGGACGTCAGCGTCTCCCAGCACCTGGACGGTGTGACGGCGGACGCGACGGCGAACCAGGACGCTTCGGTCAACCAGAAGTAGCGCCGCCGCGCGATGACGGCGACCGAGCACGAGACGCTCGTCATGACGCCCGCCGCCCTCGACAGGGCGGCGGGCGTCGAGCTGCTGGGGCCGGTGGACGGCTCCGGCTACGAGCAGGGGGCGGCGCTCGTCCGTCGCGCGGACGGGCAGATCGTCCAGCTCGGTCCGTTGATGTACGCGCTGCTCGAGTGCGTCGACGGACACCGCTCGCCGGAGGAGCTGTCGGACGCGATGTGCGAGCAACTCGGCCGCGCGTGCGACGTCGACGCCGTCCGGTCGCTCGCCGAGAAGCTCGCAGCGCAGGGGCTGCTCGCCGGGTCGGAGCAGAACGCGCCGCCGCGGCGGAATCCGCTGCTCGCGCTGCGCTGGAAGGTGCTCGTCACGAATCCGCGCACGACGCGCCTGCTGACAGCGCCGTTCGCCTTCCTGTTCACGCCGTTTCTCGTCGTGCCCGTCGCAATCGCGTTCGTCGCGACGCTGTGGTTCGTGCTCGTCCACAAGGGCGTCGGCGCTCCGGCCGCCGACGCGTTCCACCAGCCGGGCCTGCTGCTCCTCGTCTTCGTGCTCGGCGTCGCGTCGGCGGGGTTCCACGAGCTCGGCCATGCGGCCGCGTGCCGTTACGGCGGCGCGACGCCCGGCGGCATGGGCGCGGGCCTGTACATGGTGTGGCCGGCGTTCTACACCGACGTCACGGACGCATACCGCCTGCCGCGGGGCGGCCGCCTCCGCGTCGACCTCGGCGGCATCTACTTCAATGCCATCATCGCCGTCGCGACGACGGGCGTCTGGCTCCTGTGGCACGCCGACGCGCTGCTCCTGCTCGTCGCGCTGCAGTTCCTGATGATCGTCAAGAACCTGTCGCCGATCATCCGCTCCGACGGCTACCACGTGCTCGCGGACGCAACGGGGGTGCCCGACCTGTACGCGCACATCGGCCCCACGATCAAGCGGCTGATCCCGGGGCGGCGGGAGCCGTCCGCGTTGAAGGGCCGCGCCCGCGCGCTCGTCACCGTCTGGGTGCTCGTGATCGTCCCGCTCCTCGCGAGCCTGATGATCGGCGCCGTGCTCTTGATCCCGAAGCTTGCGACCAGCGCCTGGTTCAGCGGTCGGGCGATCGCAGCGGGGATGCCGCACGAGTCGGCAGTCGGGATCGGCGCGTCGATCGTGCGCCTGCTGGCGCTCACGCTGCCGCTCCTCGGGACGTTGCTGATCGCGCAGCAGCTGCTGCGCCGGCTCGCTGTCGCCGCGCACCACTGGAGCGATGGAAGTTACGCACGCCGCACGGTCGTGCTCTTCGCGGGGAGCGCCGCGGCGGCGTTCGCGGGCTGGGCGCTGTTCCCGGCGGGCCAGTACCAGCCCGTCCAAACCGCCGACGCGGGAACGCTCGTCAGCTTCACCCACATGCTCTCGTCGCCCGGCACGGTCGCACGGCCGGCTCCGCCCCGGGTGACGCTCACCCCGGGGACGCACTTCGCGATCGCGATGATCCCGCACGGCGGCGCGACGAAGCAGCATCCCGCGCTGCTCGTGATCCCGCAGAAGGACGGCCCGCCCGTCGCGGTCGCCCTCGCCGGCGACGGCTCGAGCGTCGTTCGCGCGAACGCCTTCCCGTTCAAGCTCCCCGCTGCCCCGCGGCCCGGCGACTCGCAGGCGTTGGCCGTGAATCACACCGACGGCGGCGTCACGTACGACATCGCCTACTCGCTCGTGAAGGTCGAGAACGGTGCGCCGGTGACGAATGCGAACACCGCGTTCGCGTTCGCGAACTGCACCGCGTGCACGACTGTCGCCGTCTCCTTCCAGGTCGTCCTCGTGATCGGGCAGAGCAACACCGTCGTGCCGGTCAACGCCGCCGGCGCGGAGAACGTCGACTGCCCTGCATGCGTGACCGTCGCGATCGCGGACCAGCTCGTCATCCAGCTGAACCAGGCGCCCTCGCCGGAGCTCCAGCAGAAGCTGCAGGACGCGCTCCAGAAGCTGAACGCGATCCCGCAGCTCGGTTCGGTCACCGCGATCAACGCCCTTGTCGGCGAGGTACAGAAGGAGATCGAGCAGGCACTCGACGAGAGCGGCCTCGTCGCGAAGCCGGCGCCGACGTCGACGACGACGACCACGCAGTCCGCGACCACACCGTCGCCCACGACGACGCAGTCGACGACGACGAGCCCCTCGACGACCACGCCTGCGCCGACGACGACTGCGCCTGCGACGACGACCGCGCCCGCTCCGACGACGACGGAGTCGACGACGACCACGCAGTCGACGACCACCACGCAGTCGACGACCACCACCGAGGCGCCCGCGACGACCACGGCGCCGACGACGACGACCTCGGGCGGCTAGACCGGGGCTGCGCGGCCGCGGCGGTCGATGCGCACGACCGTGCCGACCGCCGCCGTGTCGACGACGAACACGGTGCCGTCGGGGGCGACCGCGACGGCGTACGGGTCGCCGAACCGCGGCCCGACTGAGCCGCGGCGCGCGCCGCTCCCCGTGAAGCGAAGGACGCGCTTCGCCGCAGCCGCGACGACGTAGACCCAGCCGTTCGGGCCGACTGCGATGCCGCGCGGCTCGGCGACGCGCGCGAAGATGCGCGTCGCGCCCGTGTCGCGGTCGACGGCGAGCACGTTCCCGTGCCCGGTGTCCGACACGAGCACGACGCGGCCGGCGACGGCGACACCGTGCGGCTCGACGAGCGAAGCGGCGAGCGTGCGCGTCGTCCCGTCCGCGACCTCCTCGAGCTTCGCGCCGGCGGTGAAGAAGACGGCGCCGTCCGCCGCGACGGCGACCGGGCCGATCGGCGCAGCCGCCGTCGCCACGACCGTCCGGGCGCCGTTGCGCGCGATGCGGCGCAGCGCGAGATCGTCCGAGACGAGCAGGTCACCGGCCGGCGTCCGCACGGCCGCGATCGCCTTCGAGAACCCGCGTGCGACGACGCGGACGCGGCCCGTCGCCGGCGCGATCTGCAAGACACGCTGCGTCCCGTTCTCGACGACGAGCAACGACCCGTCGCGCTGCACCTCGACCGACGTCGGCCACGCGAGGAGCCGCGGTGCGCGCGCCGCTCCCGGCGCAGCGGCGACGAGCGCGACGACGACGAGCAGCGAGAGCGAGAGACGCATCCGGCTCACGGTACGGCTCGGCGCCGCGCTCACCTAACGCCGTCGCCGATCAGCTCATTCGTGTTCCGCATCTTCGTCGTCGGGGAGCGCGCGAAAGACGACGTGCAGCCGCCTCGCTCCGTCTCGCGGCGCGTTCCCGCCGCGGATGCGGTGCGCGAGGATCACCTCCGTCACCTCGCGGATCAACGCGTGCGCCTCCTCGGGCGTCGCGTAGACGCGGAAGTTGTTGACGTGCGCGGCCTCGCGCCACTGCGGCTCGAGGTCGGGCTCGCGGGCGAGGTACCGGGCCAGCGAGTCGTCGTCGCGCCGGAGGTAGATCGCACGGATCCGGTCGGTCGCAGCCTGCTCGTCGGGCGCGAGCGCCGGCCCGGTCGGGAACTCGAGCGCGCCCGCCGTGCGGTGCCACCACCGCTCCTGCTTCGTCCCGGCCGTCGCGTCCTCGGCGATCAGGTTCGCGCCGGCGAGGACGCGGAGGTGGTAGCTCATCGCGCCGCGGCTCTCGCCGAGCGCGCGGCCGAGCCGGCCGGCCGTCGCCGGGCCGTGGCCGAGCTGCTCGTAGATCTGGAGGCGCAGCGGATGCGCGAGCGCCCGGAGCTCCTCGCGGGTGACGCGGCGGGGGCGCGGCGCGGCCATCGGGACCATTGTGTCACTCGACCGCAAAGAATTTTTGCGGTAGGTTCCCACCGTGTTCGTGGAGGCGTCGCCGCATCCGGTCAGGCTGAGGCCGAGCTCGTGGGTCGGCGTCCAGGTGCGCCACCTGCAGACGCTCGCCGCCGTCGCGGCGGCCGGCTCGTTCTCCGACGCGGGTGCCGTCCTCGGCTACGCGCAGTCGACGATCAGCCAGCACGTGGCTGCACTCGAAGCGGCGGTCGGGGCCACGTTGATCGAGCGGAGCCGCGGCTCGCGGCTGCTCGCACTCACGCCTGCCGGCGAAGCGTTGTGCCGCCACGCGAACGTGGTCGCGGCGTCGCTGCGCGCCGCGCAACAGGAGGTGGACGCGCTCCGCGGCACGACCGTCGCGCCCGTGGTGGTCGCGTGCAGCGGCGCGCTCGGGGTCCGGATCGCGGGCGAGGCGCTCGCACGGGCCGTCGTGCGCGAGCCGGTCCGGGTGATGACGGCGCCGCGGTCGGAGGTGCTGCACGCGGTGCGACGCGGCGACGCCGAGCTCGGTCTCGTCGAGACGCCCGCCGCCGGATCGGATCTGTGCGCGGAGCTTCTCCTCGAAGACGAGCAGGTCCTGATCGCGCCCGCCGCGGAGACGCGCGTGGGCGCGACGGTCACTGCCGCGACGCTCGCGTCCCTGCCGATGGTCGGAGCGACGGTGAGCGCCGACGCCGACCTCACCGCGCGCGCGCTCGTCGCGGCCGGTGCAGGCTGTGCGCTCGTCGCGGCATCGACCGTGGAGACGCGTTCGCCGGCGATCCGCGTCGCGCGGCTCGACCCGCCATCGCTCGCGCCCCGCGTGCGCGTGACGCTCGTCTGGCGACGCGACCCGCCGCTGACCGATCGTTCGCTCGCGCTTCTCGACGCGGTGCGCTCCGCGGCCGCCCGCATCCGCTCGACCCGATGAGGCTCGTTCCGCTGCTGTTCGTGGCGGCGCTCGCATCGGCCGGCACGCCGCCGCGTCCAGCGACCTGGACCGGGACGTTCACGCTCTCCGCTGCCACGTCGCCTGTGCCGCTCGTCGTGCGCGTGCAAGGCCGGACCGCGACGGTCGCGCTCGGGCCGGGCCACGCCGGGCCGGCCGCGGTGCGGCTGGACGCCGGCCGGTTCGCCCTCCGCGGTCTCCCCGACGACGTCGTCTTCGCCGGGAAGCTCGTCGGGACGCGCTGGAGCGGCGTCGTGTCGCAGGGGCACTCGCGCGGCACGTTCACCTTGCACCCGGGAACCGCCCCGGCGGTGTCGGCGCTCGGCCTGTACCGGAGCGCGGGCGGGTCCTTCGTCGCCGTCGCGCATGCCCGCGGGCTGCCCGAATGGCTCGTCGAGCTGCCGTCGGGCGCGACCCACGGTCTTGGTGCGTCACTGTCGACCGTCGGCCCGCTGCTCGGCGAGACGAGCGGCGACGGCACGCTCGGGCTCGACTCGGGCGGACTCGTATGGAAGAGCGTGCGCTACCGCCGCGTCCGGCTGCGCCAGTGGGAGGTGCGCGTCGGCGGCGTCGGCGGCACGTTGACCGTGCCGCCCGGCCCCGGCCCGTTCCCGGCGGTCGCGATGGTGCACGGGTCGGAGACGAGCGGGCGCGAGGAGTTCCAGGTGTTCGCCGCGTACCTCGAGTCGCTCGGGGTGGCGGTGCTCGCAGCCGACAAGCGCCACGACGGTGAGCCGCTGCAGGCGCTCGCCGCAGACGCGGCCGCACAGGTCGACTTCCTCGCTTCGAATCGCCTCGTCGACGCGCGGCGCGTCGGCCTGCTGGGCGACAGCCAGGCCGGGTGGACGATCGCGCTCGCCGCTGCCGCCGACCCGCGCGTCCGCTGGGCCGTCCCGCTCGTCGGCCCGGTCACGACCGTCGCCGAGACGGATCTCTTCACGAGCCTCGCCGGCGCCGAGCAGACGGCACCGCAGGCGACGCGCGCCGAGATGCTGCGGACGGTGCGCGCGGCGGGGCGCGGCGGCTTCGACCCCGTGCCGTCGCTCCGCAAGCTGCGGATTCCCGTCCTCTGGGTCTTCGGCGACGACGATCGCAACGTCCCGACGGAGCTGTGCGTCGAGCGCCTCCGCACGCTCGCGCCGGGGCACGCGTTCGAGTGGCGCGTCCTGCCCATGACGCACGCGCTCCTCGACCTGCCGAACGGCCTCTACTCGAGCCTCGCGCGCTCGCGCGGCTTCGCTGCGCAGCTCTTCCCCACGGTCGGCGCGTGGCTGCGTGCGCGCGGGATCCTTCGGCGCGGCTGACGGTCTACCCTGTGCGCGCGCCCCCGTAGCTCAGTGGATAGAGCAGCGGTTTCCTAAACCGCGTGCACAAGTTCGATTCTTGTCGGGGGCATGTCGGGAGCCGGCTCCACGACTGGCCCCGGCCAAAGGCGACGGGCGTGGAGCAGGGGTAGAGCGGATCGCCGTCTACCAGCGCACCTCTTCGACGAGCTGGGCGCACGCGCGGGAGCGCGAAGCGATTCCGTAGGGTTTCCCCGCTTACGTCGCCGTGCGCGGCCGTCCTAGCGTCGCGGCATGACGACGCCGACGAAACTCATGCATGCGGGGGCGGCCTTGGCCGCGGCGCTCGCGCTGGTCGCGATCACCGCCGGAGCTGGGCTCTCCGCGCCCCCGGGGAAGTTCTCGCGAATCGCCTCGGTGAACGGCGGGACGGCGCCCCAGTTCGGGCTCGCGCGAACGGCCAACGGGACGCTGCACCTCGCGTGGCAGACGATGCCCGCGCTCGGGTCGACCTGGGGGCTCGCCACGCTGTCCATCTCGTCGGCCGGCAAGGTCGGTCCGCAGACGCAGGCGCTCGGCGGGTGGGAGGCGGGGATTCCGGGTCTCACCACGCTCGCCGACGGGAGCCTCGAAGCCGTGTTCGGAGCGATCTCTCCGAAGAACCTCGACAGCCTCTGGGGCATCAACTCGACCGACGGCGGCGCGACGTGGTCGGCCCCCGCCGACGTGAAGGGAGGCGGCCCGGCCGAGAGCCTCGTGTACGGCGCCGACGTCACCGCGGTGCTCGCCGGCCAGACCCCGGTGCTCACCCTCCCGCAGGCGGGCAACCTCGTCGTCCAGCAGGGCCTCGGTGCGGGGATGCCGAACGCGCAGGTCAACGCGGCGGCCGACGGGGCGGTCGGCGGAGTCAACTCGGCGGTCGACGCCGCGACGCACGAGGCGTACGCCAGCTGGCAGTCGCTGAACGTGAGCCGCGACATGATCCAGCCCGTCGCGCCCAGCGTCGGCGTGCCGGAGGCCGTCCCCGGCCCGATGAAGGTCGCGGTCCCGATCACGGGACGCGACGTCGGCGCAGGCATCTTCGCCGCCTACGCGCCGGACGGAACGCACGTGCGGCTGCTGCACTACGGCGGCGGGTCGGTCGCCGTGGGCTCGGTCGCCGGCCTCCCGGCGAAGGTGCTGGGGGTCGCGACCGGGCCGCAGGGGCGCATCTGGGTGATGTGGGGCGACGACGACCTCGGCATCGCCGTCACGCGCTCGAACATGGCGGCGACGGCGTTCGAGCCGATCCAACGCTTCGACCCGGGCGCCTCCACGTTGTGGCGGCTCGCGGGCGACGGCCGGCTCGGACCGCTCGACCTGATCGTGGCCGAAACACCGGCGCACGGCACGACCGTGCCGGGCGCGTACTACTCGCGCATCTTGCCGATGCTCACGGCGACGTTCACGACGACGCCGCTGAAGAACAAGAAGGGAACGGTCGTCGCCGTCGTCGTGAAGGCGCACGTGACGGACGCGGGCGACCCCGTCTCGGCCGCGACCGTCGCGATCGCGGGCAAGACCGCGAAGACGAACGCGCAGGGGGCGGCGAAGCTCACCGTCGCGGGCGCCGCCGGCACGGTCGTCGCCACGATCACGAAGGGCGGATACCAGCCGCTGAAGCTCAAGGTCGGCCTGTAGCGCCGTGGACGACCCGACCTATGTCGCCGAGTGCTTCTGGCCGGGGGTCACGGAGCACGACGTGGGGGAGCTCGACCTGCGCGCGCACGCCTCCGTCGAGGAGGCTGCGCGCGCCGGCGAGGCCGTTCGCTACCTCGGCTCGATCCTGATGCGGACGGACGAGGTCGTGCTGTGCCGGTTCCAGGGCGGCGCCGCGGCGGTCAGGCGCGCGGCCGAGCGGGCCGCCATCCCGTTCGAGCGGATCGTCGAGACCATCCAGAGCCAATCCAAGGAGGAACACCATGCATAAGACAGCTCGCGTCCTCGCAGTCGTGCTCGTCGCGCTCGCCGCGTCGGCGGCCGTTGTCGCCCCGCCGAGCCGCGCGGCTGCGACGTCGCTCTCCGGGTCGTGGTCGGGAAGCTACAGCGGCACGTTCCGCGGGACGTTCACGTTGCACTGGCGGCAGGCGGGCTCGAAGCTGACGGGGACGATCAGCCTGAACGGGGCACGAGGCGTGCCGCTCACGGGCGTCGTCAGCGGCGCGTCGATCCGCTTCGGAACGGTCGGCTCCGTGGCCGTCACGTACACCGGCAAGGTCTCCGGAAGCTCCATGTCCGGTCGGTACCGCACCCCGAGCGGCACCGGGTCGTGGTCTGCGCACCGTGGATCCTGAGGTGCGTCCGGCGAGCCTCGCAGGGGGCCCGCGTACTCGGTAACGGCCGCTGCCGTGTGCGCGAAAACGCGCTAGCCGACGGCTGTCCCCCTGCTCGCCAAGAGCCGCTG
>DATDNT010000002.1:0-16255 GCA_036518135.1 Gaiellaceae bacterium | reverse complement strand
CGGAGGTCGCAGGTTCAAATCCTGCCCCCGCTACTTTCGAAGTCGAAAACCCCTGCAGACGCGGGGGTTTTCTCGTTCCCCAGACCCCTCACGCCATGAAGCTGTGATTCGGTGGGCCGGATCGACCGCTGGTACCTCGGGGCCAACAGCTCGGCCGGCTGCGCGCGACACGCGGACCAGGAAGCCCTCGGGCTTGTGCGTCCTCAGAAGGCCGGTGGCGTCGTGTCGAGGCGCGACCTCACGTCGTCCTGCACGCCGAGTGCGCGACGAAGCCTGGGCCGACCGCCCAGAGCGTTCCGTCACGCGCCGCAGCGAGATCCGCGAGAGGCGCCGCGATCGGCGGCGGCGTGGCCCTGAGCCACGCGCTTCCGTTCCAATGCAGGAGCGCAGGACGCCCGTTGACATCGCCGCCGGCCCAGACGTCGTCGCGCCGAAACGCCGCGAGCGCGGTGAGCCGAGGGATGGCGGGCCACAGGCTCGCCGCGAGCGCGACGCGAGTCCAGCGGCGGCCATCCCAATGCTCGACAACGGGGGCCGGCGAGGGAACGTCCTCGGTGCGCGGCTCTCCAACTGCCCAGACATCGTCACGCGACAGCGCGAGCACGTCGTTGAGTGCGCGGACGTCCTGGGCCCTGCTGCGCATGGCGTAGCTCCACCGGGATCCGTCCCAGTGGACGGCTACCTCGTCCTCGCTCGCGATGTTGACCCCGGTGCGTCCGACGGCCCACACGTTGTCCGACGCGACGACGGACACAGCTGCGAGGCTGTCGGAGAACCCTCCCCGCCACGTCTGCCACCGGCTTGCATGTCGTCGCGCGACGAGCCAGCCGTCATCATCGGGCCCGTTGTTGCCCTGCGTGTTGTCGTAGGACCCGACGATCCAGACGTCGCCGTCTCTCACCGCTACGGCCGACAGCACGAATCCACGAGTGGTGAGCGGGGCAGGGTGGAGGGCCAGCAGACGCCACCCGTCGCCCGTCTGCCGCGCGATGATGCCGCGAGCGCTGTACTCGCCGGAGAAGCGGTTGCCGACGGCCCAGATCTCATTCGTGCCGCGAGCGACACCCGTCAACTCCCGGACTCCGGCAATCCTCGTCGATGACCAGCGGCCGCCTGACAGGCGGAGCGCGATTCCCTTGCCGTCAACCGTCCCAACCGCCCAGGTTCCCCTGGCGTCCGCGGCGACGGCGTTCAGGTCGGTCCGGGGCAAGCGCTTGTCGATCGTCCAAACTCGCGTGCATCCCCCCGCGCGCCCCTCACCCGAAGGTTGGCTCTTGGCCGGTGCCCCGACCGTCTCGAGTGCCAGCGCCGTGCAACCCGCAGCAAGCGCGGCGAAGAGAAGCCTCCGAGAGCGGGTTGCACGTCCAGGCATGTCCAAACAACGAACGCTCATCCGACGTCAGACGAGGACCGGAATTCGCGGCGGCGTCTCGATGAGCGTCTCCACGGCGATGACCTCGCGCATCAGGTAATGCGCGGACCTCGTGGTGGCAAGGCCGAAGTCGCCGCGACGCGGGATCAGGGGATTTCGTCCAATTACCGCCCCCGCTATGCAAAGAGGCCCGTTCACACGGGCCTCTTGTGTTTCCGCTTGCCCGGCCACGCGACCGGACCCCCTCTTCTACGCGCTGCAACCCTTCGGCTGCGTCTCGGGCACGTTCGCCTGCGAAGCCCTCTTGAAGCCCATGTAGAACGCGTACAGGGTCACGTTCGTCGTGCCGTCGTTGCGCGCGAGATGGATGTGGTTGGCCGGCTCGACGAACGACTGCCCCTTCGACACCTTGAACGGCGTGCAGCCGTGCACCTTCGGGTCGAAGACCGTGAGCGTTCCGCCGGTGATGATGACCGCGACGGGCGCGCCGTGCACGTGCCAGCCGAAGTTGCCGCCCGGTCGGATCGTGATCGAGTCGATCACGGCCGCTCCGGTCTGAGCGTGGATCGTCGTCGCCTGCATCGTCCCGACCGCGACCGGCGTCGCGACGATCGCCGGCGCGCCCGCCGTCGCGATCGCGGCGAGCGCGAGCGCGGACACGAGCAGCAGCCCCAGCATCTTGATCTTCATGTCGTCCTCCTTGTGGCGTTCGTCGACCCCATCGCCGGTGACGCTAGAAGGAGGCTCTTTGCGCGGACTTTGCGTCCCCTTAGCGCGGTGTAGGTTCTGCCGATGGAGGTGAGCGTCTCCCTGCTCGGCGGCTTCGCAGCGTCGGTCGACGGGGTCGAGGTGCCCGAGTCGGTGTGGCGCCTGAAGAAGGCGCGCGAGCTCGTCAAGCTGCTCGCACTCGCGTCGGGCAACCGGCTGCACCGTGAGGTCGCGATGGACGTGCTGTGGCCGCAGCTGGGAGCGTCGGCCGCCGCCAACAACCTGAACCAAGCCGTGCACGTCGCGCGGCGGGCGCTCGGAGCGGACGCGATCGGACTGCGCGACGAGGTCCTCACGCTCGCGGCGCGCGTCGACGTCGAGATCCTGGAACGTGCCGCTGCGGATGCGCGCTGCCTCGGCACGGCGACGGCGTACAGCGCCGCACTCGCGCTCTACCGCGGCGAACTGCTGCCGGAGAACCGCTACGACGACTGGGCAGCGGAGCGTCGCGAGGCGCTCGCAGAGCTCGCTGCGGAGCTCGCCGACAACGCGTCCAGACTCGGCGGCTCGTCGCGCTTCGTCCTTCCGGCAGAGGCGAGCTCGTTCGTGGGGCGCGGGCGGGAGCTCACGGAGCTCGAGACGCTGCTCGCGCGCACGAGGCTGCTCACGCTCTGCGGCACGGGCGGCGTGGGGAAGACACGCCTCGCGCTCGAGCTCGCCCGTGCCGCGGAGCCCGGCTACGACGCGGGAGCGGTGTTCGTCGACCTCGCCTCCGTCTCCGAGTCGTCGCTCGTGACGGAAGCCGTCGCCGCGGCCCTTGACGTCCGTCCGCTCCCGGCACAGGAGCTCGTCGACGCGCTGACGGACTTTCTCGCGCCGCGGACGCTGCTGCTCGTCCTCGACAACTGCGAGCACGTCCTCACCGCGAGCGCGACGCTCGCGGACGTCGTCCTGCGCGCAGCACCCTGCGTGACGATCGTCGCCACGAGCCGCGAGCCGCTGCGCAACGGCGGGGAGATCGTCTTCCGCGTCCCGTCGCTCGCGATCCCCGATCCCGAGCGGCATCTCGAGCCTCACCGGCTCGCAGACTACGAGTCCGTCTCCCTGTTCGTCGCCCGCGCCGAGGCGGCCGCGCCTGGGTTCGCGCTCGACGCCTCGAACGCGGAGGACGTCGCCAGGATCTGCCTCCGGCTGGACGGTCTCCCGCTCGCACTCGAGCTCGCGGCCGCGCGCCTCGGCGCACTGAGCCCCGCGGCCGTCTCCGAGCGGCTCGACGACCGCTTCCGCCTGCTTCGCAGCGGCAGTCACGCGGCGCCGACGCGCCAGCAGACGCTGACGGCGACGCTCGAGTGGAGCCACGACCTGCTCGAAGCGGACGAGCGGATGCTGTTCCGGCGGCTCGCCGTCTTCTCCGGCGGCTTCGAGCTCGAGGCCGTCGAGGAGGTGTGCGCGTCGGCGGACCTTCCTGCCGCGGAGATCGCCGACGTGCTGGGGCGACTCGTCGAGAAGTCGCTCGTCAGCGTCGACCGCGGCGAGCGCGGCCACCGGTACCGCCTCCTCGAAACGGTCCGGCTGTACGCGAGGTCGCGGCTGGAGGAGGCGCGCGAGCTTCCGGCGCTCGCGGAGCGCCACGCGCAGTGGGCGCTCGCACTGGCGCGCCGCGGCACGGACTCGCGGCGGCTCGAACGGGAGCGAGCGAACCTTCGCACGGCCTTCGACACGCTCCTCGCCAACGAGCCGACCGATGCGCTGCGGCTGTGCGTCGCGCTGACGACCTTCTGGCTCATACGGATCGAGCTCGAAGAGGGAAAGCGTCGCTTCGCCGAGGCGCTGGCGGCTGCGCCGGAGCGGACGCTGCTGCGTGCAGACGCGCTGCTCGCGGCGGCGACGATGGATTTTCGAAGTGGCACGCTTGCGCGTGGGACGCCGCTCGCCGACGAGAGCCTCGCCATCGCCCACGAGCTCGGCGACCGCCAGGCGGAGTGGCGCGCGCTGCAGTTCCTCGGAGAGCTCGGCGTCGCGAGCGACGAGGCCGACGTCGCGGTGCCGTGGTTCGAGCAGGCACTCGCGCTCGCTCGGGAGGAGGGGTTCGCAGCCGCGGAGGCGCTCGGCGTTCATTCGCTCGGCGTCACGGCCTGGATGGCGGCCGACTTCGCGCGTGCCGACGAGCTGCTCTCGGAGAGCGTCGAGCGCTTTCGGGCAGCCGAGGCCTCGGGCGACACGATCTCGTCTCCGCTGAGCCTCGCCGAGACCTGGGTGCGAGGGCGCGGCCTCGACCTCGTGTTCCAGGACACGCTGCAGCCGTTCCACCACGTCTCGTGCGCCGTCGCGGCTGGGTATGCGCTCGTGAACCTCGCGAGCATCGCTCACGCACGGCAGGAGCTCACGCGTGCTCACCAATTGCTCGACGAGAGCGCGGAGGTCTTCGCGACGAACGGCGACGACGCCGCACTGGCGACGGTTCGAGTCCGACGCGCCTACGTCCTGCTCGACGACGGAGACACTGCGGGCGCGCGCGAGGAGCTCGAGGCCGCGCTCGAGCTGCGCGGCCGGCTGCATGACCGGCGCGGCCGAGGCCTCGTCCTTTCCGGGCTCGGACTGGTGGAGACGGCGGCCGGTGCCTACGACGCCGCCGACCGGTTCGTGTCGGAGGCGCGCGAGCTCTTCCGGCGCGCCGGCGATCGCTGGGGGCTCGCGAGCACGTTGTGGCGCGCGGCCGACCTTGCACTCGCGCGCGGAGATGTCGACGGTGCCGAGTCCGCGCTCGACGAGGCATACGCGGTCCTCGGCGAGACCGGTCGCGAGCGGTGGATCGCGAACACCGAGACAGGCCTCGCCGAGATCGCGTGTCGTCGCGCTGACGTCGAGCGCGCACGCGCACTGCTCGCGGACGCGCGGACGCGGTTTGCCGCTCGTGACGACATCCGGGGTCTCGCACGCGTCGACGAACGGGTCGCGCAGCTGCAAAGCAGCCGCTAAGGGAGTGCAAAGCACCCGCCCGTACGGTCTTTCGCATCCAACGACGAAAGGATGCACCGATGACCATGACCAGCACGCGTGTCCTGGGGGAGGCGACCCTGCAGGAGCTTCGCGACGCGGTACGCGGAAGCGTCGTGACGCCCGGCGACACCGACTACGACGACGTGCGCGCCGTCTGGAACGGGGCGCACGGCGCATACCCGGCGGCGATCGTCCGCTGCACCGGAGCGGCCGACGTCATCGCCTCCATCGGCTTCGCCCGGAGCAACGACCTCGAGATCGCGGTTCGCGGCGGCGGCCACAGCATCGCCGGCTTCTCGACCTGCGACGGCGGGCTCGTGATCGACCTGTCGCAGCTGAACGACGTGCGTGTCGACCCGGCCGCTCGGCGGGCCTACGTCGGAGCCGGCGCCGTCTGGGCCGATGTCGACCACGAGACGCAGGCGCACGCGCTCGCGACGACGGGCGGGCTGGTCTCGACGACGGGAGTCGCGGGCTTCACGCTCGGCGGTGGGATCGGGTGGACGATGCGCGCCTTCGGCCTCGCCTGCGACAACCTCGTCGCGGCCGACGTCGTCACGGCGGACGGCAGGATCGTGCACGCGAGTGAGACCGAGCATCCCGAGCTCCTGTGGGGCCTGCGCGGAGGAGGTGGCAACTTCGGGATCGTCACCCAGTTCGAGCTCGCGCTGCATCCGCTCGGGCCGACGGTGTACGCCGGGCCGATCTTCTATCCGGCCGAGGCGGCCGGGGACATCCTGCGTTCGTTCCGGGACTGGTCCCAGGATGCGCCCGACGAGATCACGGCGCTCGTCAACCTGACGACCGCGCCCCCGTTGCCGGCGGTCCCGGCGGAGTGGCACGGGAACAAGGTGGTCGCGCTGCTCGCCGTGTCGACCGGACCGATCGAGGAAGGCGATGCGCTCGTCGCACCGCTCCGTGAGGTCGCCGAGCCGATCGTCGACCTGCTCGGGCCGATGCCGTACACGTTCATTCAGTCGCTGATCGACCCGCTGTGGGAGAAGGGGATCGGCGCGTACTTCAAGGCGACGAATCTCGCGCGTCTCGACGACGAGGTCATCGAGCGGCTGTGCGGGCTCCATCTCGCGGCGCCCGGCCCGCAGTGTGAGATCCACATCCACCAGATGGGCGGCGCCGTGAGTCGGGTCGGCGATGACGCGACCGCGTTTGCCGAGCGGTCGATGCCTTTCGTGCTGAACGCGGTCACCGGGTGGCGCGACCCGTCCGACGCCGGCTCCCACACCGAGTGGGCGCGTGCCGTGATCGCGTCCGCGCTCGACGCATCGACCGGTCGGGCGTATGTGAACTTCCTCGGTGACGGCGACGCCGCCCGCTCGTCATACGGCGAGGAGACCTACGAGCGGCTCGCGGCGTTGAAGAATGCCTACGACCCGACGAACGTGTTCCGCCGGAACCAGAACGTCGAACCCCACGCTGCGTCGTGACTGGTTGGGGCCCGGCGCCACGAGCGTCCCAGGGCGCCGAGTGTCGCTGATCCGGAAGGCGGTCGACGGGAAGTTGTTTGAAACGCGCCCCCGAAATGCGAAAGCCCCGCTTGCGCGGGGCTTTCGCATTTCAGGCCTCGGCGAGCACCGCGTTGGGTGCGGTCTGCGTGGCGCGGCGCTCGCCGGGCAACGTTGCCCGCGCGAGGACGGCGAATGTCGCAATGCCGATCGCCTGCTGGACGACCTCGGCTCCGGGGATCGGGAGCAGGTCAGCGACGAAGAAGATCACGGTCCCGATCGGCACCCAGCGCGACACGATCCCGGCGCGTGCCGTGGACCAGGCGAGCACGACGAATGCGATCGGCCCGAAGAACATCAGCGGCAGTGCGATGGGGCCGAAGACGTGGTCGACGCGACCGAGCGCGTGCAACGCCTGCGCGCGGTCGATCGTCGCCATCCCGTAGACGAACACGTGTCTGAAGGCGATCGCGGCCATCCCGACGGTGCCGAGCACGCCGAGCGCTCCGCCGACCGTCGCCAGCGTCGCCCCGCGGCCACGTACGGCCTGTACCAGGCCGGCAACGCCGAGTGGCATGACAACTGCCGCGAGCAGTTCCAGCACGGCGGCCGCCGCCCATGCCGATCCGTGCGCAGAGGCGGCCCGCAGTTGCGCGGCGTTCTGGGTGGAGTCGGTGGGCGAGACGAGCGTGCCCGCGAGCAGAGCGAGCGGGAGCGCCGGCAGAGCGAGCGCGCAGGGAATGCGTCTGGTCCTCAACGTAGTGCCTCCTCGAGTGGTGGTGAGCGACGGCTGCGACGCTAGGCGTGACCAGCTCCGGCGTCGTCAGCCGCGCTCGTGATCGCGATCAGCCTCGAGGGGGATTGCGCTCGAGCCCCGATCCGCCTCCGGGTGGATGCGGCGCGGCTTGTGCCGCGGTACGTTCGGCCCTATGCGTCGGATGCTCGTCGAGTTGCCGCGCGGGGATGTGGCGCTCGCTCTCATGCTGTTCGTGGTCAAGATCGCGACGCTCATTGGCGGCATCCAGCCGGGCTCGGGCGTCGTCAGCTACGTCGCTGCATTCGGGATGACGCTGCCGTTCGCGTGGCGAAGCCGGCGTCCGGTCGCAGTCGCGGTCGTCGTGTCCGCGACCCTCGTCGCCGAGGTCGCCATCGGCGGCTATCACAACTCGGTCATCGCCCTGTTCGCCTGGCTGCTGATCTCCTATTCGCTGGGCGCGCACGCGGCGTCCACACCCCGGCTCGCAGCCGGCTTCACGATCACGGCCGCTGCCGGGATCGGCGTCGCCGCTGACCACGCCCCGGTGACCCTCTGGAACATGGCGGCCGTCGTCGGACTGCTCGTCGCGTCCCTGCTGGCAGGTCTGTGGGTGCGACAGATGCAACTCCGTGCCCAGGCGCTCGAGCAACTCGCCGAACAGTTGCAGTCCGAGCGTGACGAGCGCGCCCGCACCGCCGTGGCAGAGGAGCGCGCACGCATAGCGCGAGAGCTCCACGACGAGGTGGCGCACGCGATGAGCGTGATCGCGGTCCAGGCAGACGCCGCCGAAGGTGCTCTCGCGCGCGATCCTGCGCTTGTCGAGCGGCCGCTCTCGGCGATCCGCGAGACCGCACGCGGCGCGCTGGCGGACATGCGGCGCGTGCTCGGCGCACTGCGCGGCGACGACGCCCTGACCTATGCGCCGGAACCGGGTCTCGCCCGCGTCGCTTCCTTGGTCGAGCAGACGCGGGCCGCGGGCCTCGAGGTCGAGATGCGGATCGAGGGCGAGCCGACGCCGCTGTCGCCGGCGGTGGACGTCGCGGCATACCGCGTCGTCCAAGAGGGGCTGACGAACGTCCGCAAGCACGCTGCGGCGAGGCGCGTCGAGCTCGTCATCCGGTACGGCCTCGCGACGATCGAGATCGAGGTACGCGACGACGGCGACGGCGGCGGCGCCGCGGGCGGCAGCGGCCGCGGCCTCGCCGGGCTTCGCGAGCGGATCGCCCTGCTCGGCGGGGACTTCGTCGCAGGGCCGCGCGTCGGCGGATTCACGCTCTGCGCGACGCTGCCGCTCGCATGATCCGCGTCCTGCTCGCCGACGACCAGGAGCTCGTGCGCTCGGGCTTCCGACTGATCCTCGAGCTGGCCGACGGGATTGAGGTCGTCGGCGAGGCCGCGGACGGCAAGGAGGCGGTGCGACTCGCGAAGGAGCGACAGCCGGACGTGATCCTGATGGATGTCCGAATGCCCGAGCTCGACGGGATCGAGGCGACGCGACGGGTACGGCAGGCGGGGCTCGACGCCCGCGTGCTCGTACTGACGACGTTCGACCTCGACGAGTACGTCTACGCCGCGATGCGAGCGGGCGCAAGCGGCTTCCTGCTGAAGGACGCGCCGCGCGAGCAACTCGTCGCCGCCGTGCGGACGGTCGCGCGCGGCGAGGCGCTGCTCGCGCCCGCGATCACACAACGATTGATCGAGCGGTTCGTGGCGCGACCGCCGCTCGACGAGGCACCGGGGCTCGCGGAGCTCAGTCCGCGGGAGCGCGAGGTGCTCCGTCTGGTCGCGAAAGGGCTCTCGAATGCGGAGATCGCCGCGGAGTTGGTGCTGGGCGAGGCCACGGTGAAGACGCACGTTGCGCGGATCCTCCGCAAGCTCGACGTGCGGGACCGGGTCCAGGCCGTCGTCCTTGCGTACGAAACCGGCCTCATCGAGCCCGGTGGCTAGATACCGAAGCGTCGCAACTCTTCGATCCGGATTGAGGTCGCAGGAAGTCGTTTGCAGCGCGCCCCGCTATCCGGAAGACCCGCGTCTGCGGGCCTTCTTCGTCTCGGAGGGCGCGAAATCGCCCGCGACGATGCAGTGATCGCTCAGCCGCGGCTCTTGCTCATGCCGGCAGGCCTCGAGGTCCTGGGCGAGGAGCGGCGAGGCGAGCAGGTAGTCGAACCGCCAGCCGACGTTCCGCTCGCGGCCGCCGGGCCAGTTCTCCCACCAGGTGTAGTGGCCGGGCTCGCCGGGATGAAAGACCCGGAAGCAGTCGACGAGACCGAGCTCGACCAGCGCCGCGAACGCTGCTCGTTCGCTCGGCAAGAACCCGGTGGGGTGCGTCGGCCGGGCGACGTCGATTCGTTCGGCTGCGATGTTGAAGTCGCCCGCGAGCAACAGCCTGCCGCCGACTGGGAGCCGGCTCTGCGCCCAGTCGCGCAGCGCGCGCAGATGTGCGAGCTTCACCTCGAGCCGGTCAGGGCCGCTGTTTCCGTTCGGCACGTATGAGCTCGTGACGACCGTCTCGCCGGCGGAAACCGCGACGAAGCGGCCCTCATCCTCCGTGGCCGGGTCGTCAAGCGGTTCCGTCACCAATTGACAGCCGACGCGGCTGAGGATCGCGACCCCGGAGTACCCGGGTCGGCGGCCGAGGTTCCAGACGCTCTCGTAGCCGAGCTCCTCGAGCTCGCGCACCGGCAGCTGGCTCTCCGTCGCTCGTATCTCCTGCAGGCAGACGAGATCCGGCTCGCTTTCCGCGAGCCACCCGAGAAGACCGCGGCGGACGGCGGCGCGGATGCCGTTCACGTTCAGCGAGGCGACGTGCATGAACGCGGCGACGCGGCCGACGGCTCTACGCCGGTGGGCGAGAATCGAGATTCGAGGGGAGGCCCTTCAGGGCCGGTTCCTGTTCTCGAGCTGCGCACGCTCCTTCGCGAGCTTCGTGGCCTCGGTCTCGTCTGCGGACATGCGCTCTGCATGCCCGCGCGAACGCCGCTCGTATCCTGCGGCATGAAGCGCAACCGGATGATCGTCCTGGCGGCCGCGCTCGCGGCGACGGGGACCGCAGCGGCGGGGACGAGCCCGCGGTACACGCGCAGCGCGACCGAAGCCTGCCTCCTGCGGCTGCCAGACGCGGTCGAGGGGCTGCCGCCCGCGTCGCCGCCTGCTTCGCCGGTGCTCTTCGTCCACGCGCTCGCGGGTGAACGCTCCTCGGCACGCGCGCCGCAGCTCGCCGTCTGGTCGGGGGCGCGCACGTACGACGGGATCGTCCTCAGCTTCTTCGCGACCGCCGCGGCAGCGCGCGCCGCGGCGAGCTCTCTGACCTCGCCGTACGGCGGCCTCCGCACGCGGAACGTGGTCGCCTCGTGGGAGCAGACGAGGATCCCGACCATCCGCGTCGCCGTGCTCGCGTGCCTCCGCTCCGGAAGCGGCGCCTTCGCTGCGCCGCCGGCTCCCCGGGCGACGATTGCCACGTTCGCCGGACGGTGGGGCGGTCATACGCGCGGGCTCGCGATCACGCGCGACGGGCGCGCGGACGAGGACGTGAACGACGGGTGCTGCACGCACGTGTACCGGCTCGCCTTCCGCATCCTCTCGGTGCGCGGGACGGTGACCCGCGCGACCGCGCGCTACCGCGTCACGGCATTCAAGCGGTTCGAGCAGAACATCCCGGAGCGACGGCCCGGTGCCGTCGGACGGCTCGTCCTGCGGAACGGGATCCTCACGAACACGCTCACGCGCGTCTCTTTCTGCAGCGACCCTGCGTGGGCCGCGACGGGTGCCTGCGGCGCCTGATGCAAGCGGCGACTCAGCGACGCTCGAGCACGATCACCGGGATCTCGCGGCCGGCCGTCTGCTCGTACCCCGCGAACTGCGGGTAGGCGAGCTTCTGCGCCTCCCAGATCCGCTCGCGCTCGTCGCCCTGCGCCTCGCGCGCGGTGACCTCGAACGTCTGCGTGCCGACCTCGACGCTCGTCTGCGGGTGCGCGAGCAGGTTCGCATACCACGCCGGATCCTCGGTGTGGCCGCCCTTGGAGGCGAAGACCGCCCAGCCGCCGTCGACCTCCTGGTACATCAGCGGGTTCACGTACGCATTGCCCGACTTCGCGCCTGTGTGGTGCAGGAGGAGGAGCGGCGCGCCCTCGAACGGCCCGCCGACGCGGCCGTCGTTCTCCCGGAACTCCTCGATGATCATCTGGTTTCCGCTCTTCGTTTCGCTCATGTTCATGAAAACGCCGGCGGCGGCCATCTCGTTCCCACTACGATCGAGGGCATGAGCGAAGTGCAGAAGGCGATCCTCGCGGGCGGCTGCTTCTGGGGGATGCAAGACCTGATCCGCAGGCGGCCCGGCGTCGTCTCGACGCGCGTCGGCTACACGGGCGGGGACGTCCCGAACGCGACCTATCGCAACCACGGCACGCACGCGGAGGCGATCGAGATCGTCTTCGACCCCGACGTGACGTCGTACCGCGAGCTGCTCGAGTTCTTCTTCCAGATCCACGACCCGACGACCGTGAATCGGCAGGGGAACGACATCGGGACGAGCTACCGCTCCGCGATCTTCGCGCTCGACGACGAGCAGAGGCGGATCGCAGAGGACACGATCGCCGACGTCGAGGCGTCCGGCCTCTGGCCCGGGAGGGTCGTCACCGAGGTCGCGCCGGCCGGGCCGTTCTGGGAGGCCGAGCCGGAGCACCAGGACTACCTCGAGCGCTACCCGAACGGCTACACGTGCCACTTCCCGCGCCCGAACTGGGTGCTGCCGCGGCGCGCCGCGTCCGTTCCGCGCTAGACGACGTTCGCGCCGCGGCGGTCTGTCTTACGAGACCGTGAAGTGCTGGAACATGAAGGACTCGTGCGGCGAGCAGTACGCCTTGTACTTCCCCGCCACGAGCTTCAGAGTGAACGTCTTCGTGCCCTTGAACGGAACGGCCGTGAACGTCCACGACTTGCCGTGCGGGCCGTCGAGCTCGTAGTTGTGGATCGCGGAGTCGTCGTGGATCACGACGGTATAGGTGCCTGCCTTCAGGTTCTTCGCAAGCGTGCCGGAGGCCGTCATCAGCGTGATCTTGTACGCGTTGTTCTTGCCGACGGTGCCGATCAGCTTCGGGTGGCCGGCAGTCCGTGCCGACGCCGTCGCCACGGTCAGCGCCGCGACTGCGGCGGTCAGCGCGGCGGCTGCGAGGAAGTGCCTGAGGCTCATGAGGGTCCTTTCGTGAGGAGGGTTCTTCCCCCTTACGCCGCGACCGCGCCGCGCGGTTTGCCTACGGCCTGACGAGCACCTTGATCGACTCACGGTCGTTCATCGCGCGGTAGCCGTCAGGCACGCCGTCGAGGTCGACGACGCGGTCGAACACGCGGCCGGGCTCGATCGCCCCGTCGAGCACATCGGGAAGCAGCTCGTCGATGTAGGCGCGCACCGGAGCAGGCCCGCCGCCGATCGTCACGTTCTTCGAGAAGGAAGGTCTCGCCGCCGGGATCACGTCGTGCTGCGGCACGCCGACGCGGCCCACGGCGCCGCCGGGCCGCGCGATCTCGATCGCCGTCTCCATCGACTGGTCGAGCCCGACGCACTCGAGCACTGCGTCCACGCCGTGGCCGCCGGTCAGCTCCTTCACGCGCTCTGCCGCTTCGTCGCCGCGCTCGCGCACGACGTCGGTGGCGCCGAGCTCGCGCGCGAGCGCAATCCGGTCGTCGTGCCGGCCCATGATCACGATCTGTTCTGCGCCGAGCCTCCTCGCGGCGATCACCGCGCAGAGCCCGACCGCGCCGTCGCCGACGACGGCGACCGTCGAGCCGCCGCGGACGCCGGCGACGACCGCGGCGTGATGACCGGTGCCCATCACGTCCGAGAGCGTGAGCAGAGACGGCATCAACTCGTCGTCCTCGCCGGCCGGCAGCACGTAGAGCGTCCCGTCGGCAAGCGGCACGCGGACGGCTTCCGACTGCGCGCCCGGCACCTGCGGATTCCCGAAGAAGCCCCCGTGGACGCAGGCCGTCTGCAGGCCGTCCTCGCAGAACATGCACGTGCCGTCGGAGAACGCGAACGGCATCACGACGAGATCCCCGCGCTTGACCGTGCGCACGTCGTTCCCGACTTCCTCGACGACGCCGATCGCCTCGTGGCCCATCACGCGCGCGCCGTCGCTCGCCTGCAGCGACTTGTACGGCCAGAGGTCGGAGCCGCAGATACAGGCGCGCGTGACCCGGATGACCGCATCCGACGGCTCCTCGATCCGCGGGTCCGCCACGCTCTCGATGCGGACGTCGCCTGCCTCGTGCATGACCGTCGCGCGCATCAGGTGCCCGCCTCCTCGTACTCCTCGTCGCTCACGTGCCGGCCCCAGGTGACGGGGCTGCCGCTCTCGTCCGCGAGCTGGATCGCGACGTGCGTCATCACGCGCGTCGGCGCGGCCCCGTGCCAGTGATTCTCGCCGGGCTCGAAGAACACGCGGTCGCCCGCACGGATCACCTCGGCCGGCGCGCCCTCGCGCTGGCACAGGCCGACGCCCTCGGTGACCCAGATCGTCTGCCCGTGCGGATGCGTGTGCCACGCGGTGCGCGCCCCCGGTGCGAAGTGGACGCACGCGGCGCCGACGGGCGCCGCCTCCGCGCCCGCGACTGCGTCGATGAAGACCGCGCCGGTGAACCGGTCCGCAGGGCCCGGCGTCGTCGCGCTCTCGTTTCTCGTGATCTGCATGGCAGAAACGTGACCGCTCGTCCGCGTACCAAACGCTAGGGTGGCCGACTCGATGGAGGAGCTCTCCGCGACGCAGGCCGACAACCGCGGCGCGGTCGTCGCCGCGTTGATGCTGACGATCGGGCTCGCGGCGATCGACAGCACGATCGTTGCTACGGCCGTCCCGCAGATCGTCGCCGATCTCGGCGGGTTCTCGCTCTTCCCGTGGATCTTCTCGATCTACCTGCTCACGCAGGCCGTGACGGTGCCGATCTACGGCCGCCTCTCGGACGTGTTCGGGCGCAAGCCGGTGCTGCTCGTCGGCATCGCCGGGTTCGTCGGCGGCTCGATCCTGTGTGCGCTCGCGTGGAACATGCTCACGCTGATCGTGTTCCGCGGCATCCAGGGGCTCGCGGCGGGGGCGATCCTGCCGACCACGACGACGATCGTCGGCGACCTTTATTCGCCGGCCGAGCGCGGGCGCATCCAGGGATACATCTCGAGCGTGTGGGGCGTGTCGGCGATCGTCGGCCCGGCGCTCGGCGGCTTCTTCGCGCAGTACTGGACATGGCGCGGCATCTTCTGGCTGAACCTGCCGCTCGGCATCGGTGCGGCGTGGCTCATCGAGCGCCACCTGCACGAGCGGGTCGAGCGCCGCGATCATCGCATCGATTACGCGGGCGCCGCCACCCTCAGCGCCGGGTGCTCGCTGCTGATCCTCGCGCTGCTCGAGGGCGGAGTGTCGTGGTCGTGGAGCTCGGTGACGAGCATCGCCCTGTTCGCGCTCGCCGCCGTGCTGCTCGTCGCCTTCGTGCTCGTCGAGCGCGTCGTCGCCGAGCCGATCCTGCCGCTCTGGATCTTCCGCCACCGCACTCTCGTCGCCGGCAACCTCGCCGGGCTCGCGATCGGCGCGATCCTGATCGGCCAGTCGTCGTACGTGCCGACGTACGCGCAGCGCGTCGTCGGCGTCGGCGCGGTCGTCGCCGGCTTCGCGATGGCGGCGATGACGATCGGCTGGCCGCTCGCCTCGACGCTCGCGCCGCGCATCTACCTCCGCATCGACTTTCGGCCGACGGCGCTCCTCGGCGGCGTGATCGCGACGCTCGGCTGCCTGTTGCTCGCGCTGTTCGTCGGCGAGGGGTCGGGCATCTGGCGGGTGGCGTTCGCGAGCTTCGTGCTCGGCGTGGGGCTCGGCTTCGCCTCGGTGGCAACGGTCGTCGCGGTGCAGTCCGTCGTCGGCTGGGGAAGGCGCGGCGTCGTCACTGGGAGCAACATGTTCATCCGCACGCTCGGCAGCGCCGTCGGCGTCGCCGTCTTCGGCGGCATCGCGAACTCGCGGCTCGCGCACCGCCCCCACACGGCGCCCGCCATCTTCCACGCCGTCCACGGCGTCTTCTGGGCCCTCGTCGCCGTCGCCGTCCTCGGTGTCGCCGCGCAGCTCCTGCTGCCGCGGCGCGTCACGCCGATCGACTGAGGAACGCGAGCACGCGCTCGAGCAGGAGCTTCGCGGCCGCTTCGTCGTATGCCGGCAGCGACGAGTCCGCGAACAGGTGCTCGTCGCCCGGGTACAGGAAGAGCTCCGCGTCGTCCGTCGTCTCCACAAGCGCGCGGGCCGCGCCGAGGTCCTCGAGGAAGAACTCGTCCGCCTCTTTGCCGTGCACCTGCACCGGCACGCCGGCGGGCCAGCTACCGAACTCGGACACGGGGAGGCACGAGTACATGAGGATCGCGCCGCGCGCCCCCGGCCGCGTCTGCGCGAGCTGCTGCGCCATCATCACGCCGAACGAGAAGCCGGCGTAGACGCTCTCGGCGGCGACCGCGTCGGCCGCCGCGACCCCGCGCTCGACGAGCGTGCCGAAGCCGGCGTCGCGCGCGTACGCGAGCCCCTCGTCGATCGTCGCAAATGTGCGCCCGTCGAACACGTCCGGCGTGTGGACGGTGTGCCCGGCCCGCCGCAGCTCGTCGGCAAACGCGCGCACGCCGTCGGTCAGCCCCTGCACGTGGTGGTACAGCACGACCTCGGCCATCTCGGCTCCTTCCGCAAATGAACCATTTATCTGGAACGTTCGGAGACGTTAGCCTATTCCCGCGATGGCCGCAGCCGGAGTCCCACCCGACTACGAGCTCGAAGAGCGGCGCGCGCTGACGCGGCCTGAGCAGGTGAAGGCGCTCGGCCACCCGCTGCGGAACGCGATCCTCGGCCTGCTCCACGAGCGCGCCGCCACCGTCACCGAGCTGGCCACGGCGGTGGGGCGGCCGAAGAGCACGGTCGCGCACCACGTCCACGTCCT
>DATDNT010000001.1:0-36224 GCA_036518135.1 Gaiellaceae bacterium | reverse complement strand
CAGGTCGCGCAGGTGATCGACCAGCTCGTCCGTGACGGGAACAAGATCATCTTCGCGACGTCGTTCGGCTTCCAGCCGGCGATGGCGGCGGCCGCGAAGAAGTACCCGGACGTCAAGTTCGAGATGGCGACGGGCACGATCGTCACGAAGAACATGTCGGAGTACTTCGGCGCCGGTGAGGACGCCATCTACCTCTCGGGGATGGCGGCCGGCGCGATCACGAAGACGGGCACCGTCGGCTACGTCGTGCCGTTCGCGATCCCGGAGGTGATCCGGCACGCGAACGCGTTCGCGCTGGGCGTGCAGGCGATGCATCCGGGCGCGAAGGTCCGGCTCGTGTGGACGAACTCGTGGTTCTCGCCCGAGAAGGAGAAGAAGGCGGCCGAGTCGCTGCACGCGGCGGGCGCCGACGTGATCGGGCAGAACGTGGACAGCCCGGCGGCCGGCCAGTACTGCGAGTCGGTCGGGATCCCGTGGGTCGGCTACGACTCGAACGCGAAGAAGTTCGCGCCGAAGCAGTGGCTGACCGCGGCGACCTACAACTGGGGGCCGTACTACGTGAAGCGCGTCAAGGCCGCGATGGCAGGCACGTGGAAGACGGGCTTCTACTACGGCTCGATCAAGGACGGCCTGATCACGCTGGCGCCGTTCGGGCCGAAGGTGTCGGCCGAGACGCGCGCGGCGATCGCCGCGAAGCGTGCGCAGATCGTCAAGGGCTCGTTCTACGAGTTCGCAGGCCCCTTGTACGACCAGAGCGGCAAGCTGCGCGTCAAGCAGGGCGTGCGGATGCAGGTGCTCAAGGGAGGCACGAACAGCCTCTACGGCATGAACTGGCTCGTAAAGGGCGTCGTCGGAAGCGCGAAGGGCTGACGGCGGTGGAACAGGCCTCGCCCGCAGTCGTCTGCGACGGAATCGTCAAGCGGTTCCCGGGGGTGGTCGCGAACGACCACGTCTCCTTCGCGGCGGCTGCGGGCGAGGTGCATGCGCTCCTCGGCGAGAACGGCGCCGGCAAGTCGACGCTGTCGAACGTCCTCACGGGCCTGTATCAGCCCGACGAGGGCGAGATCAGGCTCTTCGGCGAGGAGGTCAGGTACTCCTCGCCGCGCGATGCGATCACGAAGGGCGTCTGCATGGTGCACCAGCACTTCCGCCTCGTCGCCCCGTTCACCGTCGCCGAGAACGTCGTCCTCGGCGACACCATGAAGGACGGCAAGCGCTTCGTCCTGAACACGCGGCGCGTCGAGCGCGCCGTGCGCGAGCTCGGCGAGCGGTACGGGCTCCCGGTCGACCCGCACGCGAAGGTGTGGCAGCTCGCGGTCGGCGAGCAGCAGCGGGTCGAGATCCTGAAGGCGCTCTACCGCGACGCGCGCGTGCTCATCCTCGACGAGCCGACGAGCGTGTTGACGCCGCAAGAGGCGGACAAGCTGTTCGAGACGGTGCGCCAGATCGCCGACGAAGGTCGCACCGTCATCTTCATCTCGCACAAGCTGCACGAGGTGATGGCGGTCTCCGACCGCGTCACCATCCTGCGCGCCGGCCGCGAGGTCGCCACCGTCAGCACCGCGGAGTCGTCGCCGCGCGAGCTCGCGACGCTCATGGTCGGCCACGAGTTCGATCAGATCGACCGGAACGGCGACCGCGCCGTCGGCGAGCCCGTGCTGTGCGTGCGCGACCTGTGGGTCGAGGGCGACCGAGGCGTTCCCGCGGTGCGCGGTGCCGACTTCGACGTGCACGCAGGTGAGATCGTCGCCGTCGCCGGCGTGTCGGGCAACGGGCAGCGCGAGCTCGCGGAGGCGATGACGGGCATGCGCCCGCCGGCGCGCGGGCGCATCGAGGTCGCGGGCGAGGAGCTGAAGCTCGGCGATCCGCGCGCCGCCATCGACGCCGGCGTCGGGCACGTGCCCGAGGACCGGCTCGGCACCGGCTGTGCACCCGGCCTGTCGCTGACGATGAACCTCGCGCTGAAGGACTACCGGTGGCGCTCGCTCGGTCCGCTGCTCCGGCTCCGCTGGATGCGGGAGCGCGCAGAGAGCGAGATCGCGGCCTACGACGTGAAGGCGCCCGGCGCGAAGGCAGCCGCAGGCTCGCTCTCGGGCGGGAACCTGCAGAAGGTCGTGCTCGCGCGCGAGTTCGACGCGAAGCCCAGGGTGCTGGTCGCGGCATCGCCGACGCGCGGGCTCGACGTCGCCGCGGTCGAGAACGTGCACGAGCACCTCGTCGACGCGGTGCATCGCGGCGTCGGCGTGCTGCTGATCAGCGAAGACCTCGACGAGATCCTCAAGCTCCAGGATCGCGTCCTCGTGATGTTCGAAGGGCGGCTCATCGAGGCGCCTACTGTTGACGTCCCCACCGTCGGCCTCCTGATGGCCGGAGAGGAGATCCCGGAACATGAGCACGACCTTGTCCCAGCCCCGGCCTGAGGCCGCGGGCGCACCTGTACGGCGGCCGAAGCTGGTCGTCGCGCTCGGCGGCAATGCGCTGCTGCAGCGCGGCGAGACCGCGAGCGCCGACGTCCAGCGCAAGCACGCCGCCGAGGCGATCGCGGAAGTCGCGAAGCTCGCGGACCAGTTCGACATCGTCCTCACGCACGGCAACGGCCCGCAGGTCGGCCTGCTCGCGCTGCAGTCACTCGCGTACAGCGAAGTGCCGCCGTACCCGCTCGACGTGCTCGGCGCGGAGAGCGAGGGGATGATCGGGTACGTGCTCGAGCTCGAGCTCGAGAACCGGCTGCCCGGACGGCCTGTCGCGACGATCCTGACGCAGGTGATCGTCGACGAGGACGACCCCGGCTTCGAGAACCCGACGAAGTTCGTCGGCCCCGTGTACGACAAGGAGACGGCCGAGAAGCTCGCGGCCGACCGCGGCTGGACGATCAAGCCCGACGGCAAGTACTTCCGCCGCGTCGTGCCGTCGCCCGAGCCGAAGGGCATCGTGGAGATCAAGTCGATCCGGCACCTCGTCGACTTCGGCGCGATCGTGATCTGCTCCGGCGGCGGCGGCATCCCCGTCGTCCGCCAGCCGGACTACATCCTCCGCGGCGTCGAGGCCGTCATCGACAAGGACCTCGCCGGCGAGCTGCTCGCCGAGAGTCTCGGTGCCGACTTCTTCCTGATGCTCACGGACGTCCCCGCCGTCGAGCTCGACTGGGGCACGCCGGAGGCGAAGCCGCTGCGCGAGACGACGGTCGCCGAGCTGCGCAAGCTCTCGTTCGCGTCGGGGTCGATGGGCCCGAAGGTGGAGGCGGCGTGTCGCTTCGCCGAGCGCACGGGCGGCATCGCCGCGATCGGCGCGCTCGAGCAGGCGGTCGACATCGTCGCCGGCCGCGCCGGCACGATCGTCAAGGCATAGGACAGCAGCCTGGTTCGCCTCCGGGTGAACCAGGCTGCAACTCTTGTCTCGTTCGTCACGAGCGGCGTAGGATCGGCCGGATCGACCAAAGGAGCAACATGGCTGTATCCGTAGGTGGTCTATCCGCCGCGCTGCGGGGCGAGGTCGTCGAGCAGGGAGCCCCGGGGTACGAGGAGGCGCGCGCTCTCTACAACGCGATGATCGACAAGCGTCCGGCCGCCGTCGCGTACTGCCTCGACGAGGCGGACGTCTCGGCGGCGATCCGCTTCGGTCGCGAGCACTCGTTGCCGATCGCCGTCCGCTGCGGCGGCCACAACGGCGGCGGCCTCGGGAGCGTCGACGGCGGCATCGTCGTCGACCTGTCGCGGATGAATCGCATCGAGGTCGACGAGCGTGCCCGCGTCGCGCACGCGCAGGGCGGCGTCCTCCTCAAGGACCTCGTCGCCGCCACGTACGAGGAGCGGCTGACGGTGCCGGTGGGCGTGATCGGCACGACGGGCGTCGGCGGCCTCACGCTCGGCGGAGGCATCGGTCACCTGACGCGCGGCTACGGGCTGACGATCGACAACCTGCTCGCCGCCACGGTCGTCCTCGCCGACGGCTCCGTCACATCGTGCGATGCCGACCACGAGCAGGATCTGTACTGGGCGATCCGCGGCGGCGGCGGCAACTTCGGCGTCGTGACGAAGTTCACGTTCCGGTGCCACCCGATGAGCGCCACCGTGCTCGCAGGGCCGGTGATGTACGACGTCGACGAGACGCAGGACGTGATGCGCTGGTACGGCGACTTCATCGCGTCCGCGCCCGATTCGCTCGGCGGCTTCGTCTCGCTGATGACGGTGCCGCCCGGACCGCCGTTCCCCGAGGAGCTGCACATGCGCAAGGTGTGCGCGATCATCTGGACGCAGCTCGGCGAGGACGAGTCGGACGCGCTTCGCGAGGCGCGCGCGCACGGCGCACCGCTGATCGACGGCATCGCGCCGGTGCCGTTCCCCGCGTGGAACACGGCGTTCGACGCGATCTTCCCGCCGGGAGACCAGTGGTACTGGCGCGGCCAGTTCGTGAAGGAGCTGCCGGACGCGGCGCTCGACGTGCACCACGAGTGGGCGTCGAAGCTTCCGACGTGGAAGTCGCTCATGCACCTGTACCCGGTCGACGGCGCCGCCTCGCGCGTCGCGAACGACGCCACGGCATACGCGTACCGGGAGGCACGGTGGTCGCAGGTGATCGCCGGCGTCGACCCCGATCCCGCCGGGGCGAAGACGATCACCGACTGGGCGCGCGGCTACTCCGACGCGCTCAAGCCGTACGGCATGGGCGGCGGGTATCTCAACTTCGAGATGGACGAGCCCGACCGCGTGCGCGGCATGTACGGCGCGAACTACGACCGCCTCGCGCGGATCAAGAAGCACTACGACCCGGAGAACGTGTTCCGGGTGAACCAGAACATCGCGCCGGCGTGATCGACGCCAACCTGGTTGCCGGCCCGCCGGCAACCAGGTTGGATGTCTCGTCGTGCGCGTCCTCGTCACCGGCATGTCGGGCACGGGCAAGTCGTCTGCGCTCGCCGAGCTCGCGCGCCTCGGGCACACCGTCGTCGACACCGACTACGACGGCTGGGACGACCCCTGGGACGAGGAGCGCATGGCCGCCCTCCTCGCAGAGCACGACGACCTCTTCGTCAGCGGCACCGTCGAGAACCAGGGGCGGTTCTACGACCGGTTCGACGCGGTCGTGCTGCTCGCCGCGCCGGTGCACGTGCTGCTTGCCCGGCTCGCCGCGCGCACGACCAATCCCTACGGCAAGACCGAGCGGGAACGCGCGGAGGTGCGTCGGTACGTCGAGACCGTCGAGCCGCTCCTGCGCGCGACGTGCACGCTCGAGCTCGACGCGACCCGGCCGCTGCCGGAGATCGTCGCCGAGCTCGAGCGTGTGGCGCGCGCGTGAGGCTCGCTCAGTGGCCGAACGGCTCGAGCACCTCGAGGTCGTGCTTCGCCAGGATCTGCTGCATCGCCTCGTGGCCGTCGGCGCTCGAGCCCTCGACGAAGAACGACTCGAAGCCTGGGCGCGAGAACATGAGCAGCACGCGCGCCGGCCGCTCGCCGACGACGGAATACCTGTGCGGCACGCCCTTCGGCGCGTACACGAAGTCGCCCGCATGGGCGGTGAGCCTCTCGTTCCCGCACGTCAGCTCGATCGCGCCGTCGACGACGTAGAACGCCTCCGCCTCGCGGTGGTGGACGTGCAGCGGCGCCGCGGAGCCGGGCTGCTCGAGCGTCTCGACGATGCTGAACGAGCCGTCGGTCGAGTCGGCGCCGCCGAGGACGCGGATCTGCCCGGCGGGGCCCCACGGCACCGACGTCCCTTCGCCTGCGCGGACGATCATGCTCATCGCTCCTCCTTCGTGGTGGGTGGTGGACCGACCCGCACGACGCCGTGCGCGCGCTCGACCGCCTCGAGGCGGTCGAACGGGACGCGCGGTCCGTCGGGTGGCGGCGGGAGCCACGGCCAGCCCGCGGGCTCCGACAGGTCGGCGACGTACGCGTCGATGCCTGCGGGTGTCGACACGAAGAGCAGCCGCGCCGTCTCCGACTCGACGCGGAACGCGTGCGGAACGCCGCCGGGCACGAACACGACGTCGCCGCGCCCGCACGACGACGCGCTCTCCTCCGCCCACACGGTGAGCGCCCCGTCGAGGACGTAGAACGTCTCGTCCTGCGGGTGCGTGTGCAGCGGCGGCGCAGCGCCGCACGGCAGCACCGTCTCCCACAACGCGAACCGGCCGTCCGTGTCCTCGCCCGAGACGAGCGGGTGGACGAGCGTGCCGAGGAACCAGCGCGGCTCGCCCGGCGACGCGATGCGCGCCGTGCTCACGTGCGAAACGCCTCCGGCCGCTCGTACCCGCCGCCCGGCGCGCATCCGATCGCGAGCACGCGCGCGCCGTCCGGGCCCGCGACGAGCTTCCGCTTCGCGTCGGCGTCGACGCGGAGCATCGTCCCCGCCGCGGCCTCCGTCGTCTCGCCGGCGACGTCGAACAGGGCGGACCCGGAGACGACGACGTAGACCTCCTCCTGGCGGTCGTGCACGTGGTCGTGCTCGGGGTAGTCGGCGAAGCCGGGTGGGAGGTCGAGCACCTGGAGGCCGAACGTCTCGACGCCGAGCTCGTCGGCCGCGAGCTTGACCGCTCCGTGGTTGATCGACGCCAGGTCGTCGATGCGCTTCATCGTGTAGTGGCTCATGGCATCGAGGGTCGCCGCCGTGCCTCGAGGCGGCAATCCCACGAACCTGGGGTTCCGTTTCGGCGGCGCCGCTTCTACGCTGTGGCGGTGGGGGTCGCAGAGCGGGAGCGGAGCCGCGTGCGCGAGCGTCTCGAGGCACTCGCCGACGCGGCCGTCGCGCCCGACGAGGCGTGCTTCACGGCGATCGGGATCCTCCGCGGCGCCGTCGGCTTCGAGCGGTGGTGCTGGCCGCGGACCGATCCTGCGAGCGCGCTCGCGACGAGCGGAATCGCGGACTTCGACCTGTGGCAGGAGGTGCCGCGGATCGCGGCGCTCGAGGAGCACGGGGACGTGACGTCGAAGCCGCGCCTCGTCGTCGGTGCGCGCGCGAGCGCGTCGCTGCACGCCGCGACGGGCGGCGACCTCGCGCGAAGCACTCGCTGGCGCGAGTGCATGGCGCCGTACGGCGTCGGCGACGAGCTCATGACGGTGTGCCGTGACCGCCACGGCTGCTGGGGAAGCGTCGAGCTGATGCGCGACCGCGGCGACCGTCCGTTCGACGAGCGCGACGTGGCGTACCTCGACGAGCTCTCGCCGCTCCTCGGCCGGCTGCTCCGGCGGTCGTCGCCCTATGCATCGCGCGGCGGCGCCGACGACGCGCCGCTCGCACCGGCGACCGTGATCTTCGACGCGGCGCTCGCGCCGGCGAGCTGGACGGCGTCCTACCGCGCGTGGCTCGCCGAGCTCGGGATGCTGCCGCCGGCGGTGTTCGAGCTCGCCGCGCGCGTGCTCACGCCCGTCGAGGACTCGGTCGGGCTGCCCGCGACGGTCCGCCTCCGGACGCCGGCCGGACGGTGGGCGACGCTCGAGGCTGCGCTGCTCGAAGGCGAGGCGGGCGGCGACGTCGCGGTCACGATCCGCGAGGCGTCCGCCGCCGAGATCTTCGACCTCCTGTGCATGACGTACGACCTGACGCGTCGCGAGCGGCAGCTTGCCGCGCTCGTCCTCGACGGCCTTGCCACGAAGCAGCTCGCGCAGGCGCTCTGCATCTCGCCGTACACCGTGCAGGACCACCTGAAGGCGGTCTTCGCGAAGACCGGCCTGCGCAGCAGGCGCGAGCTCGCCGCGCACCTCGGTGCGCGGCGAGCCCCGAGCCCGTCCTAGCGGTAGCCGCCCATGGTGAGGGCCATGAGCGCCTTCGCGGTGTGCATGCGGTTCTCCGCCTCGTCCCAGACGATCGAGTGCGGGCCGTCGATGACCGCGTCGGTGACCTCGCGGCCGCGGTCGGCCGGGAGGCAGTGCATGTACATGACGTCCTTCGCGGCGAGGCCGATGCGGCGCTCGTCGCAGATCCAGTCCTCGAACTGGATGGACTCCTGCAGGGCGGTCGACCCTTCGCCGAACGCGTCGAGCCGGCCCCACGACTTCGGGTAGACGACGTCGGCATCCTTGAACGCCTCGTCCATCGTCTCCGCGATCGTCACGGAGCCGCCGCCTTCGTCCGCGGCCTTGTATGCCTTCTCCATCGACTCCGGCATCAGGTCGAAGCCGGGCGGGAAGGCGAGCACGACGTCCATGCCGTAGCGCGGGAAGAGCGTCGCGACGCCCTGCGGCACCGACAGCGGCCGCGCGTACGACGGTGCGTACGCCCACGTCATCGCGACCTTCAGGCCCTTCAGGTTCTCGCCGCGCTTCTCGCGCAGCGTCATCAGGTCGGCGATCGTCTGCGTCGGATGATCGACGTCGCACTGCATGTTGATCACCGGGATGTCCGCGTTCTCCGCAATCGCGCGCATCCACGCCGAGCCCTCGTACGGGGCGAGGTCGTGGCGGATGGCGACGCCCTCGCCGTAGCGGGAGAGCATGATCGCAGTGTCGCGCGGCGCTTCGCCGTGCGAGACCTGCGTCTTGTCGGCGTCCAGGAAGATCCCGTGGCCGCCGAGCTGCCAGATGCCCGTCTCGAACGCGTTGCGCGTCCGCGTGGACTTGTCGAGGAAGAGCAGGTAGATCGTCTTCCCCTGCAGCAGCAGATGGGGGATGCCCTTCTTCCGCTGGTCCTTCAGCTCGAGCGCCGTCGCGACGACCTCGTCCAGCTCATCGGTCGTCCAGTCGAACGTCTCGATGTAGTCCTTGCCGGCGAGCGTCTTGCGATCGACGCGGGTCTTCGTCTGAGTCATCTCCGTCCTTTCTTCAGCTCATGAGCTCCTGCTGGCCGAGCTCGAGCCCCGCGTACTCGGGGACCGGTTGCTGGCCGGGGACGTGCGGCACCGGCGCCCACTCGGGCCGCTGCGCGTCTTCACGCAGGCCGAGCAGGTCGTCGGCGCGGATCGGCAGCCGGCGGAGCGGCCGTCCGGTCGCCTGCCGCAGGGCGGCCGCGATCGCCGCGGGTGCGACGACCGTCGGCAGCTCGCCGATCCCCTTCACGCCGTACGGCGCGCCCTTCTCCGCCACCTCGACGAACTCCGTCACGATCGGCGGGACGTCGAGAACGGTCGGAACGAGGTAGTCCGTGAACGACGGGTTCTTCATCACGCCGTGCTCCGTGACGATCTCCTCCATCAGCGCGAGGCCCAGGCCCTGGGCGGTGCCGCCCTCGACCTGGCCTTCGGCGCCGACCGGGTTCACGACGTGGCCGATGTCGTGCACCGCCGCGATCTGCACGACGCGCGTGACGCCGAGCTCCATGTCGACGTCGACGACGGCGCGGTGCGCCGCGAACGCGATCGACGTGTGGATGTCGCCCTGGCCGTGCTCGTCGAACTGCGTCGTCGGGCGGTGGTGGAACTCGCGCGTGCACGTGATCGAGCCGGCGGCGAGGTCGCCGCCGCGGGCGTCGAGCTCCGCTCTGACCGCCTTGCAGGCCTCGAGGACCGCGCCGCCGGTCATCGTCGTCTGTCGTGACGCCGACGTGGAGCCGGCCGAGCCGACCCCGTCGGTCGTCGCCGGCAGGACGACGACCTCCTCGACGCCGAGCTCCGTGCGCGCGATCTGCGCGAGCACCGTGTACAGCCCCTGGCCGTAGTCGACCGCCGAGGTGAGGATCGACGCGACCGGTCCCTCGGGACCTTGCGACAGCGTCACGGTCGCCTCGCTCGCGTCGTCGAAGCCCTCGCTGTACGCGACGTTCTTGAAGCCGAGCGCGAAGCCGACGGCGCGGCGGACGTGCTCGCCGCGGTTGACGCCTGTCGCACCGCCCGGATAGTCGAACGCGTCGCGGCCGCGCGAAGGCTCGCGGGGAGGCAGCGGCAGCGCGCGGCACCGTTCGAGCACCTCGCGCACCGGCGTGCTCCCCTGCAGCACCTGGCCCGTGGGGAGGACGGAGCCGGGGCCGACGACGTTCCGCATCCGCAGCTCGATCGGGCTGATGCACAGCTGCGCGGCGAGCTCGTCCATCAGCGCCTCGTGCGCGAAGCACACCTGGGGCGCGCCGAATCCGCGCATCGCGCCGCACGGCGGGTTATTCGTGTAGACGACCGTCCCTTCGACGCGCACGTTCGGCACGTCGTACGGCCCGACCGCGAACGTCGACGCCGTCACGAGCACCGCCGGCGACGACGAGGCGTACGCGCCGCCGTCGAGCACGATCCGAGCCTCGGCGGCGACGAGCGTCCCTTCGCGCGTCGCGCCGTAGCGCAGCCAGATCCGGGCCGGGTGGCGGTGCACATGACCGTGGAACGACTCCTCGCGGCCGTACGCCATCTTGACCGGCAGCCCCGTCTTCAGCGCGAGGAGCGAGGCGTGGATCTGCATGCTCACGTCCTCGCGCGAGCCGAACGCGCCGCCGACGCCGGCGAGCGTGACGCGCACCTTGTCCTCGGGCAGTCCGAGGCAGGGCGCGATCTGCTGCCGGTCGACGTGCAGCCACTGTGTCGCGACGTAGATGTCGACGCCGCCGTCGGCGGCGGGGATGGCGATCCCGCCCTCGCAGCCGACCGGGGCCTGGTCCTGCATGCCGGTCTCGTAGTGCCCCTCGACCCACACGTCCGCGACGGCCGCATCGAGGTCGCCGTGGTCGATGTGCACGTGGCGGAGCACGTTCCCGAACGGGTGGAGCTGAGGCGCGCCCGGAGCGAGCGCCGCCTCCATGTCGTCGAGCGGCTCGAGCGGCTCGTAGGCCACCTCGACGAGCGCCAGCGCCTCGCGCGCGGCCGCGAGCGTGTCGGCGGCGACGATCGCCACGGCCTCGCCTTCGTACCGCACGACCTCGGTCGCGAGGACGGGCTGGTCGGAGATCTCGAGGCCGTACGTCTTGCGGCCGGGGACGTCGTCGCCGGTCAGCAACGCCCGCACGCCCGGAACGGCCCGCGCCCTCGTCGTGTCGATCCGCCGGATGCGGGCGGACGGGTGCGGGCTGCGGAGCGTGACGCCCCAGAGCATCCCCGGCGCCGAGAGGTCGCCGCCGTAGAGGTACTCGCCCGTCGTCTTCGGCGCGCCGTCGATGCGGTGCGCGCTCTCGCCGACGCGGCCGCGCGGGCGAACCGTGGTGCCGGTCATGAGAGCCTCGCTTCCGCGAGCCGGACCGCGTCGAGGATCTTGCGATACCCGGTGCAGCGGCAGATGTTCCCGGAGAGCGCCTCGCGCACAGCGTGCTCCGACGGGTGCGGGTCGCGCTCGAGCAGGTCCTCGACGGTGACGACGAGGCCGGGTGTGCAGTAGCCGCACTGGACGGCGCCTGCGTCGAGGAACGACTCGCGCACGACCGCCGACGCGTGCGTCGCCGTGCGAACGTCTGCGCCGTCGGCCTGCACGGCCGGGATCAGGCACGCGCACGCAGGCGCACCGTCGATCGTCACGGTGCACGAGCCGCACTCGCCCTGCTCGCAGCCGTTCTTGACCGAGGTGATCCCGAGCGCGTCGCGCAGGAGCGCGACGAGGCTCGTCGCGGGGTCGACGTCGGCGATACGCTCGCTGCCGTCGACCGTCAGCCGGACGATCATGCTGCGACCCTCCTTCTGTCCGCGCACGTCCACGCGAGGACGCGGCGCGTGAGGACGGCGACCGCGAGCCTCCGGTAGGCCGCGGAGCCGCGCACGTCGTCGATCGGCGTGCACGCTTCCGCCGCGAGCGCGCCGGCGCGGACGACGTCGATGTCGTCCCAGTGCGAGGAGACGTAACGCTCGGCGTTCGTTGCGCGAAGCACCGTCGGACCGACGGAGCCGAGGGCGAGGCGCGCCTCCTCCGCCTGCTCGTCGAGCTGGACGCACACCGACGCGACCGCGATCACCATCGCGCCGCGCGGACCGAGCTTGGCGAACGCGGCCGGGCCGTCGACCGGCTGCCACTGCACGGCGACGACGAGCTCGTCCGGCTCCATCGCCGTCCGCTTCGCGCCGAGGAAGAACTCGCTCCACGACATGACGCGGCGACCGCGGACGCTCTGCAGCACGACGTCGGCGTCGTAGGCCGCGAGCGCGGCGATCGCGTCGCCTGCGGGGGATGCGGTCGCGACGTTCCCGCCGATCGTCGCGCGGTTGCGGATCTGCGGCGACCCGACCGTCGCCGCCGCCTGTGCGAGAGCCGCCTGGTCGTCGAGCTCGTCGACGATCCGCGCGAACGTGACGCACGCGCCGACCGAGATGAGGTCCGGATCGCGCTCCCATGCCTGCAGCTCCTCGATCCGCGAGACGTCGATCACCTCGGCCGGCTTCGACCGGCCGAAGTTCACGTCGACCATCACGTCGGTGCCGCCGGCGACGACGATCGCGCCCGGATGCTCTGCGCGCACCTCGAGCGCAGCGGCGAGCGTCGCCGGCCGCCAGGCGGCGGTCGTCATGCGACCTTCACCGCCGCGAACGCCTCGATCATCGCCTCGACGTCGTCGCCGAGCGGGTAGAGGATCGGGCACGTGCAGCCGCCCGCAACGTACTCGTCGACCTTCGCGTGACACTCGTCCGGCGTCCCCGACGCGGTGATCAGCTGGACGACGTCGTCCGGGACGAGCGCCATCGCCTTCTCGATCTGCTCGTGCGTGGCGGGCCACGTGAGGATCGCGCCGATCTCCTCGAGGAGCTCCGGCGCCACGCCGCTCGCCTTCATGATGTGCGGCTGCTGGCCGAGGTACTGGGTCACGAGCTCGCGCGCGCGGTCGAGGGCGAGCGAGCGGTCGTCGTCGAGCGAGCACACGACGAGCTGCGGCCGGTCGAGGTCATCGATGCTCCTGCCCGCGCGCTCCGCGCCGACGGCCAGGTGCTCCATCGCCTCCAGGTTGTACTGCGGCCCGACGAGGTAGTTGAGGACGACGCCGTCGGCGATCTCGCCGGCGAGCTCCATCATCTTCATCGCGGTCGCGCCGATGTAGATCGGGACGTCCTTGGGCGAGCGGTCGCCGTGGACGATGTCGATCTCGACGTCGTCGAGGTGCACGAACTCGCCCTCGTAGGTGACGCGCTCCATCGCGAGCAGCCGGCGGCACGCCTCGACGGTCTCGCGCATCGCCTTCAGCGGCTTCGTGCGGTGGATCCCGACCTTCGAGGCGAGCGGGTCCCACCACGCGCCGATGCCCAGCTTGACGCGACCGGGCGCGAGGTCGTCGAGCGTCGAGAACGTCGCCGCGAGCAGTCCGACGTTCCGCGTCCAGTTGTTGACGACGCCGGAGCCGACGGCGATGCGCTCGGTGACCGCGGCGAACGCAGCCATCGGCACCGTCGCCTCGCGGACGAGGCGGCTCTCCGCCTGCCACACCGCCTCGAAGCCGCACGCCTCGGCGAGCTGCGCGTAGCGCATGCCGTCGCGGATCGGATGCTTGTCCTGCAGGTACAGCGCTACACGGCCGTGGTCTGCCACCGACGGCCTCCTTTCGGCTCGAAGGTGTGGGGGCCGACGTCGTCGAGGCGGCTCCAGAGGGTCGCCGCCTCGCGGCGCGCGTTGCGGGCGATCTCGGCGCGGTCGACGCGCGCGGGCGCGCGGTCGAGCACCGACCACTCGCCGGCGACCATCACGTCGCGGACGAACCGAGACGCGAGCCCGAAGATCCAGTGGCCCGCGGCGCTCGACGCGTCGAGCGGCGTGGGGGCGTCGTAGTCGAGGACGACGAGGTCGGCCGGGGCGCCGGGGACGAGCGTCCCGAGGAGCGGCTCGCCGAAGATCGCGCCCGCGAGGCGCTGCGCGTCGGCGAGCCGCCGCAGCGCCCAGTCGGCGCCGGCGTGGACGTCGTCCTCGCGCAGCCGGAAGAACGCCGCGTGCGATTCCTCGAACATGTCGGCGCCGATCCCGTCGGTGCCAAGCGGCACGCGCACGTCGAGAGCGCCGACCGGCGCGTGGCCGACGGCGTTGTTCATGTTCGAGCGTGCGTTGTGCGCGAGCCAGGCGTGCGCATCGGCGGCGAGCGCGACCTCGTGCTCGTCGAGGTGCACGCCGTGCGCGAGGATGGTGCGGTCGTCGATCGCGCCGGTCGCGTGCAGGCGCTCCACCGCGAGCGTGTCGACTCCGTCCTCCGCCGCATGCACGTGCATGCCGACATCCAGGTCGCGGCACGCTTCGACGCACGCGCGCAGCGTGTCGTCGGAGAGCGTGAAGCACGCGTGCGCGCCGACCATGCCGCGCGAGATCGTCAGGTCGTCGCGCTGCAGGAAGCGGCGCGTCTCCTGCAGGCCGCGCCGCGCCCGGTCCTCGCCGTCGCGGTCCGTGACCTCGTAGCAGAGGACGCTGCGGACGCCCATCCGCGTCAGCTCGTGCTCGAGCACGTCGAGCGAGCCGTCGATCGCGTTGGGCGAGGCGTGGTGGTCGATCAGGGTCGTCGTGCCCGAGAGCAGCGCGTCGAGCCCGCCGACGGCGGCGGAGGAGCGGATCGACGGCAGGTCGAGCGCGCGGTCGAGCCGCCACCAGATCCGCTGCAGGATCTGCAGGAAGTCGTCCGGCGCCTCGAGCGAGTAGGGCATCCCGCGGGCGAGCGCCGAGTAGAGATGCGTGTGCGCGCAGACGTTGCCGGGCACGATCAGGCACCCCGAGCAGTCGCGTGTGACGGTGTGGTGGCCGCTCGCGGTGATGCGGCCGTCGACGACGAAGACGTCGCCGGTCCGCACGACCGGGGGGTCGAGCGACGTGAGGATCGTCGCGCCGGTGAGCTTCATGCCAGGCTCCTCTCCCTGCCCTTGACGAGATGCGGGACGGCGGCGACCGCGGCGGGCGAGTCCTTCATCGGGAGCTCGCTCCGGCGGATGCCGTCGAACGCGTAGAGCGCGCCGGCGACGGCGGCCGCCGTCGGCACGAGCGCTGCCTCGCCGACGCCCTTCGCGCCGAACGGGCCTTCGGGCTGCGGCTCCTCCACGATCACCATCTCGACCGGCGGCATGCCCGTCGGCGGGATGATGCGGAGCGACTTCAGGGTCTCGGTCTGCGGGATGCCGCCCGACACGACGTACTCCTCCGAGAGCGCCTGACCGAGGCCCATGTGCACCGCGCCTTCGATCTGCCCCTCGAGGAGCGTGGGATTGATCGCGCGGCCGACGTCGTGCGCCGCGATCACCTTCTCGATCCGCCCCTCGTCGTCGAGGACCACGACCTGCGTCGCCCAGCCGTACGCGAGATGCGTGACCGGCTCGGCGGCGTCGTTCGGCGTCGTCCAGTCGACGCGGAACTCGCCGCGGAACTCGCGGCCGACGAGCTCTTCGTGCGGTGTGGTCTCGAGCGCCGCACGGAGCCTCTTCGCGGCGTCGAACACGGCGTTGCCGCCGAGGACGGTCGCGCGTGACGCCGTCGTCATCCCCGTGTCGAGATCGCGCTCGGTGTCGACGAGCACGCGCACGCGCTCCGACGTGACGCCGAGGACCTCGCACGCGATCTGGCGGAAGACGGTGTGGACGCCCTGGCCCATCTCCGTCCAGGAGTGCCAGAGCGTGAACGTGCCGTCGGCCTCCGGCCGGATCACGGCGTTCCCGCCCTCGGGCACGCCGTTGCCGATGCCGGTGTTCTTCAGGCCGCACGCGATGCCCGCGAACCGAGCCTCGCGGTACGCGTCGCGCACCGCGGCAAGTGTCTTCTTCAGCCCCACGCCGCGGCCGAGCACCTGGCCCGTCGTCGTGCGCGAGCCGACGTCGAGCGCGTTCCGCCAGCGGATCTCCCAGCCGTCGATGCCGACGGCCTCGGCGAGCTGGTCGAGCACGCCCTCCATCGCGAAGTTCGACTGGTTGACCCCGAAGCCGCGCATCGCGCCGCACGGGACGTTGTTCGTGTTCATCGCCGTCGCCTCGACGTCGACGTTCGGCACCTCGTACGCGCTGCAGGCGTGGCCCGCTGCGCGCTCGAGCACCTTGTCGCCGACCGACGCGTACGCGCCGGTGTCGCCGACGATGCGCGCACGCACCGCGAGCAGCTTCCCGTCGGCGTCGCAGCCGGCCGTGTAGTCGAGCCACATCGGGTGGCGCTTCGGATGCATGCGCAGGCTCTCCTTGCGCGAGAGCACGAGCAGCACGGGCTGTTGCGCCTTCCATGCTAGGAGCGACGCGTGGCTCTGGACGGAGATGTCCTCCTTGCCGCCGAAGCCGCCGCCGGAGGAGACCTGCGTCACGCGCACCTTGTCGTCGTCGATCGCGAGGAGCTGCGCGATCTGGCGCTTGTCGTCCCAGACGCCCTGCCCCTGCGAGTAGACGTGCAGGCCCTCCCCGACGGGAACCGCGAGTGCCGCCTCCGGCTCGAGGAACGCGTGCTCGATGTGCTGCGTCCTGAACTTCCGCGACACGACGTGCGCGGCGCCCGCGAGCGCCTCGTCGACGTCGCCGCGCTTGACCTCGGACTTCGAGAAGACGCGGGCGCGCGGATCGAACGGGTCGACGACGGGGTCGAGCACCTCGTACTCGACGTCGATCAGCTCGACGGCGTGCCGCGCGATTGCGCGTGTGTCCGCCGCGACCGCTGCGACGACGTCGCCGATGTAGCCGGTCTCGTCGCCGATCCCGACGTACTGCGGCCAGTCCTGGACGATCGTGCCGAGCTCGTTGCGGCCGGGGACGTCCGCGCGCGTGACCACGCGCACGACACCGGGGAGTGCCTCGGCACGGGACGCGTCGATCGCGACGATCCTCGCGCGCGGGTGATCCGAGAACCGGACCGCCGCGTGCAGCATCCCGGGCACGACCATGTCGGCGACGAACTCCTTGTCGCCGAGCGCCAGCTCGTCCGCGCGGTAGCGGATCGCGCGCGCGCCGACGCCGTCGCCCGCCGCCGGCTCGGTGACAGCCTCACCACGGCGCTCGGCGGCGACGCGCAGGACCGCGTCGACGATCTTCACGTAGCCGGTGCAGCGGCAGAGGTTGCCCTTCAGCGCCTGCGCGACGTCGTCGCGCGTCGGCACCGGGTTCTTCCCGAGCAGCCCCTCGGTCTTCATGACGATGCCGGGCGAGCAGAAGCCGCACTGCGACGCGCCCGCGACGGCGAACGCGCGCGCCCACTGCGCGCGCGTCTCCGCGCCGAGGCCTTCCTGCGTCACGACCGACTTCCCCTCCATGCGGGACGCCGGCTGCGCGCAGGAGACCACCGCCTTGCCGTCGACGAGGACGGTGCACGCGCCGCAGGATCCCTCCGGCGCGCACCCGTCCTTCATCGACCGGAGCCCGAGCTCCGCGCGGAGGAGCTCGAGCAGGCTGAGCCCCTCGACGGACGGAACCTCTACTTCACGGCCGTTGAGGGTGAATCGCATTACTCCATCGCCCCCAGCACGAGCGCGAGCAGCGACATCCGCAGCACGACGCCGTTGAAGGCCTCCTGCCAGTAGCGGGCATGCCGCGTCTCGTCGACGTCGGTGGGAAGCTCGTCCATCCGCGGCAGCGAGTGCAGGATGATCGAGCCCGTCTTCGCCCGCTCGCGCAGCAGGTCGCGCGTGACGCGATAGGGCGGAGCGGTGACGGCGAGGCCGCCGCCGGTGTCCTCGCGCTCGACGCGCGACTTCGTGTAGTCGGCCTGGACGACCGGCTCCATGTAGATGACGTCGCAGTCCGCGATGACGTCCTCGGTCGACTCGGCCTCGACGTAGCGCACGTTGCGTGCGTCGAGCTCGAGCTTGAACTCCTCCGTGAGCGACATCTCGGGCGGCCCGACGACGTACGCCTTCGCGTCGAACTGCGAGAGCGCGTACAGGATCGAGTGCATCGTCCGCATGCGCATGTCGCCGACGAGCAGGAAGGTCAGTCCGTCGACCGCGCCGAGCTCCTTCTTGATCGTGTACAGGTCGGTGAGGACCTGCGTCGGGTGCTCGCCCCAGCCGTCGCCGCAGTTGATGATCGGGATCGACGCGTACATCGCGGCCTCGGCCGGCGCGCCCTGCTGGAAGTGCCGCATCGCGATGACGTCGGCGTAGAACTCCAGCATGTGGATCGTGTCCTTCATCGACTCCTGGTAGAAGTCGCCGGCGCGGGTCATCTTCGCGTCGGAGAAGCCGAGCACGTGGCCGCCGAGCCGGTGCATCGCGGCCTCGGTCGCCATCCGGGTGCGGGTCGACGGCTGGTAGAACGCCGTCAGCAGCGTCTTGTCCTTCAGGATGTCGACGTTGCGGCGGCCCTTGGCGATCGGCGCCATCTCGTCGCAGGTCTCGAACACGCGCTCGAAGTCGGCGCGCTCGAAGTCCTTCAGCGACAGGATGTCACGCCCGAGAAAGCTCCTCATGGATCCTTCCTTCCGTAGGTGTGGCGAGCGTCCGGTCGACGCCCGTGAACAAGACGGCGACTCGCTCGTCGTCGCCGATCGCGCCCGCCTCGCGGAGGGCGACGAGCCCGGCGAGGCCCGACGACCCGGTTGGGTCGACGGGGATCCCGGTCTCGCGACGCGCGAGCGCGTTCGCGCTGCGCAACGTCTCTTCGTCGACGACCAGGGCGTCGCCGCCCGTCGCCAACATGGCCTCGCAGACGGCGGCCCAGTCGTAGGTCTCGTCGTCGAGGATCCCGTGGGCGACGCTCTGAGGCGGCGTCTCCCACGGCCACATGAACTCGCTCCGGTGCGTGCGCGCATACGCGAGCCCGCCCGGATGCGAGCGAATCGCGTCGAGCGCCCGCTTCAGCGGCCACGCTCCACGCGTCTGGACGGTGTCGACGCGCGGCAGTCGCTCGATCGCGCCGAGCGTCCAGGCTTCCTGCAGGCCGCCGGCGACGGCGCTCGCGAGCGCGCCGCCTCCGACCTGCACGACGATGCGGTCGAGCTCGAGGCCGCTCGCCGCGAGCTCCCACGCGAGCGTGTGCCCGCCCTCGATCGCGAGCCCGTTCAGGTCGCCCTGGCAGGTGAACGGGAGCGCGCCGTTCGCGAGCGCCTCGCGCAGCCTCACGACCGTCGGGTCGCCCGGCACGGACGGGTCGCGCGGGCAGACCGTGATCCGCGCCCCGAGCTGCTCGAGCCGGGAGAGCACGGCGGGCTCCGCGTCCTCCGGCACGAACACGTCGAGGATGCGGCCGGCCGCCGCGGCGACGACCGCCGCAGCGAGCGCAGCGTTGCCGCAGCTCGCGATCGCGAGGCTGCGCCGCCCGGTTCCGAGGCCGAGTCGCGCGGCGATCTCGAGCTGGAGCATCACGCCGAAGAGGTGGCGCGCCTTGTGCGAGCCGGACACGTTGTGCGTCTCGTCCTTCGCCCAGGCGCCGAGCGCCTGCGAGTGCACGAGAGGCGTCACCCGGAAGCCGTGGCCGTCGACGGCGGCGACGCGGTCGTCGAGCCGCTCGATCATGCGGACGAGCGCCCGGTCGGAGAGACCGTGCGCGCGGCCGAAGCGATAGGAGTGGAGGAGCGTGCGGAAGCGCACGAACGGGCGCGGGTCGTCGCCGTCCGGCCACGCCGTCCTGCTCAGGTCGAGGACCCGCCGGAGCACGTGGTCGACATCCCCTTCGCCCGCCCGGGGGCAGGCGAAGGGGTACGGATCGTCGGGCGGCACCTCGGTGCCGCAGCCGGCACAGACGAGGGTGCTCGCCGGCAGCTTCACATCGCCTCCAGCACTCCGGTGCGGGCGTTGACCTCCGTGATCAGCTCGTCCCAGTGCGCGACCTGCGCACGCTGCTCGGCCCAGAAGGCCTGCCGCCGGCGCGCCTCGAAGTCGTCGATCGAGACGCCCTGCTGCTCGACCCACGTGTAGTAGCCGAGGTTGAAGATGCGGTTCCGCTCCTCGAACGTCAGCTCGCGAACGAGCTCCGTCGACGTGCCGAGCAGGTGCTCGCCGTAGACCTCCGCGGCGGCGATCGCGTCGAACGAGCCGTCGAAGAACTTCTGCTCCGCGATGCGGCGTTCGCTCTCGTACATCGCCGCTCCGTCGGTCGCGACGGTCGCGATCACGTCTTCCTCGCCGAGCCTGAACTGCTTGGCGACCTTGATCGCGGCGACGACGTTGCAGATGCTCGAGAGCCCGAGATGCGGCAGCGCCTCGAGGATGCGGTCGGGCACGCCGCGCCTGCGCAGGTGCTCGACGCCCGCCTCGCGGCCGAACAGGAGCCCGAGCCGGTCGGTCGCGCGGTCGTGGATCGCGACGGCGACGTCCGTGTTCATCACGTTGTGGATGAGCGGGATGTGCTTGTCGCCGATCCCCTGGATGTTGTGCTCGCCGAACCCGTTGAAGAGCATCGTCGGGCACTCCGCGGCCTCGACCGCGACGACGAGCGCGCCGAGGCGCTCCTTCAGGTAGTCGCCAGCGCCGAGCGTCCCGGCCGATCCGCTCGCCGACACGAACGAGTGGAGGCGGTGGCCGTCGCCGAGCGACGCGAAGACGCGCTCGAGCGCGGCACCGGTCGCGAGGTAGTGGACGACGTGGTTCCCGAACTCGCCGAACTGGTTGAGGATCACGTTCGCCTCGTCCAGCTCGAGCTCGTGGCAGCGGTCGTAGATCTCCTTCACGTTCGACTCGGTGCCGGGCGTGCGGATGACGTCCTCCGGGTCGACGACCCACTGGGCGAGCCAGTCGAAGCGCTCCTGGCTCATCCCCTCGGGCAGCACGGCGACGCCGCGGCAGCCGAGGAGGCGCGAGATGGCGACGCCGCCGCGGCAGTAGTTGCCCGTCGACGGCCAGATCGCGCGGTTCGCGGTCGGGTCGAAGTCGCCGGCGACGAGGCGCGGCGCGAGGCAGCCGTAGGCGGCCAGGACCTTGTGCGCGCCGATCATCGGGAACCGGTCGCCGAAGGCGACGACGATCTTCGCGTCGACGCCGGTCAGCTCCCTGGTCAGCACGACGTGCTCGGGCACCGGAGTAAACCCGGTGCGCGCGGCGTCGTTGTGCCAGTGGACACGGAAAAGATTGAGGGGGTGCGGCGCGTCGGGATCGACGGACCGAAGCGCCTCACGGACGCGGGAAGGGATCGTCGCCGGGTCGGCGAGCTCCGCGAACGTGGGGAGGACGACGTCGTTCTCGCGCAGGCGCTCGAGAACGTGGTCGCGCTCGAGGGTATGGGTTGTCACTTTCGCCTCCAGTCGGGTGCCTCGACCGTAGAAGCGCGCACGCGTAGAAACACCGGGCGTTCCTCGGAGGGTTGATCGGGGGATTCCCTGCTTCCACGGGTACCGTGGCGTCGTGGCAGCGCCCGTCCAGCGAGACCAGGAGCTCGAGCTCACGGTCGACTCCCTCGCCTACGGCGGGAACGGCGTCGCGCGGCTCGACGGCTTCGTCGTGTTCGTTCGGCGCGGGCTGCCGGGAGACACCGTGAAAGCCCGCATCACGAAGGTGCAGCGCCGCCACGCCGAGGCGCTCGCGACGGAGGTCGTCGCCGCCGGGCCGCAGCGCGTCGACGCGCCGTGCGCGCACTACCCGGCGTGCGGCGGGTGCCGTTTCCAGGATCTCGCGTACGAGGCGCAGCTCGCGGCGAAGGAGCAGTGGGTCGCGGACTCGTTCCAGCGGCTCGCCGGGCTCTCGTCGCCGCCGCTCGAACCGATCGTCGGCGCCAAGCACCAGTTCGGCTACCGCAACAAGATGGAGTACTCGTTCACGCAGCTCGAGGACGGGGCGACGCTCGGCTTGCACAAGGCGGGCCGCTGGGACGAGGTGCTCGAGGTCGAGAAGTGCTGGCTCACGTCGGACGTCGGGAACGCGATCAGAAACCGCGTGCGCGGGTGGGCGCGCGAGGAGAAGCTCGTCGCCTACGACCAGGAAACGCACGAGGGCTACCTCCGCCACCTCCTGCTGCGCGAGGGGCGTAACACCGGGCAGGTGCTCGTGCAGCTCGTCACGTCCCGCGGCGAGCGGTTCGACCGCGAGCGGCTGATCGAGGTCCTCACCGAGTTCCCGGAGGTGCGCTCGATCCACTGGTCCGAGAACCGGGGCGTCGCCGAGGTGACGAACCTGCCGACCGAGCTCCTCTGGGGCGAGGACGCGATCGAGGAGGAGATCTCCGGCCTTCGCTTCCGCGTGCGGCCGAACGCGTTCCTGCAGACGAACACCGAGATGGCGGCGGAGCTGTACGGGATCGCGCGCGAGTTCGCGGCGCTCGGCGGCGGCGAGACGGTGTACGACCTCTACTGCGGGATCGGCACGATCGGGCTCTCGATGGCCGCGAACGCGTTGACGGTGTGGGGGATCGAGATCTCCGAGGAGTCCGTCGCGTGCGCGATCGAGAACCAGGAGCTGAACGGGATCGGTAACACCGCGTTCTACGCCGGCAACGTCGGCGAGGTGGTGCGCGAGCTGTATCAACGAGCGGGAGAGCCCGATGTCGTCGTCGTCGACCCGCCGCGCGCGGGTCTTGCGGGCAAGGCGCTGAAGCGGCTCGGCGAGATCGGCGCGCCGCGCCTCGTCTACGTCTCGTGCAATCCGACGACGCTCGCGGGCGACGTCAAGCGCCTGTCGGACGACTACGGCTACTCGCTCGTGCGCGCGCGGCCCGTCGACATGTTCCCGCACACGCCGCACGTCGAGTGCGTCGCGCTGCTCGAACGGACTGCGGGACCTCCCGGCGTCGCTGCGCCGTAATCACTGCGTGACGATCGTCGCCGCGCCGGCGCACATCCCCTCCGGTCACGCCGCACGGGTCCAGGCGGGCTGCTCGCGCTGCGTGCAGACCGAGTCGTGGTGGTCGACCGCGCCCTACCGCGACCCTGCGAGCCAGCTGCCGCCGCACCGGACGATGGCGCGCCTCGGGCCGCGCGGGATCATCGTCCACATCACGCGGTCGTGGGAGCCGTCGCCGCCGCCGTGGGAGCACACGCGCCGGCCGATCGCCATCCGCGGCGGCCTCGTCACGGCGAGCTTCGAGGGGAACACGACGCGCGGTCGCGTCTCCCTGTGGCAGGCGTCGACGTGGCGCAGCGGGAGCTTCGTGACCGTGTGGGTGCTGTTCGGGCGGCCGCGCCCGACGGCGGCGCAGGTGCGCCGCGCGCAACGGGTGCTCGACGCGACGCGCTACCCGGTCTGGCGCGTGAAGCGGTAGACGCGCGCGTCGCGCGGGCCGAACCAGTCGGTGAACGCGCCGCCGGAGACGCCGACCGAGCGAAACGCGCCGTTCGCGTACTCGAACAGCACCTGCCCGCCGCGGAGCGTGCTCGGCAGCCCGGTGAACTGGACGCGGCTCGTCGCGTTCCCGCGCCGGACGGCGATCAGGTAGTCGAACTGCGCGGTGCGCCGCGTCGCGATCTCCACGTCCTTCACCGAGGCCTGCACCTTGACGCCGGCGGGCGCGTCGAGGGCGGGCGCGAGCGCCGTCGAGGAGAGCTGCCGGACAAGCGGCTCGAGGGACTGTGTCCAGAACGACCAGTTCCAGCCCGCCGCCGCGTCGGCGGGCGACATCACCTGCGTCAGGTGGCCGCCGAAGAACACGAGGCCGCGCGCGCCGGCCGCGATCGCCTGGTACGCCATGAACCGGAGCTCGGCGCTCGACGGGAACCGCGGCACGTGCGGCGGCAGGATCCCGCTCCAGGCGATCTGGAGGGTCAGCCAGAACGGCTTCGTGCCGACGCCGGCGCGTAGCCAGCGAGCCTGGTCGCCGACAACGCCGACGTCCTTCGCCGGGAGGCTCGAGTGGACGCCGGGCGGATACGAGACGGGGTACACGTCGACGCCGGCGACGTCGACGGATTTTCGGTAGCGGACGAGGGACTGCGGCGTCCCGCGCGGCGCCATCACGACGACGACCGGGTGCGTGTCGTCCACCGACTTGATCGCGCGCAGCCCGCGCTCGAGGTTCGCCGGCGGGACGTTGCCGAGGTTCGGCTCGTCGTGGCCCTTCCACGCCCCGAGCGCCGGGTGCGTGTGCAGCTGGTCGACGACGTGCGTGAGCAGGTCGCGCTGCGGCGACGGCGCGCCCGCGGGCAGATCCTGCAGGCCTCCGAGCCACACCCAGCACTGGAGACCGCGCGCCGCCGCCGCGTCGAGCAGTGCACGCTCCTCGCCGACCGCTGCGTCGCTCCACGTCGCGCGGCCGGTGCGGACCATCGTCACCCCGGCGTCGGCGACGCGGGCGAGGCCGTCGGGCGGCGGGCCGTTCGAGAGGACGATCGGAAACGGCACGGTGCGGGCATTCTGGCGGTGAACGGCGGCCCCGTGACGTCGCCGCCGAGCTGCCGGTCACGCGCTGCCCGTCGCGGCTTCGGCACACTCGCTTCTACGATGAGCGTGCTCTGCAAGGCGTGCGGGACGCAGTACCTCGAGCAGCCCGGCGCGTGCCCGATCTGCGAGGACCCGCGGCAGTACATCCCGCACGACACCGGCCAGGTGTGGGTCCCCTTCGACGAATACCTGTCGTCGCACGAGGCCGACATCCGCGACGACCACGGCATCCTCGGGATCGGCGCGACGCCGTCCTTCGGGATCGGCCAGCGCGCGCTGCTCGTGAGGAGCAACGCCGGCAACGTGCTGTGGGACTGCATCCCGTACCTCGACGACGAGGTCGTCGCGCGAGTCACGGCGGAGGGCGGCCTCGCGGCGATCGCGATCTCGCACCCGCACTTCTACACCGCGATGGTCGAGTGGGCGCACACGTTCGCGTGCCCGGTGTACCTCCACGAGTCGGAGCGTCCGTGGGTGATGCGGCCCGACCCGGCGGTGCGCTTCTGGGAGGGCGAGACGCTGTCGCTCGGCGGCGGGCTGACGCTCGTCCGCTGCGGCGGGCACTTCGAGGGCTCGCAGGCGCTGCACTGGCAGGAACGGCGCGCGCTGCTCGCGGGCGACACGGTGCAGGTGATCCCGGACCGCCGGTACGTCGGGTTCATGTGGTCGTACCCGAACCTGGTCCCGCTTCCGCCGGCGAAGGTGGAGGCGATCGCGGCCGCGCTCGCGCGGTTCGAGTTCGACACGATCCACGGCGGCTGGTGGGGCGCCGTCGTCGAGCGCGACGGCAACGAGGTGGTGCGGCGAAGCGCCGAGCGCTACGTCAGACAGGTGTCAGGCACCAAGGGTGTCTGACACCTGGCCGCGCCGCGCGCTGCGCCACAGGAGGTCCGCGTTCGGGATCAGGAAGCCGAGCGCGATGCCCGGCAGCGCGGGGAGGCCGTTCAGGTTGAACCACACCGTCAGCGCGATCGTGGCGCCGAGCGATGCGACGAGGCAGAGCCAGGTCCAACCGACGCGCAACCCGAACCGGTCGGCGGCGGCCAGGAAGAGCGCGAAGAAGAGGAGATCCGGCACGCCGAGGTTCGCGGCCGCGTGCTCGCCCGGCACCGGGAACGCGAACGACAGGACGCTGAACACATGCTGGTGGTGGTTCACGATCTCCTTCGTCGGGCCGCGCCACACGGAGTAGGCGTCGACCCACGGGATCAGCAGCGCGACGAGCGCCACCCACGACGCGGCCTCGAAGAACGAGAGGAACCACCACCCGAGCAGCGTCGCCGCGGCGAGCCGCGCGAAGTTCGCGAAGAGCCCCTGGTGCGCGAGCTCGAGCACCGCCGCGAGCACCGCGAACGAGACGCCGACGAGCGCGATGCCGCGCGCCGTGCGGAGCGGAAGCGCGAGCCACACGAGCGAGAAGACGACCGGGATCAGTACGAACGCGATCCACGCGACGTCGCCCCACACGCCCATCCGCCACCAGTGCTCGTGCGTCTCGTAGTAGACGACGAGCGCCGCGAACACGACGACGCCCGCGACGGCGCGCGGCGTCAGTACGGCGGAAGCTCTTGCCACCACGGCCCGAGCGCCTTGAACGCGTTCCAGAACGCCGTCTTCGCAGGCGCCTCGTCGAGCGCCAGGTCGATGTCCGGGACGACGAGCGCCTCGATCGTCGGCGTGAACCGCTGCAGCTCGCCGAGCGCGGCGCCGACCGGCGACGAGAGCGGGAACGAGACGCCGTTCAGGAACTCGAGCGCGTCCTCGCCCATCACGACGACGAGCTTCGGCTCGACGATTCGCAGCTCCCGCCGCAACCAGTCGGCGGCGACGTCGAGCGGGCAGCCTGCGAACTTGACGCAGTTCGTGCCGTAGACCTCCAGCGGGTCGACGTGCAGCCGCTGCAGCGACTTGATCAGCGCGTTGCCGGCGCGGCCGTGGAACGCGACGCCCTCCTGCAGCTCCTGCGCCTGCGGCCCGTACTTGAGCAGGAACACGCTGGCCAGCGGATGGCCGGTCGGAAGCGCGGTCGGGGCTCCGTCCGCGGCCTGCGCGATCTCGTGCGACAGCCGATTGATCTCGGTGATCGCCTTGCGGAGGTAGCGCTCGTAGATCTCGTCTGTTGTCACGGTGGAGGCCACTGCGGCAGGGGTCCTTTCGGGACCCGGAAGCAGTCTCCTAGCGGACCCGCTCCCGTACCTGCGCCACCCATTTCAGCGACTGGAGATACGCGAGCGACTTCGGCCGACGCAGGATTTCGGCCGTCCGCAGCGACAGCAGGAACTCCTCGGGATCCCCGAACCGGCGCATCCGGAGCGCGCCCGTCCCGACGCCCTGGAGCACGTGCGCGTCGGACCCGGCGCCCATCGTCAGGTTGTACTTGCGGGCGAAGCGAAGCGCCTCGTCGTTGAACCCCTCGAAGAGGAGCCGTGCGTTGTAGACCTCGAGCACGTCGATGTCGGCGAGGTGGCGGTGGAGCGTCCGTGGGTCGGGGATCGAGTGCAGCCTGTCGAACGGATGCGGCACGTAGACGATCCCGTCCTGCTCGCGGATCGCGGCGATCGTGTCCGCGAAGCCGAGCCCGCCCGGGATCTCCTTGTCGAGGAAGAGGCCGATCACCTCGCCCTGGCCGTCGGTCTTGATCTCCTCGCCCGGGACCACGATCAGATCGCGTCCGCCTGCGGCGTCGGCGGTCTCGATCGCGCCGCCGAAGACGTTGTGGTCGGTGACCGCGATCGCGCCGAGCCCTTCGGCCTCGGCGTGGTCGACGAGCTCGGCGGGGTCGATCGAGCAGTCGTGCGACCACGACGTGTGCATGTGCAGGTCGGCGACGATCCAGTCGCGGTCGGCGAGCGGGTCGGCCTGACGGCGCTTGCGGCGGCGCGTGCCGAGCGAGGCGTACAGGGCGTCGAGCTCCGCCGCGACGTCGTCGAACGTCTGTGACTCGGCCTCCGCCCGCGCGCGCGTGCCCTCACGCTCACGGAGCGATGGGTCCTCTGCCAGGCGTGCCACCGCCGCCGCAGCGAGCTCGGGCTGCGCCTCGAGGCCCCGCGGCGCGACGATCGCGCAGCCGGACGCCGAGGCCTCGAGCGTCACCCGCCGCACCCCGTCGATCCCCGGCACGAAGATCGTCGCCTCGTTCAGGAGCGGGGCGCGCAGGGACGCATCGCGCGCGGTGCGCACACGGACGCGGCCTGCGAGGTCGCGCGGGATCGTCGGGCGCGCGATCAGCGGGCGGGTGCGCAGGAGGACGAGCTCCCAGTCGGGCAGCTCGCGCAGCGCGCGGACGACGGCCCGCGCGACCACGCGCTCGTTCGGGCGCAGCTCCAGGACGATGACGCTCCGTTTCGCGCCGGGCGCGAACGTCGACGTGTCGACGCCCGGTGAGACGAGCCGGTAGTCGCCCGGGAACCGCTCGTCGGCGGCGTCGCGCGCCTCCGGAGAAAGCGCGATCAAGGCGTCGATGCGCGCGAGGAGCTTCTCGCGCGCGGTCCGCGCCGGCGGGTAGCCGAGGCGCTTCGGCGAGACGAACGTCGCCACGGTCAGCGCGTCCGCGTCGCGAAGCGCGAGGTAGGAGAGCGACGGGAGCCCCGGCTCGAACCCGTGCACGAGGTCGAACGCGCCCTGGAGGAGCGCCTGCGCCAGGTTCGCCTGCACCCCCACCGGCACGCCGAGCTGGGAGCGCCGCGAGATGGGCACGGCGGCGCCGACTGCGAGCACGTCCGGCCGCTCGCCGCGCGCGAGCGCGCGTCGGCCGGCGAGCAGGTCGGCGGCGCGGGTGGACGGCGCGATCACCGTCACCTCGTGGCCGCGGCGCCGGAGGGCGTCGGCGACACCCGCGACGTGGTCGTTCACGTCGTGCGGCTGAGACCACGCGAACGGCGTCACCAGGCAGATCCGCATCGACGTGAAAGGTACCCCGGGGCCGGGCGCGGACCCGGCCCCGGGGAGTGCTCACTTCTTCTTGCCCTTGCCCTTCACGTGCCCTTTGCCGTGGCCCTTCTTCACGGACGAGGGCGACTTCGAGACGAAGAACTCCGTCATCGGCTTCACGTTGAGCGTGTCCGCCGTGTTCGCGAGCGGTGGCAGATTCCAGTTCCAGAGGATGGTGGAGAGCATCGAGTAGTGGTTGTAGGGCGTCTGGCTCACATAGCCGGACGGCCCCTTCGCCGTCATCACGATCGCCGGGATCTTCCCGCCGCCGTAGATGCCGCCGGCCCAGACCTTGCCGTCCGGCTGCTCGTTCGAGCCGAGGAACGGGGTCCCGGGCCCGAGGTACGGCGAGTCGCAGCAGCCGTCCGCCGACTCCCAGCCGTCCGTCGAGGCGTTTCCGGTGAAGTCGTTCTCGTCGGTCACGATGAAGATCGCCGACCGCCCCGTCTTCCACGCCGTCGTCGACGTGATCGTGCCGACTGCGCCCTTGACGAACGCGTCCGCCTTCTGCTTCAGCGCGGCGTCGTTCGCGTCGTCCTTCGCCGAGCCGTACGGGCACGGCGTCCCGTCGCTGCCGTCCGGCGCGATCTGCGCGTAGACCCCGCCGTGCATGTCGTGGCACTGGTTCGGCGAGATCCAGACGAAGTTCGGGATCTGCGCCGCCTTCATGTCGGTCGCGAAGCTGGTGTACGGCTTGATCTTCGCGAGGCGCGCCGGGTTCGACACGATGTCCTGGAACAGCACGAACGGGTTGTGCTTGTTCGCGTAGAGCGCTGCGTTGGCCGGATACTGCGACCCGGTGAAGCCGGCGCTCGGCATCGACTCCATGTAGGCCGCCCACGTCAGGTGGTGCGACTCGAGGAGATCGACGATGTTCAGGTGGTCGTAGACGAGCGTCGGGTCGTCGACGTTCCGGCCCCAGTTCGAGCCCGAGATCGCCGCGACGTAGTTGGGCTCGCTCGGATGCGTGACCCCGTAGTAGTTGGCGGCGAGGCCGTACTTGTGGGCGAGCGACGTGATGAACGGTGCGTTCGCGTCGTCGATCACGCTCGACTGCGAATGGTTCTCGAGCATGATCACGAACACGTGCTCGAAGGCGTGGCCGCCGGCCTTCGGGCCCGTCTGTCCCGACGCCGTGGCCGCGACGACGGCGACGGCCGCGAGCGCTGCGGCGACCGCAGCGAGAAGCGTTCTCTTCATATGGTTTTCCCCCTTTGTCAGGCTGACTCGCAAAGCATGGCAAACGAAGGGCCCCGCTCGGGGCCCTTCGTTCGCGCCGTCCTTTGGGGCCTCGTTCCTAGAAGTGGAACAGGTCGAACAGGTCGCTCAGCGAGGCGAGGCCGTCGCGCGGCGGCGCCGGCGCGCCGTTCGCGGCGTACTTGCCCTTCGTGGAGGCGTTCCACGGCCGGAGCGGGTCGTCGCCGTGGATCCACGGCGGCGCCGGCGACCCGCTGATCGGGGTCGCGGTGTCGAAGAGGTGGTTGCGCGACGCGAGCGTCGGCAGCCCCCACAGCCGTTCGATGAACTTCAGCGTGGAGGTGTGGTCGGCGGGCTTCTGCGACGCGATCACGCCGCGGCGCGCGTGCGGCGACACGACCCACAGCGGCACGCGGATCCCGAGCCCGAACGCGTCCACCTGCGGCGGCGGCACGTGGTCGAAGAACCCGCCGTGCTCGTCGTAGGTGAGCAGGAACGCCGACTTGCCCCAGTGCGGCGACCCCTGGAGCGCCTCGATCGTCTGCCGCTGGAAGTTCATCCCGACGGAGACGTCGGCGGGCGGGTGCTCGTCGAACTGCATCGAGTAGCTCGGGATGATCCAGCTGACGTTCGGCAGCGTCCCGGCGGCGCAATCCGCGTAGTACTCGTCGATCGACCGCGCGGTGCGATCGTCGAACGAGTACCTGTCCCAGAACACCGCCACGTTGTCCGTGTCGCCGACGTCGACTCCGTCGGAGCCGATGTAGTAGATCTTCCAGCTGAGGCCCGCCTCGTCGAGCAGGTCGAGGATGATCGGCCACTGCGCCGACCTGAACGTGTTGTAGCCCCAGTAGTTGTTGTTCGTGATCCCGCCGGACGTGCCGGCCATCAGGTAGAAGCGGTTCGGCCAGGTGGGGCCGAGAAGCGAGCAGAAGTAGTTCGCGCAGAGACCTGCGCCGTCCAGCAGCGAGTAGTAGTACGGCAGCTCGTTCGCGGTGTAGTACCCGATCGCGGTCGCGCCGCTCGACGTGTAGAACCCGTCCATCTTGCCGCTGTCCCACTGCGCGTGGACGGCGTTCCACGAATGGGCCGGGTCGTTCGTCGAGAGCGCAGTCAATTCGTACGGTGCGTGGGCGACGCCGCCGGCGTCAGGCTGCGTGAAGCCCGGCGGCGGCCCGTAGCCTGCCGCCTGCACCTGCGGCGCATAGCCGAAGTAGTGGTCGAACGACCGGTTCTCCTGACACGAGATCACCACGTGCCGAAGCGGCGTCTGCGCCTTGGCGTACCGTCGCGCGCGTGCCGCAGCGGGCGACGTCGCCCACAACGTCCCGCCGGCGACCGCGACCCCCGCGGCTCCCGCGCGCTTCACGAACGTACGGCGCGTCAACCTGTCCTGCTCGTGCGGCATGTCCCCTCCTCGTCGTAGGGCCGAGCCGTTCGACCCTACGACGCCGGCAGGGGCGCGGGCAACCCGGACTCACCGGTTCGCGAGAAGGTGCACGTGTCGATGAGCGGCGACGGGGAGGACCGTGCGCGCGTTCGCGTAGCCGAGGCCGCCGACCATGACACGCCTGCCGCGTCACGTCGTGCGGCTCGTTGTGGTGCTCAGCCGGTTTGCCGTGGACGGCAGGCGACGAGAGTAGGAGCGCAAGGGCGAGGAGGCGCACCCGCTCGGGCTGCGCCTCCTCGAGCCCGGTGTCTAGATGTGCGCCGGCGCGCCGACCTGGCGGCGGTTGCGCTCGATGAACTCCTCCACGAGCTCGTACGCGTCGTCGTCGGCGATCTGCCGGGGCGGCGACTTCATCAGGTACGAGCTCGGACCTTCGAGCGACCCGGCGATGCCGTTGTTGAGCGCGAGCTTCGCGAGCCGGACGGCGTCGATCACGATGCCGGCCGAGTTCGGCGAGTCCCACACCTCGAGCTTCATCTCGACGTTCAGCGGAACGTCCCCGAAGCTCGACCCTTCGAGGCGGATGTACGCCCACTTGCGGTCGGTCAGCCACGGCACGTAGTCCGACGGGCCGACGTGGACGTTCTTGTCGCCGAGGTCGTAGTCGAGCATCGACGTGACGGCGTTCGTCTTCGAGATCTTCTTCGACTCGAGGCGCTCCCGCTCGAGCATGTTGAGGAAGTCCGAGTTGCCGCCGACGTTCAGCTGCATCGTCTTGTCGAGGTGGACGCCGCGCTCGCGGAAGAGCGAGGTGAGCACGCGGTGCGTGATCGTGGCGCCGACCTGCGACTTGATGTCGTCGCCGACGATGGGCACGCCGGCCTCCTGGAACCGCTTGTTCCAGTAGTCCTCGCGCGCGATGAACACCGGCATGCAGTTCACCATCGCGCAGCCGGCCGCCATGATCTGCTCCGCGTACCACTTCGTCGCGTCCTCCGACCCGACCGGGAGGTAGTTGACGACGACGTCGACCTGGCGCTCCTTGAGGATGCCGACGACGTCGTCGGTCGGTCCGTCCGCCTTCTCGACGACCTGTGAGAGGTACTTGCCGATGCCGTCGAGCGTCATGCCGCGCGACACGGTGACGCCCGTCTTCGCCACGTCGGCGAACTTGATCGTGTCGTTCGGGTGCGCCCACATCGCGTCGGCGATGTCTGCGCCGACCTTGCCCTTGACGACGTCGAACGCCGCCACGACCTCCACGTCGCGGATGTGGTACCCGCCGAGGTCGACGTGCATGAGGCCCGGGACGAAGTCGTCCGCGTTCGCGTCCTTGTAATACGTCAGCCCCTGCATGAACGAGTTCGCGCAGTTGCCGACGCCGATGATCGCGACGCGCACCTTGTCCTGCTGCCGGTCGCGCCCGTTGCCGTTCATCTCACTCATTGGATGCCTCCATCAGTTGCTTGCGGACGTGCAGGACCCGCTGGACGACCGTGATCCACGCGGTGCACGCGAGGAGCACGAGCGCCCAGGGCAGCACGCCCCAGGGCGCGAGGACGAGACCCGCGGTGATGACGACGACGCGCTCCGCGCGCGACCCGATCCCGACGTCGCCGCGGAGGCCGAGCGTCTCGGCCTTCGCGCGCGTGTACGAGACGAGGAACGACCCCGCCATCGCCGCCATCGCGACGGCGACGAACGTGGGGTGGTGGTGCCGCGCGAGCACCCAGGCGATCGCCGTCAGCATGAAGCCCTCGCTGACGCGGTCGGTCGTCGAATCCAGGAAGGCTCCGAACGGCGTCGTCTTGCCGCCGGCGCGGGCGAGCGCGCCGTCGAGGATGTCCAGCAGCGAGCCGAGGACGAAGACGACGGCGGCGAGCCAGTAGAAGAGGATCTCGTTCCTCGCTTCGAAGAGCACGAGCACCGACGCTGCGAAGCAGAGCGTGACGCCTGCGGTCGTGAGCGCGTTCGGGGTGATGCGCGTGCGGGTGAGACCGGTGACGGAGCGGGACGCGAGGCCCCGCGCGCCCGTCGTGTAGCCGTGCTTGATCGCTGCGGCTCTGGTCACCGGGCGGACCGTACCAGGGCTTCCGCCGTCCTCCCGTTGCACGTCGGTGGGCGGTCGGTTACACCCGACGAGCGGCGAACGTGCGGCGGATCCGCTCGTTGTAGACCGCCGTCATCGCGACGATCGCGACGAGGATCCCGGCGGCGCAGTCGAGCCAGAAGTGGTTGCCCGTGGCCATGACCGCGAACCAGACCCACGCCGGCCAGACCGCCCAGATCGCCTTCGCCCACCAGTTCCGGCAGACCGAGAAGAGGACGACGCCGACGATCAGCGCGTCGGCGGCATGCAGGCTCGGCATGGCCGCGTACGGGTTCGCCGCGAGCTGCACGAGCCCGTCACGATGCTGGTCGGCGAAGCCGACGCCCAGGAGCCGCGGCGGGGCGGTCGGCACGAACACGTAGCCGACGAGCCCGATCATGTTCGCGAGCAGGATCGAGTTGCGGAAGCCGACGAACGCGTCGTGGCGCCGCATGTAGACCCAAAGCACCGCGAAGCCGACGACGGTGAACTCGGAGTTCCAGTACGTCCACGAGACGACCGTCTCGAGCAGGTGCCGCTGGTCGACGAACTGCTGGAACGTCAGCTCGTAGAGCCGGTGGGCGACTCTCGTCTCGAGGTCGACGACGTGGTAGCCGTTCGCGAACGCCCTCGCGGGGTTGCGGTCGGCCAGCCCGCGCGCAAGCTGGTACAGGACGGCGAAGCCGAACCAGATGAGCAGCTGGCGTCCGAGATCCGACCAGCCGCGCGGCAGATGGCGCCGCCCGACAGCGACCATGGTCGACACGGTGTAATCGTACTCCAGGTTGCGGTCGACGGGTGAGCGTGGAAGGGGGTGCGGGCCGTCCCCGCTCGCCCAGTTTGGGCGATTTTCGGCGTCTCTGCAGGCGAAGGAGCGGGTCCGCGTGCGGCTAGCCGCCGATGTAGGACATCTCGACGCGCTCGTCGCTCTTGGGTGTGTTCGCCGTGCGCAGGTCCGAGTAGCGGTCCTTCCGGGCCGTCCAGACACCGCGGATCGCCTCAGCGAGCTCCTCGTCCGTCGCGCCCATCCGGAGCGGCGCGCGCAGGTCGTGGCCGCGGACTGCAAAGAGGCACGTGAAGAGCTTCCCCTCGGCCGACAGGCGGGCGCGCGTGCAGTCGCCGCAGAACGGCTGCGTCACCGACGCGATCACGCCGAACTCGCCGCGACCGTCCCGGTACCGCCAACGCTTCGCGACCTCGCCGCGGTAGGCGGCGTCCACCGGCTCGACGCCGATCGCCTCGTCGAGGGCCGCCACGATCTCCTTCGCCGAGACGACGTCGTCGAGGCGCCAGCCGTTCGTGTGGCCGACGTCCATGTACTCGATGAACCGGAGCGTGTGCCCGCGCTCGCGGAAGAAGCGCGCCATCGGGACGATCTGGTCGTCGTTCATGCCGCGCTTGACGACCGCGTTCACCTTCACCGGCAGCCCGGCGGCCTGCGCGGCGTCGATCCCGTCGAGCACCTTCGCGACGGGGAAGTCGACGTCGTTCATCGCCCGGAACTGCGCGTCGTCGAGCGAGTCGAGGCTCACCGTCACGCGCGACAGCCCCGCCTCGGCGAGCGTCTGCGCCATCCGCGTCAGGAGCGAGCCGTTCGTCGTCAGCGTCAGGTCGACCTCCAGCTCCGCGAGCAGCGCGATCAGCCGCTCGAGCTCACGCCGCACGAGCGGCTCGCCGCCCGTGATGCGGATCTTGCGCACGCCGCCGTCGACGAAGACGCGCGCGACGCGCGCGATCTCCTCGAAGGTCAGCAGCTCGCGGCGGTCGAGGAACGCGTGGTCGCGGCCGTAGACCTCCTTCGGCATGCAGTAGACGCAGCGGAAGTTGCAGCGGTCGGTGACCGAGATGCGGAGGTCGCGAAGCGGCCGTCCGAAGGTGTCGAGCACGTCCATCGAGGAAACGGTATCCGCATGAGCGATGTTGACACCGAAAACGGGGAAGAAGCGATCGACGAGAGCGGCCGCAACCCCACGCAGCAGCGGCTCGACGAAGAGGGGACGGAGGACGCTCCCGTCGACGCGGACTGGGAGGAGACGCCGTGAGCGAGGTCATCCCGGAGGACGAGGACCGCGGCGGCGACGGCGCGATGGAAGGCGCACTCGACGACGACGAGGGAGGCACGGGCCCCGACGACGGCGGCCCCGGCTCCCAGAACATGTGAAAAGGAGGCAGGAATGGACGACAAGGTCGAAGGCAAGCTGAAGGAGACCGAGGGGAAGCTCACCGGCGACTCCGACCGCGAGGCCGAAGGCAAGGCGCAGAACGCCGTCGGGAACGCGAAGGACGCCGCGAGCAACGCGAAGGATGCGGTCAGCGACAAGCTGAAGGACGACTGACCCGACTGAGAGGTGTCAGGCACCGCGGAGGTGTCTGACACCTTTTGGTTTCATCGCGCGGGTGCCCGCGCTCCTCGTCCTGCTCGCCGTCACCGCCGTGTGGGGCGTGACGTTCGTGCAGGTGAAGGACGCCGTCGCGGTCTACCCGCTCTTCGCGTTCCTCGCGCTGCGCTTCGCGATCGCGAGCGGCACCCTCGCGATCCCCGGTGTGCGACGCGTCTCCGCGCTCGGGCGGACCGGCGTCGCGGAAGGCGTCCTCGCGGGCGCGCTGCTCGGCGCCGGGTACGCGCTGCAGACCGCGGGCCTGCAGCGGACGTCCGTGTCGTCGACGGGGTTCATCACCGGGATGTACGTCGTCCTGACGCCGCTGCTCGCCTTCGCGTGCTTCCGCGTGCGCGCGAGCGCCGGCGCCTGGGCGGGCGTCACCCTCGCGACGGTCGGGCTCGCGCTGCTCGCCGGCGTGCACCGGGGTGCGCTCGTCGGCGACCTGCTCGTCCTCGGCGGCGCGGCGGTCTACTCGCTGCAGATCGTCCTGATGGAGCGGTACGCGCCGCGCTACGACGCAATCGCGTTCACGCTCGTCGAGATGCTGACGGCGTTCGGCGGGCTGCTCGCCGTCGCGCTCGCGCTCGGCGACCTGCACGCGCCGCACGGGTGGACGGTCTGGGGCGCGCTGCTCGTCACCGGCGTCTTCGCGAGTGCGCTCGCCTTCCTCGCGCAGACGTGGGCGCAGCGGCGAACGACGGCGACCCGCACCGCGCTCGCGTTCTCGCTGGAGCCGGTGTGGGCGGCGATCTTCGGCATCTCGCTTGCGGGCGACCGGCTCGGTCCGGCGGGATGGGCAGGCTGCGCCGCGATCATGGCGGGCATCCTCGTGGCGGAGCTGACCGGACGTAGGCTCGACGGAGTCCGGCAAAGAGCGGAGGCACCGGCTTCGCCGGCGCCGGAGCGGGGCCGGTGACCGCCGTCGTCCTCGCGCTCGCGTCGGCGGCGCTGTTCGGCGGCATGACGGTCGCCGTGCGGCTCGGCCTGCGCGGCCTGGAGGACGCCGGTGCGGTCGCGCTCGCGACCGTGCTGCCCGCGCTCTGCGTCGCGCTCGTCGGCGCGGCGATCCGCCACGACGTCGGCGGCGCGTGGCCGTTCTTCCTCGCCGGGCTGCTCGCGCCCGGCGGCTCGCAGATCCTCTTCACGCTCGCCGTGCGCGAGATCGGCGCGTCCCGCACGTCCGTCGCGCTCGGCGCCGCGCCGCTCGTCGCCGTCGTGATCGCGCTCGTCTTCCTCGGCGAGC